>JAFLDH010000001.1 GCA_017302505.1 Burkholderiales bacterium
GAGGCCGCGCTGCAGGCTGCGCGCGCCTGCATCGAAGGCCTGCGCGGGGCCCGGGCACGCGAAGGCGCACGGCTGGTGGAGGTGCTGCGCGACAAGCTGCGCCGCCTGCAGGCGCTGGCCGACAGCGCCGAGCCGCTGGTGCCGGCCGTGGTGCAGCGCCAGCAGCAGCGCTTCCTGGAACGCTGGAACGAGGCACTGGCCGCTACCGGCTCGGCACAAGGCCTGGGCGCCGACGCGGTGCGCGAGCGCGCGCTGAACGAGGCCACCGCCTTCGCCATCCGCATCGACGTGGCCGAGGAACTGGCCCGGTTGCGCGCCCACCTCGACGAGATCGAGCGCCTGCTGCAGGCCGGCGGCGAGGTCGGCAAGCGGCTGGACTTCCTGATCCAGGAACTGCAGCGTGAAGCCAACACGCTGGGCTCCAAGTCGGCCGCGCTGGAGCTGACCAACGTCTCGGTCGAGATGAAGGTGCTGATCGAGCAGATGCGCGAGCAGGTGCAGAACATTGAGTGACGTTTCCGGGGGCATCATGCCACCCCAAAGCGCCAGTCCAAGTCGTTGATTTTCAATGGATATAGCAGTCACGACGTAACGCGGCGTCCCAGGCAAGCGCAAGCTTTCTGGCGGGTTTTTTGGCGGGTTCGAGGGCGGACCCAGCCTGTTCCGGGGAAGTTCCGGAACGCGAACCCGCCAAACACTGCTGGAGGCCGCGCCATGACTGGGTTTGCACAGAACGTTTCGGATAGGACACTGCGGAGCTGGCTCAATGCCGGTCCTGTGGACAGGGGGATCGGCGGCGGGCTGATCTTCCTTGCGAAGGAATCCTCTGCCCGCCAGGGCCAAGCCACCTGGATCTTGCGCTACCGGATCGGCGGGCGCCGACGAGAGAAGGTGCTGGGTCGCTATCCGGACATCTCCCTTAAGGAGGCGAGAGAACTTGCCCGCAGCAACCGCGCCCAGATACAGCAAGGCATCGATGTCGGCGCGCAAAAGCGCCTGGCAAAGCTCAAGGCCCTTCAGATGGAGGACGTTCAGGGTCTGGGGCTGCTCTGGTACGAGCGGTTCATACTGAAGAAGATCAAGAACCCTGCAGTCGTTGAGCGCGTCCTGCGGCGCCACGTCTATCCCGTGATCGGCAAGCTCACCATCAACGAGGTTCGCCCCCACCACATCGATGGCGTGTTGACGAAGATCGTCGCGGCAGGCGCGCCCACAGTCGCCAATGACGCGATGCGCTACCTGTTCCGCATGTTTCACTTCGCTGCAAAGCGCAAGTGGACGGAGGCGAACCCGGTCTGCGGATTCGACATCTCGGACGCCGGCGGAACAGAGTCTCCGCGTGATCGCTGGCTCAGTTTCGAAGACCTCACGACGCTTGCGCGGGACATGCGCGAGACATTCAACTTCGGCCGCACCAACGAGCTCGCCATCTGGCTTCTCCTCGCACTGTGCGTGCGCAAGATGGAACTGCTATCGGCGAAATGCACCGACTTCGACTTCCACAGGGGCCTATGGAAGCTGCAGCCCAACCGGACCAAGACCAAGTCCTACATTGAAATTCCCCTGGCCCCGCAGGTGATTGCGTGGCTCGAAGAAGTGATGGTCTTTGCTTGTGGGAGTGAATACCTGTTCCCGGCACGCCGCCTCGTCCGGATAAAGAACGGCCTGCCTCGCACGAACCGCTTTGGGCACATCAGCCCCGACACCCTCAATGTGGCGCTGAAGCGCCTCCCTCTTGCCGGCATTGACCACTTCACAGTGCATGACATGCGGCGAACCGCGAGAACGCAACTGGGTGCGCTTGGCGTGGACCCCTTCGTCGCCGAGCGCGCGCTGAACCACAAGCTGCCCGGGACGCAGGGGATCTACGACCGACACGACTACTTTCCTCAGCGTCGCCAGGCATTGCATCAGTGGGCCGAGATGCTTGGGGCCCTCAGCAGAGGCGAATCTGTCAACTGCCCCTCCAAGCAAGCGCAGGACGGCGTCAGCCGCAACGACACCCTTGCCCACTTGCCTCGCAGGCTACCCAATGCCCTTGTGGCCAGGATGGCCGCCAACGAGTGACTGGACAGGGTGAGTGCCCTGCTTGGTGCTGTTCGATCGCGGCCACCCTTTTGGCCTGTCACAGGCCGCTCGAAACGCGCAGTCCTTACATGCCCTCAGCGAATCAGCGTACCTTGGCACAACGAGGCCGGCGACGACGTCCTGGCGCCGGCGATAGAGCGCCACGACCTCGGACGACGCCATCAGCTCGACCAGGTGCGCCCGTTGCTCGCCGGCCTTCTTCGGCTTCTGCACGGTCACGAACGCGTGTGCTGCGACCTGCTGTCCTGTCTGACCTTCGAGTGCCATCTTCTGCGCAGACAACTGAATCACGTCGCTCGCATACGCACGGTTCTTCCACCGGCTCTTGAGCTCGACCAGGACGATCGCACCGTCGGCAGCCCGGTACGCCCGATCGATTCTCGCGATCAACGAGACCGGCTCGCGGATCCGAAACTGCTTCTCCATGTACATGAGCGTCGCCCTCGCCAGCTCATCTGGCCGCGACGCCAGTTCTGCCCGCCTCGCCCCGTTGCCGCGCAGGCGATGCAGCGCAAGGGCGGTGATGCACACTGCAGCGACAGCCACCGAGAACCAGCCCAGCCAGCTTGTCGTCACGATCCACGCCCTTCGACGTAGCGTCGAGCCATGCGAACCAACATCCCGACCAGAGCGCGAGCCGGCGGCTGCAGCCACGGCTGCCAAGCGAGCAGCCGAGACATGCCAGGTGCGAGTTCGTAGTAGGCCTCGACCATCCAGCCACCGAGTGGGTATCGCAGCAGGACTTCGTCCCGAAATCGACGCAAGGTCTCGGTCTGCCACGCCGCATCGCCATACAGGCACGTTGCCACGAAGCACCGGCGGTCGGCGACTGTCGCCGAGACGGCCGCCAGTCCCTCGCGGTAGTACTGCTCGTGGGCTTGCCGCCCCCGCTCGACACTGCGCCGCTGCGCCAACGTCAGGCGCTGACCGTGCAGATGGGCCAACAGCACCCGCTTCTCGCAAAAGCCCATCTCGGCCAGTTCCTTCGCGCTTACCGGCGGCTCGTCTTGCCCTCGTTTTGGTTCTTTCCTCATGGGCAACCTCACTCTTTCAGCGCTGGCTCGAACAAGCCGTTCGTCACCTGGGCAACCTTGACGTCCAAGCCGTTCGCCACACCTGCACTGCCAGCGCCCGGCACAATGGGCACAAGCACTCCGTACTGCGCAAGCAACCCGTCGTAGGCTAGAACGCGCAGGCGGTTCACGCGCTTTTGTCCCTGCGGGAACTGATTCAGCTCGTCGAACAGCCGCGGGTTGTCGGCGCGGGTCAACTCGAATACGAGGCGGATGGGCTTCGGCACGGTTGTCTGACCCGCGCTCATGACGCTTCTCCCGAAGCGCGCTCACGCGTCGAGTTCATCGCCGTCAAGGCATAGTTCTGACCGGCGAGCTGGAAGCCCCGGACGTTGGCGAACAGCGGCTCCTTCACCTCATGGATGCGGTGTTTCGGGAAAGCCGCCTTCACTGCCTTCTTGAACAGGAACGCGCCGCCTCCCACGAGAATGATGTTCCGCAGGCTCTCCGGCGTTTCGATCCACTGCCGCATCGTCGACACCGCCTGCTGCGCGACACTTTCGGCCAGCGGCAGATGCCGCTTCATGTCGTAGGGCTTCTGGAAGATGATCGGCGCCTTGCCCGTGCGCAGCGCCAGGTCGATCGCGTCGTAGTCGCGGTACGGCGTGCCGATGTCCTTCGAGATCTCGGCGGCCAGCAGCCTCAGCACGTCCGAGATGCCCCGGTTGATCGAGTGCGACTGCTTCTGCACCAGCCGCATGCCGCGGCACACCAGCCAGTCGAAGGTTCGCGACCCTGGGTCGATGACCAGGCTCTGCTCGGTGCCGATCGTCGCCATCTTCCCGTGCTCGGCCGCGTAGTGCACCAAGGCACCCTGCGGCTGGGCCACTGCCATCGCCTTGTGCACGGTGATGGCCCTGCCGCCGCCGACCTGGTGGCTGCCGACCATGGCCTTCTCCAGCGACGCCTTCTTCAGCGCCAGCAGCGCAACGGGCAAGCCGACCACGAGCAGATCGATGTGCGACACCTTCATCATCGACAGCGCGCCGCGCAGCAGCGCCATGTACTCCGGCGACTCGGTGTACTCGTCGTGCAGCTGCTTGGCCCGGAAGGTGTCGGCGGCCAGGCCGACGTCGGGCCCGACCTCGTAGTACAGCGGCCCGACCGGGATGCACACCGTCTTGCGCCGCTCGGTCGCGGGCCAGGTCGGCGCGTCGGCGCTGGACGGATACGCCACCGACGGGAAGCTGGCGCAGCGAATCTCCGCGCCGGCCACACCGGTGACGAACTTGGTGTTGCCGGACCCGACATCCACCGCTCTGACGATCAGTTCCATGAAATCGCTCCTGGTGAGGTTGCACACGGATCAGCATCGCCAATGCGACACGACCCGACCACGCGCAATGCCCGCTGAGCGAGGCCCGTTTCGTCTCCAGTCGCGGCGCAGATTCAATCGGCCTGCACTGCAGCGTGTGACGACGGGCCAGCTCCGACGCCGAATCGACGCCTCAGACGAGTGCGTGACACCACGGTCTCACCCTATCGGTGGTCGTCAACCCCATGCCGAAGCGCCGCGACATGGCGGGCGCCGCCAGCGCCGCAACCGCTCCAGCACCCCGTCCGGGGCCAGAGGCAGCGATGCGGTCTGTCAACCCCCTGGGGAAAAGCACCCCTCAGCACCCTTTGCGACGCTAAACCGCCCTCAGTGCCGGGTCGCAGCACGGCAGCCGCCACCGTCAACCAGCGGGCCAGCGCGCCGCTTGCGCCCTTACCCGTTGACGCCGAAGACCGATCCGTCGTCAACTACCCATTCCCGAGGGCGCCCTCAGCCCCCTGCCCTGTGCAGCAAAGAGGCGTCGCAGTCGTTACCTGCCCTTGAAGTCCCGGCCTTGAGCCGGTGCGGTTCGCCACCCTGGAGGTGGTGGCCCCGAGGTTGTCTGTCGTAGTGCATGAGCCATGACCCCGCCAGCGTTCGCCGCTGGGCGCTCCTTTGAAGCGCGTCGTGGCCGTCGATCCCCGGGGCCGGCACCTGATGCCGCGTTCCCGATCCCGCCGTCACGTGAGCAAGCGTTGTTCAACGCCGCGCGCAGTCGTGCTTGCCCTCATGGGCTCCCTGCTCGCCCTCGCTCACACGCTCGACACCGCCCTGGACTTTCGGTCAGGGGCGGACCCATGCGAGCGCACGGCGCTACGCATCCAGGATTGATCCACCAGTTGGCGCGAGGCCTGACCTCGTCGCCGATGTGCGGCACGCCCCAGAGGCGAGCCGGCATCTCAACTCTCCGTGGTCGCAGAAATGCGCGGACGGGGCCGGATCACGTGTTCATTTTTAAGACCGACCGAGCGGGTCCAGGCATGCCCTGGCACCGCGAACCCTTGGGTCGTCGTCGCGCCATCGTGGTCGGGCGCGGCGGTGTGGATCCAGACCACCCGGCCAGCCGCGATGGCATCCGCGGCGCTGCCGACCTACGTTGATGCCTGTCCATTCACTGGGCGCGCCGTTCGGGCGGCGCGCTCGCATTTACCGAAAGCCTCGCATGTCAACTGCTCTCAAATCACAGGCGACGCAACGCCCCGTCCGCGAGCCGACCAGCGCGGGCCGCATCAGCGCGCAGCAGCCGCTTCGGCGGCAAGACTGGAATGGCCGCTCGCCGCGGGAAATCCTGGCCAGCTACCGCCCAGGCAAGGCCGATCCGCTGAAGGTGCTGGAGGTCCTGCTCGAACTGTTCAACACCAGACACACGGCGCTGGAGAAGACCGTCTCGCACAAGACCCGGCAGGAGCGCGCGCGCTTCCTGCGGCGCTTCTTCACCCACCTTCAACGCAAGGCCGGGTTCCGGCAAGTGCCCGACCCGCGCAACCTGGGGCAGAAGCACATCCATGCGATGGTCCAGGTCTGGCAGCGCGAGAAGCTGGCGCCGGCCACCATCCAGACCTACCTGAGCTTCTTGCGGGGCCTGGGCTCGTGGATGGGCAAGCACGGCTTCGTGCGCAAGCCCGAGCAGTACGGCCTGAGTCTCGACGAGTACCAGCGGCACGAATACGCGCAGCGCGACAAGAGCTGGGCTGCCAGAGGCATCGACGTGCGGGCGGTGCTGGCCGAGGTCGCCAAGTTCGATCCGCGCGTCGCAGCCTCGATGCGCCTGATGAATGAGCTCGGGCTGCGGCGCAAGGAATCGGTGATGCACCGACCCTATGCCCACGTCGTTCCGTTCGACCAGACCCGACTGCCGGAGGACAAGAAACTGGCGGATGAGTATGTGTCCGCGAAGGGCAAGGGCGGCCGCGTGCGCTGGATTGCGCTGCAGACCGAAGCCCAGCGCGCTGCCGTGGCGCATGCGCGCAGCCTCGTGTACGGCCGAGACGCCCACATGGGCAATCCCGCGCATCCCCTGAAGCGCAACCTGCGCCGGCTCGACTATGCGCTGGAGAAATTCGGCCTCACCAAGGCCGAACGCGGCGTGACGAGCCACGGCCTGCGCCATGGCAATTTCCATGAACTCTACGAGGACGTCACCGGCGAGCCGCCGCCGGTGTGCGGCGGCGGGCTGGTACCCGCTGAACTTGACCACGCAGCACGGCTGGCGGTGTCGGCGCGCGCTGGCCATTCGAGGCTTCGCGCGGCTGGGGCTTACCTGGGGGCGATCCGCAAGGCACCGGTGCCGCGGAACGCCCAGCCCGGCCCGGCTGTCGGGCCGAAGCCGCATGACGACGATGCGGCACCGAGGGATGACTGACTGCGGGCGGGGCCAGGGAGGCCGGGGACGCGGGGTGCCGCCGCGTCCCCCTGCTTGGTCATGCCCTCACGCGGCGGCGACTGACGCCTCTTCCTGGGCACTCGCTTCCTTTGGCTCGTCGCCGGTTTCCTGACCAACTACATCACGCGTCCGCAGGCACTGCGGCAGCCAGCGAATACCCGCCAGCGTCTGCTCGGCACCCGCCACCACGGCATCCTTCTTCAATGCAGCCAGCGGACTGGCGGCGTTGGCATCGACGGCTTCGGTGACGACATCGAGGATGCGCGACTTGGACACATGGTTGAAGTACGACGCTCCCGTCGCCTGCCACCAGCGGTTCATGTCCAGCCCCAGCGCCTGCGCCAGCGGCTCGTTGCTCTGCCGCTCCGGCTCGGTGCCGTAGATGCCGTTGACGGTGACCGCCACCACGAAGGTCAGCAGCTGCAGCACCGTTGCGTGGTCCTGGCCCAGCAGCCAGGCAAACAGGGCGTCGGGCTCGCTTGGCAGCCGCGCCAGCCAGGCCTTGCGCTGCGCCTGCATGCGCATCCCCGCAGCGCTGGTCTCGATGTCCTCGGCGGCGGACCGAAGCGCGTGCAGGTTGTCGGTGGCCGCGATGTCCAGGATATCGGCGCAACGGTAGGCGCCATGCAGCGCGTCGCGCAGGACCTTGGTTGCCAGATGCGCGGTCAGCGCGGCCAGCGCCACGCCGGGCCGGTCCAGCAATTCGGCCTGCACGGCGGCGACACGGTGGGCAGTGAGGCGCCGCAGCAGCTTTTCCGAATGCACGGGACGGGTGTTGATCGCCGGCAGCGAAAGCACCGGATCCTCGGCACGCCCCTCGCCCGCCTGTCGGACCGTCTGTGTGACCTCGTTTCGGTCCTCCGGCCGGATCAGGCCGTACTTCACTGCGGCGCTGCCGTTGGCACCGACATGCACGACGCACCCTGCCTGGCTCATCAACTCGGCCGACCAGATGCTAAGCCCGGTATCGATGTCCTTGCGCCTCTGCTGAAGGGACTCCGCCTCAGCGTCGAGAGCCATGTAGGCCTTCTCGTTCTCCTCCTCATCCGCCAGCGCTTCCATCTGTTCGTGCAGCGCGGTGATGCGGACATCGAGGTCGCCGATGGCCGCGGCCTCCTCGGCCGTGGGCTCGCGGCGCACTTTGCGCAGTTCGCCGTGTTTGCGGTAGTCGTCGTAGACGTAGCGCACGCGCACATCGACCCACTTCCAGCCTTCGACCAGAACCTGCCTGGCACGCTTTTGAAGCTTGTCCGTCGCCAGCTGTTCCAGCAGGGGTGCATCCAGGAGGTAGGCCTTCTTCTCGTCGTCGCAGAACAGGTCGCGCCGCAGCGCGCCGCCCGCCTTCTCGTAGGCTTTCAGCGTCACGTACTTCGCCACCGGGTCGCGATCCGATTCGATCTCGCCGCGGGTCAGCAGCTGACGCAGGTGGTCGGCACGCTGGTTCCAGGTCGGCAGGGCGGCCCAGGCCTGCTCCTGCCTTTGATGCTCATCCACCGAAGCCAGCACCATCAGGCAGTCCAGGCCGATTTCTCCCTTGCGGTACAGCGCCATCAGCTTCGGCGACACGCTGGCCAGCTTCATGCGCCGCTTCACCACCAGCGGCGACACGCCGAATGCGGCGGCCACGTCCTCGACCGACTTGCCCTGCCCGATCAACTTGGCGAAGGCGGCAAACTCGTCGGCAGGATGCATCGGGATGTGGAAGCAGTTTTCCGACAGGCTGGCGATCAACGCCTTGTCGGCCGGCACGATGAGCACCGGCACGGGATAGTTGTCGGCGATGTCGCCGTTGTTCACCAGCAGCGCCAGCGCGGCCAGGCGGCGACCGCCGGCGCAGACCTCGCAGCGGCCCCGCGCGCCCTGTACGACGACGAGGTTCTGCAGCACACCGCTGTCCTTGATCGACGCGGCGAGTTCGGCGAGGGTCAGCGCGGGTGCCCGGTCGGCGCCGCGCGCCTGGTGGTCCTGGGACAGGACCAGCTTGTTGAACGGAACGAAGCTTCGTGGCGCCGCCTCGATGATGGCGTCGACCTCGGCTTGGGAAAGTTTCATGAGAACTCCTTGAACGGTTGAAGTGGGGGGCATCGCGCCGATCCACGCGTTCAGAATCTCATTCAATGCCGCGCCTTCAAGTCCGTGCGCGGCGCGCTGCCTGGGCACAGGACGCCGCCCATTCGCATCGTCACCTGCGCGCAGGGCCACGGTAGGATGAGCCGATGTGCTACTCCGCCCAGATCGAAGCCGAATACAAGGCCTACGTCCGCAAGTTCGGTGCTCGAATGAGCCTCATGGGTTTCCATGATCTTTTCTGGCGACGTGCGCGCGAGGCCTACGTGCTGCAGATCCCCAAGGCTGTCGAAGAGGCCTTCGCTCATCCTCAGACCGAGCAGGAGCGCGAGATCAAGGCGCTGATCGATGAATTCAAGGCGCAGCAGGCCACCCGCTTCGAGCAACTGCTGTTCGAACAGAAGACCCGTCTGGTGCAAGCGCAGCGCAAGCTCGAGATCAAGATCACCAAGGCTGCACAAGAAAGCCAACGCATCGCCAGCAAGAAGGTCGCCTGGGCGATGGACAAGCTGGCCGATCTGCGCCGCACCCGGCTCGAGGAGCGCGATGCGCGGATCTTCCCCGACTGGTATGCACCGGTGATGGTTGTCGAAAACGGCGAGCGGCTGGTCAAGCCGATGCGCTACCACTGCCTGCCCGCAGGCAAGCCGGCGGCCTTCGACGCCAAGTTCCCAGGCACCTTCAACGCCCGGCGCGACAGCCTGGAAGGTTTCTGGAAGGGCGTCTTTGGCGTCACCCACGGCATCCTTCTGATCCGCTCGTTCTTCGAACACGTCAACCGGCACCAGGCCGAAGGCCGCGCACTGGCACCGGGAGAGATACCCGAAGACGTGGTCATCGAGTTCAAGCCCGACAGCGGTGCCGACATGCTCGCCGCCTGCATCTGGTCGCGCTGGACCTCGCCGGGCCAGCCTGACTTGCTGTCCTTCGCGCTCATTACCGACGATCCGCCCGCAGAGGTGGTCGCCGCCGGCCATGACCGCTGCGTCATCCCGATCAAGCCCGAGCACATCGATGCCTGGCTCCATCCCGATCCAGCGAACTTGGCCCGTTCGTACGCCATCCTCGACGACCGGCAGCGGCCGTATTACGAGCACCGCATGGCCGCGTGACGGTGCGGTGCGAACCCGGGTCGAAGTTGCCACCGCCAAGAGGTCGAAGACCGCTTCGCTTTTGTCGACATCGTGCCTGCCCGCAGTACCAAGGCCCGCTTGGCGGGGGACACTGTCATCGCATCTGGCTTCAAGCCAACGCGCGCCCTTGACGGGCGGTCCCGGAACACCCGGGCGTTGCGGTCGTTACCCGCCTTGACGACGCAGCAGCACCCTGCTGCCGCGCGCTCGCGCACCACGCGCTGAACCGAGTCCCTCGCTTGCCGACGTTCGTCGGCAAGTTCCATCCCGCACCGGCGGTCGCGACAGCGGCCCGCCTGGACATTCCCACCTGGGGAGCACGCCTCCCCGATGGGTCGCCGTGTTCCCCGCATCCCTGGAGAACACCGCCATGGCACCTCCCATCGCACCTTCCATGTGGCTACCCGGCTTCGACCCGGATGGCCCTGAGCCCGCAGCAGTTTCCGAGCATGCGACCCCTCAACTTCAACCTTTGGACGCCACGGCGTCTGATGACGTCGACATCGATGTCGACGGCACCGATCTCACACGTCCGGCGCGGTCGCCTTGGCGCGGCGCCGATGCAGTCGAAGCAAGCGCACCGCGCGCGCTTTGGACCACATTGGTCAGCGCCGACCTTGCCAACTTGGCCGGCGCTGTCACCAAGTACGAAGCCAACCTGGCGGCCATTGCGGCCTTGCGCCAGATCGAGACCGAGACGCGGCAAGCCACGACCACCGAGCGGCAGACCCTGCTGCGCTACACCGGCTGGGGAGGCCTGCCCGCGAGCCTCAACACCGAAGCCGCCGACCAGGCCTGGGCCAACCGTGCCCAGCGATTGCAAGCCACGCTGAGCGCTGAGGACTACGAGTCGGCGCGGGCCTCGGTCAACAACAGCCACTACACCGAGGTCCATGTGATCGAGGCGATGTGGCAGGCCGTCGAGCGTTTCGGCTTCACCGGCGGACGCATCCTGGAGCCTGCGGCCGGCATCGGCCACTTCATCGGCGCAATGCCGCGGGGCGTGGCCGAATGCAGCAACGTCACGGCCATCGAGATCGACCGGGTTTCCGGTCGCATCCTGCAGGCCCTTTACGGGTCCCACGGAGTGGACGTGCGCATCACGCCGTTCGAGAAGACGTCGCTGCCCGAGGGCTGGTTCGATCTGGTCATCGGCAACGTGCCCTTCGGCAAGTACAAGGTCGCCGACCTGCGCAACCGGGTCTATGCCCGCTTCAGCATCCACAACTACTTCTTCGGCCGCGCCCTCGACCTGGTGCGGCCCGGCGGCCTGGTGTGCTTCATCACCAGCAGCCACACGATGGAGTCGCAGCACGAGGCGGTGCGTGAGTACATCGCCTCACAGGCCCAGCTGCTTGGCGCGATCCGCCTGCCGCAGGGTGCGTTCTCGGGCATCGCCTTGACGGACGTGCAGACCGACATCCTGTTCCTGCGCAAACGCCAGCGGGCCGAGGAAG
Source organism: Burkholderiales bacterium (assembly GCA_017302505.1). GTDB lineage: Bacteria > Pseudomonadota > Gammaproteobacteria > Burkholderiales > Burkholderiaceae_C > Rubrivivax. Next base: position 11,517 of record JAFLDH010000001.1, read on the forward strand.
TTTCGGACGAATGGCTGGGCCAGTGCCTGGTGCCCGACTGCCTGCGGCACCCACAGTGCCACGAGCGCCATCTGACGATCAACGCCTGGTATGCCAGGCAGCCGCAGTTCTGCATCGGACACATCCGCCGCGAGAGCAGAGGCTACGAGGAACTGCCGGTGGCGGTGTTCGAAGGCGACTTGGCGAGGGCCTTGCGCGAGCGCGTGGCGCTGTTGCCGGAAGGCGTGTATCAGTCGCTGGCGACGCCGGGGATCCCCACGCGCCAGACCGTACCTGCGATGGCCGGTGCCAGGCCGGGCAGCTACCGTCTGCACCGCGGCCGGGTACACCGGGTCGAAGGTGGCGAGATGCTCGACGTTCACGAGACGTTGAGCGTCAGCCAGCGCGCCCGCATCACGGGCCTGTGTGCCATCAGAGACCATGCGAGAGCCTTGCTGGACGCGCAACTGCAGAACGAAGCCGATGACCGGGTCAGAACGTTGCGGGTACTGCTCAACGGCACCTACGACCGCTTCGTGGCCCGGCACGGCTGCCTGTCGACGCGGGCCAACGCGTTGGCTTTCCGGCGCGACCCGGACTACCCGCTGCTGCTGTCGCTGGAGCATTACGACGAAGAGAGTGACACCGCCCACAAGGCGGCGCTGTTCAGCCGGCGCACTCTCACCCGCGTGGTCGAACCGATCGCGGCGAGCGAACCGCTGGAAGCCCTGGTCGCCTCGATGCAATGGCGCGGCCGGGTCGATCCGGGCTACATGGCCGGCTTGCTGGCCGCGCCGGAATCGGAAGTGCTGCAGGCCCTGGCCGAAGCGGGACAGGTTTTCCTGGACCCGGCCGATGGCCAATGGAAGACTGCGGACGACTACCTTTCGGGCAACGTCAAGGCCAAGCTGCGGCAGGCCGTGGCCTCCGGCAACGAGTTCCGCAGCAACATCGCCGCACTCGAAAGGGTGCAGCCCGAGGACTTGGCACCGGCGGCGATCGAGCCGCGCCTGGGCGCCGTGTGGATACCGGCGCTTGACGTCGAGGCCTTCATCCAGCAGGTGCTGGAATTGAAGGACTGCCAGGTGAACTACTCGGCCGAGGCCGGGGCCTGGTCGGCGCGCTATAGCGAGTGGGAAGCGCGACAGAACGTGCGGGTGACCCAGGAATTCGGCACCTCGCGCATGAACGCGATCGAGTTGGTGCAGTGCGCGCTGAACGTGCAGGTGCCGACCGTGCGCGACCGGGACCCTCAGACCGACCGCTACGTCGTCAATCCCGACGAAACACTGGCAGCGCGGGAGCGCCTGGGCCAGATCAAGGAGCGCTTTGCGGCCTGGGCCTTCGAGGAACATGAGCGCCGCGAGCGGCTGTGTCGGACCTACAACGACCTGTTCAACGCCACCCGGCCACGGCAGTTCGACGGTTCGCACCTGAAGCTGCCGGGCTTTTCGCGCTGCTTCGAGCTGCACCGGCACCAGCTGGATGCCGTCTGGCGCATCGTGCAGTCGGGCAACACCGGGCTGTTCCACGTGGTCGGCGCCGGCAAGACGGCGGTGTGCGTGATCGCGAGCATGGAGCTGCGCCGGCTGGCATTCGCCAGCAAGCCCTGCCATGTCGTGCCGAATCACATGCTGGCGCAGTACACGGCGGAGTTCGTGCGGCTGTACCCGCATGCCTCGGTGCTGATGGCCGCCAAGGAAGACCTGGAAAGCGAGCGCCGGCGCGAGCTGGTGTCGCGCATCGCCACGGGCGATTGGGACGCGGTGGTGATCACGCACTCGAGCTTCGAGCGTATTCGCATGTCACCGCAATTCACCGAAACATTCATCAAGGACATCATCATGGAAATCGATATGGCGATACGCGCCGAGAAGCGCAACGACCGGTCCAACCGGATCGTCAAGCAGCTCGAGGCGATGAAGAAGAACTGGGCGGTGCGGCTGCAAAAGCTGCTGGCCGACAAGAAGAAGGACGGGTTGCTGAGCTGGGAGCAACTGGGCATCGACGCGCTGTTCGTGGACGAGGCCCACCTGCACAAGAACCTGTACCGGTTCACCAAGATGACGCGGGTGGCCGGGCTGCCGATGACGAGTTCCGAGCGCGCCTTCGACCTGTTCCTGAAGACGCGCTACACGATGCGCCTGCATGGGCACGCACAGCGCGGGGTGGTGTTCGCGACCGCGACGCCGGTGGCCAACACCATGGCCGAGGTGCACACGATGATGCGCTACCTGCAGCCGAACCGGCTGGCAGAGCTCGGGCTGCAGCAGTTCGATGCCTGGGCGGCGACCTTCGGCGAGAGCGTGACGGCGCTGGAGATCGCACCGGACGGCAGCGGCTACCGCATGCACACGCGCTTCGCACGCTTCATCAACGTGCCCGAGCTGATGGCGGTGTTCGGCGAAGTGGCCGACATCCGCACGGCCGAGATGCTGGCGTTGCCGGTGCCTCGGCTGCGGGGCGACAAGCCGCGCATCGTGGCCTGCCCGGCGAGCCCCGCGTTGAAGGCCTTCGTGCAGACGCTGGTGCAGCGGGCCGAAGCGATCCGCAACGGTCACGTGCAGCCGCAGGACGACAACATGCTGGCGATCACCACCGATGGCCGCAAGGCTGCGCTGGATTTTCGGCTGGTGGAATCGAGCGCGCGCTTCGACGACAAGGGCAAGGTCGCGGCCTGCACCCACGAGGTGCTGGCCGTGTGGCACCGGACCATGACGTTCCGTGGCGCGCAGATGGTGTTCTGCGATCTGTCGTCGCCCAAAGGTGGCAAGGCCTTCAGCGTCTACGACGAGCTGAAGCTGCGGCTGGTGGACGTCGGAATTCCGGAGCACGAGATCGCCTTCGTGCACGACGCCGAGACCGACGCCCAGAAGGCGACGCTGTTCAAGGCGGTGCGTGATGGGCGGGTGCGGGTGCTGATGGGCTCGACCGCGAAGATGGGCGTGGGCACCAACGTGCAGACGCGCCTGGTGGCGCTGCATCATCTGGACGCTCCCTGGCGCCCCTGCGATGTCGAGCAGCGCGAGGGGCGCATCCTGCGCCAGGGCAACGAGTGCGAGGACGTGGAGCTCTTCCGCTATGTCACGCAAGGCAGCTTCGACAGCTACATGTGGCAGACGCTGGAAACCAAGGCGCGCTTCATCGCCCAGGTGATGAAGGGTGACAAGGGCATCCGCTCGCTCGAAGACGTGGAGTCGGCAGCGTTGTCCTACGCCGAAGTCAAGGCGCTGGCCTCGGGCAACCCGCTGGTCATCGAAAAAGCCGGCGTGGACGCGGAGGTGGCCAAGCTCTCGACGCTGTTCTCGGTGTGGCGCAACCAGCGCTATGCCAATCAAAGCGAGGTGGGGCGGCTGCCGATGATGATCGAGGCGCTGGAAAGGCGGGTCGAGGCCAATGGACTGGACCTGGCCGGCGTGGAGCCGCAGGCGATGGAGACGCTTGCCATCGAACTGGCGGGTCGCAGGATCGCAGGACCGGAAGCCGTGGGCGATGCGCTGCGCGGGCTGGTCAAGGCGGCGAAGGACGAACTGCGGCCCGGTGCCTTCACCCGAGGAATGCAGGAGCGGGTTGTCGGGCGCTTCGGCGGCTTCGAACTCGGTATCCGTATCGAGCGCGGCGAACAGGTGCCCCGGCTGTACCTGGCGGGGCACCTGCACTACGACGCCGAGGCATACCAGACCGGTCCGGCACTGGCTTCGGCCCTGCTGCAGGCACTGGCCTCGGTCGGCAAGCATCACGCGGATGCTGTCGAACAATTGGCGCTGCGCCGCAAGCGCCTGGAAGACATCCAGCTGGAGTTGGCCCGAAGCTTCGAGCACGAAGACCGCCTGGCCGCCCTGCTCGTCCGCCAGCGCGAGTTGCTCAAGCGACTCGACCTGGACAAGGACGAAGTGGGCAGCGCAAGACTGGACGGCGAGGACGCACGGCAGGCTGCATGATCCGATTCCAACCCCCAGGGCCGCAAGGCTTTGGGGGTTGTCTTCTTTCTGGTCCCGACCCGTCGCGTTGACACGCGGCAAAGCGCGACCCGCTACGCCTCGGTCACCTTCGCTTCAGCCTGCAGGCGCGCAAGCTCGGCCAGCGTCAGTTCCAACTCCCGGCCACCGATCTTCACGCGCACCGCAAGCGAGTTGCGGGTCACCGCATGGGTGCCGGCGGGAATCGTGCATTTGCTGCCGGCGGCGTTGGTCGCCGTGCATTCCTCGAAACGGTACCGGTCTGCCATCGCCACTGATCTGCCCCTGCTCCTGATTCGCCCGCGCGCCCACGCGCCCACTATACGAAGATCGCCTCGACTCGCGCTGAGGGCAAGCCAGGTGCGACGCGATCCCACCCGCTTTCTTCCGCCACGGCCACCCGCAACGGACCGGAAAAGACCGCGCTTGCAGCAGGCGGTGCACCACCCCACGCCGGCGGCCCTTGAAGCGAGCCCGAAACCGCTGAACACTGCAGGGGCTCTTCTGCGGACATCGTGTCTGCACAGCCTTCATCGGCGGGCCTGCTCGCCCTGAAGTCCAGCCTAGCTGGCGTCGCAGTCGTTACCTGCCTTTTGAATCCCCGGCTTCGGTCGGGACCGGCCATGCAGATGGTCGAGTGTTCCGTTCGGCCCACAGGCTGAACTCTGTGCCCTGCCCTTCGGCCTCGATCGAATGGCATGGCATGCGCTGGAAGCCGTCGCCTTGCGCGCCGGCTGACAGTGGCATCGAGCGAAGGCCCAGCTCCGCAAGGACCTCGGGCCTTCTTCCTGCGCGCACCGTCTGGTGCGCTACCGAGCCGCTCTGCCGTTCGCGGTGGAGCATCCCGAACGGGGGACCCCGAGTTCCCCGCCGGGGATGGGCGTTCCTCTTCACCCCTGAAGGAGAACCCCATGATCGTTGTTCCTGCGAACCGAGACCCGCGCCCCATCGGCGTGTTGCTGGGTGGCTCCGGGCGTGCCCCGATCTCCACACTGCGCCTGCAGGTCGTGCCGGCGTTGTTCAAGCCGTCGCCTTCCGTCCTCGGGCGGTCGGCGATGGCCTGTGTGCCAAGCATTGCGCAAGGCTGAGCATCGTGATCAGCATCTACCGCAGTCGCGTGGCAGCCACCGTGATCGAACTGGCCAAGGACGACCCGCCCCTGGTCAAGGAGATGATCGCCCATCTGCGCGCAAAGGGCGAAATCGAGGCCGACGACCTGGTCTATCTGGACCGGATCGCCGACCGCTGGATCGAGATTGCCACCGGCAACCGGCGGAGGGCCAGGCCAGCGTTCCTGCGTTAGCCGCGCGGGCCGCTGGACGCCTGGTCCCTGTCGGACTGCGCTGTGATTTTGGTCCGGCCGATAGCGGGATGCTCGTCGTTCGGTGTGTCGTCCCCCGGGACGGCACCGGTTCAACAGCGTCCTGAGTTCGCGCCCCGTCGAAGTCGATCCCGATCTTCGGGAACCCGATTTCGTCGGGCGTGAACCGTAGCCTCACAACCCACCGGGGAGTCCACCGCCTCCTCGTCGAGGACAGGGTTCCCTTTGTTCAACATCGGAGAACCCACCATGTCCCCTGAAAGACCCCGCCCTCACACAAGACGCTCCGGCATCGAACTCGAGGAAGAACGCGCCTGGGTCGGCTTCTACCAGCGCGTCGGCCGCGACCCGGCCATTGCCGCCGAAGTCATGGCCCAGCTCGAGGCCGACCCCGAAATGAAGCGCACCCATCTGGCGCTGCTCTTGTGCTGCAAAGAGACCCTGCGGATCCACAAGGCCCGGCTGGCGCGCAACAAGCGAATCGGCCAGTTCGTTCGCGGACTTGGCCAGGCGCTTCTCGTGCGGCCGATACACGGGTTGCGCACCAGGCTGCATCGCGGCGGCGCGATCGCCGTCGAATGCCTGCCCGAGGTCCGGAAGGAACCCGCAGTCCAGCAGGTTCGCCGACTGGGCCAGGAGGCCGAGTTCGCCAGCGCGCAAGCGGCGTTCGAACAAGGCAGCAATTCGACTGTGCCGACCATGACACAAGTCGAAGACTCCGACACCCCGAAACCAGTGGCCGCGGCCTGAGCTTCCTTCCGAACAGCGTGCCCTCGGCCTCGTACCCGGCACGTTGTTCGAAGGAGCGCAAGCTTTACGCCGCCTGGCGGCAGCGGGCAACTTCACGGTCGATGAGCCAGTGCAGGAATCGGGTCTCGTTCGACACGCCCCAGTAGTGCGCCTTGCAGCGGGCGACATAGCTTTCCAGGTCCTCGACCGTGCGAATGCCCACCGGCTCGATGTCAGTGATTTTCGCGAAGCGCTCGACCTCCCGGCGGGTGAGGCGAATCTGCGGACCCAGGCGAATCATGGTCGGTGGTTTGATGAACCTGCCGCGCATCTTGGACGGAAATCGGCGCGTTGGTGCATCTTCAGCGTCGTGGGCCGAAGAAATTTGTGCAGTGAACATCGAGTGATGTTCCAGTGTCACTAACCGTGCCGACCTCCGTCGGCACACCTTCCCGCGCGGGGACCTCGTTCCCCACAGCGGGAGCGGCGTTCCTGCCTTCCTTCTGCTGGAAAGGAGAACGCCATGACTATCAATGTGAGTGCCCTGTCCCGCGAGGACCTGGTCGATGAGATGCTGGCTTCCGCGTCGCCATCTCGCCCCTTGCCTCATGCCGACCTGTTGCGCGTCGGCGATGCCGGACCGTTGACGGTCCATCCCCATCCCGCGTCAGAAAAGTCGCTGCTGGCCCACCGCCTCAGCGTAGCCCGCGAACTGCTGCTGCGCGACCTTCGTGAGCAGATGCGCAGGGGGCCGATGATGGACTCGCCGCAGGCCCTGCGAGACTGGCTGCGCCTGTATTGCGCGGGCCTGGAGCATGAGGTCTTCCTCGTGCTGTACCTCGACGCGAACCACCGCATGATCGAGGCCCAGGAATTGTTCCGCGGCACGCTCACGCAGACCTCGGTCTATCCCCGGGAACTGGTGAAGGGCGCGCTGTCGCGCAATGCGGCGGCTCTGGTGGTGGCCCACAACCACCCCAGCGGCCAGGCGGAACCGAGCCGTGCCGACGAGTTCCTCACGCAGACGCTCAAGTCCGCGCTGAGCCTGGTGGACGTGCGTGTTCTCGACCACTTCGTCGTGGCCGGTGATCAAGTCACCAGCTTTTCGGAACGCGGACTGATTTGATCATCCAGCACGAGGCGCGCCCTGCGTGCCGTGTTCAACCCCGAGGGGGCTGCCAGCCTCTTCGGGTGGTTGGCCCCTTCAAGCCACAGAAAGGGCCGACATGTCGGCGAGAACCCCACCGCCCTGCCCTTGCTGTGCAGGCTATGGCGTGCCATTGGGCACGCTGGGCCGCTTGCACTGGTTCCGTTGCCGCGATTTCAAGGCCTTGACCGGCACCAGCGTTCAGGCTTGGTTGCTGGCCGAGCGGCTCGCGTTGTCTCAGCGCCTGCTGGAGAAAACGGACCAGTCGGTCGAGAACGTGAGCGACATGGCCGGCTTCGGTTCAGTCGTATCGCTTCGCCATCACTTTCGCCGGGCGTTCAGCGTGTCGCCGATGACGTGGCGCGCAACTTCGGCGGCCCTTTCACGCCAAACTACAGTGATGGGCAACCCGTTGCGATGGCGGGACCGCGGTCGCTGAGCTGATTCAGTCGAAGCTCGGCCTCAGTGATTTGGGCACCAGAGCATCGGCCATCAGCGCCAATGCCGTGCCGGCGAGGGTGATGACGCAGACCGTTGCCCCTACTGTCCACGAGGCCATTCAGTTTGCGATGGCGGGCCGGTCGTGGACCGAGGCCGCTCATGCAGCCGGCTTTGCCGACTCTTCCCACCTGACGCGCACCTTCAGGCGCATGTTCGGCATCAATCCGGCGGCGCTCGTGCCGCGCTAACCGCAGCAGCACCCCTTGGGTGCAGGTGCGGTGCCGGGACCATTGGAGGCATTCGCACCGTCGATCTGCACCGGGGCGTACCCCGCTTGCTTGATGGCTTCGCTCAAGTCAGCAGCATCGGCCTGGCCGGCCTCGATGTCCACGCGGTGCGCCGCCAGATCGAATCGCAGGGTGGCGGTAGCGTCCTCGGCCTTCACCGCCTTGGTGATCGTGCTGACACAGTGGCCGCAGGTCATGTCATTCACTTGGAAGGAGATCATCAGTGTTCCTCAGTAGGTTGGGTCTGTGCACTGAACTCTGAAGCTTCCCATCGTTGTAAAGTCAAGCAGACCGTCAACATAACCATGTTCTGAGCGCAGCATTGCAGACCCTGGCTTGACCTTCCTACCGTTGGAATCCAGAGGATGCCGACACCTTGACTCACGGCAATCAATGCGACCGCCATGAATGCCTCAGCCGTTTCCACCCTGTTGCCCAGGCCGATCGATCTGCAGATCGGTGGCATGACCTGTGCGTCCTGCGTAATGCGTGTCGAGAAGGCGCTCAAGAAGGTCACCGGGGTCACGGAGGCGACGGTCAACCTCGCGACCGAACAAGCCCAGGTCCAGGCCGGCGCGACGGTCACGGCCGATGCCTTGGCGACGGCGGTGCGCCAGGCCGGGTACGAGGTCGCCAGCACCGACTTCACGCTCCAGGTCGATGGCATGACCTGCGCCTCCTGCGTCGGGCGTGTCGAGACGGCGCTGCTGAAGGTGCCTGGCGTGATGGGTGCCTCGGTGAACCTGGCCACCGAGCGCGCCAGCGTGCAGGCCCTGTCGACCGTGTCCGTCAGCGACCTCGAGGCTGCGGTTGATCGTGCCGGGTACAAGGCCAAACGCGTGGACGCCGCAAAGCCAGCGACAGAAGCGAGCCACCCGCAATGGTGGCCCGTGGCCGTGGGCGCGGCATTGACGCTACCCCTGGTTGCCCCGATGCTGCTGCAACTCTTCGGCATCCACTGGATGATGAACGGCTGGCTGCAGCTGGCACTCGCAGCGCCGGTGCAGTTCTGGCTGGGCTGGCGTTTCTACAAGGCCGGCTGGAAGGCGCTGCGCGCCGGTACCGGCAACATGGACCTGCTGGTGGCGCTGGGCACCTCGGCGGCCTTCGGCCTGTCGCTGTACCTGCTGTTCAAGCATGCGGACCACGGCATACCCCACCTGTACTTCGAAGCCTCGGCGGCCGTGATCACGCTGGTGCTGCTCGGCAAGTGGCTGGAGGTGCGCGCCAGGCGCCAGACCACCGATGCCATCCGTGCGCTGAATGCACTGCGTCCGGCAACGGCCCGCGTGCTGCGCGGCGACATCGAGATCGAGCTGCCGATGGAGCAGGTGACCGTCGGCGACCGAGTGCGGGTTCGACCCGGCGAGCGCATCGCCGTCGATGCCCAAGTGCTCGACGGCCGCAGCCACGTCGACGAATCCTTGATCACTGGCGAGAGCCTGCCGGTGCTGAAGGCGCCGGGCGACCGCGTCACCGGCGGTTCGATCAACGCCGAAGGGGCGCTGACGCTGAAGACCCTGGCGGTGGGCGCGGAGACCACGCTGGCGCGCATTATCCGCATGGTCGAATCGGCGCAGGCCGCCAAGGCGCCGATCCAGCGCATGGTGGACCGCGTCAGCGCCGTCTTCGTGCCGGTGGTGCTGGGCATCGCCCTGCTCACGCTGGTGGCTTGGGTGGGCGTGACAGGCGACTGGGAGCAGGCCGTGATCAATGCGGTCGCCGTGCTGGTCATCGCCTGTCCCTGTGCGCTGGGTCTGGCCACGCCGACCGCCATCATGGTCGGTACCGGCGTGGCTGCGCGCCACGGCATCTTGATCAAGGACGCACAAGCCCTCGAGCTGGCGCATGCCGTGACGACGGTGGCGTTCGACAAGACCGGCACGCTCACCGAAGGTCGGCCCTCACTGGTCGCCGTGCATTCGGCGCCGGGCCAGGGCCGGGAGGCAGTGCTGCGCCTGTCGGCTGCGTTGCAGCAATCGAGCGAGCACCCACTGGCTCGAGCCGTGACGGCCGCGGTGCGCACACAGCCAATGGCGGTGCCGCAAGCGCTGGAAGTCCAGGCGCTGCCGGGCCGCGGCCTGCAGGGCCGCGTGGACGGGCAGATCGTGCTGCTCGGCAGCACCCGCTTGATGCGCGAGAAGGGTCTGAGTGCGGGCCCGCTGGCGGAAGAAGCCGAACGCCTCGAAGGCGACGGCCGCACCGTCTCTTGGCTGATGCGTAAGGCCGGCGAACATACCGAACTGCTGGGCTTGCTGGCCTTCGGCGACACCATCAAGGCCACCGCCCGCGATGCGATCGCGCGCCTGCATGCCCTGGGCATCGAGACTGTGATGCTCACCGGCGACAACCGCGGCAGCGCCGAGGTGGTGACGCGGGAGCTGGGCATCCGGCAGTTTCGAGCCGAAGTGCTGCCGGGCGACAAGGCGGCCGTGGTGCAGGAACTGCGCGGCGCAGGCCAGGTCGTGGCGATGGTCGGCGACGGCATCAACGATGCCCCGGCGCTGGCGGCGGCCGACGTGGGCATCGCCATGTCCACGGGCACCGACGTGGCGATGGAGGTTGCCGGCATCACGCTGATGCGTGGCGACCCGCGGCTGGTGGCCGATGCGCTGGACGTGTCGCGGCGCACCTACGCCACGCTGAAGCGCGGTTTGTTCTGGGCCTTCGTGTACAACGTTGTCGGCATTCCACTGGCCGCGCTTGGCCTGCTGAACCCGGTGGTGGCCGGCGCGGCCATGGCATTGAGCAGCGTCAGCGTGGTCGCCAATGCGCTGCTGCTGCGCCGCTGGCGCCCGTCCGTCATGGAAGCTGCAGCGTCTTTGCCTGCAGAACAACCGCGCGCCGCCGCCGCATGAGGAGTTGCACATGGAAGCGATGAACATCGGCCAGGCTGCCGCCGCCTCGGGCGTGTCGGCCAAGATGATCCGGCACTACGAGGTGGTCGGGTTGATCCCCGCACCAAAGCGGACGGAATCGGGCTACCGCCAGTACAACGACACCGAGGTCCACACGCTGCGCTTCATCCGTCAGGCGCGTGACCTGGGCTTTTCGATCCAGGAGATCGGTGAGCTGTTGAGCCTGTGGCACAACCGCAAGCGGCCGAGCCGCCTCGTCAAGGCCATGGCCGAGGTCCATATCCAGGCACTCGAACAAAAGGCACAGGAGCTGCTGGCGATGAAGAGCACGCTCGAGCATCTGGTGCACTGCTGCCACGGCGACGACCGACCCGAATGCCCGATACTGGATGTTCTCGCCAGCAACGAGCCCGTTGCCGCCGGCCGCAGCCGCGCAAGAACCGGCGTACGACGAAGAGCGGTGGTATAGCTGCGATCGACGCGGATAAGGTCACGGACGGTAATGTGCGCAAAAAGCCACTGCGGATTCCGCGGTCGCACGAGCCCTAGAGTTTGCTGCGTTAGACTCACTGGATGTTCCGCATGGTTCGAACGCTGTTGATCTGGTTGCTGGCCCTCGCGCTGCCCGCGCAAGGCGTCATGGCAGCGACCATGGTCTTCTGCGGCCCGGATCATCACGACCAGGCGGCCGCAGCTGTTGCGGCCCATGACGCGGGCGCGGCGCACGAGGCGCAGCATTTCAACGCGCAGTCGGACCCTGCCGCCCAGGACAGTCATGCAGGGGAAGCGGCTGCCGACGAAACGGCTGCGCCCGACAAGTTCGCACAGTCCGGGATGCAGAAATGCAGTGTCTGCGCCGCATGCTGCTCGGCAGCCGCGATCCATAGCACGTTGCTGAAGCTGCCCGCTGTCGAACCGGCCGCCGCGGACTTCGCCGCCCTGGTGCCCGCCATCGAACCCTTCGCGTCCGACGGCCCTGACCGTCCGCCCCGCCACGTCTTCGCGTAGCCGGTAGGCCCTGATCGCGTGCGCTGCACGCGAGGCCTCGCCCGGCTTTGTCTCTCCCGGTGCTGCCATGCAGCGTCGGGGTTTGTGGACTTCTACGCGAGGACACCATGTCCAAGACACTTCTGCGCTGGCTCGTGCGGGCCACGCTTTGCACCACCGCCTTGGCCGCACAGGCGCAAGGCGCCAGCTCGCCGGGCAGCGCGCACCCTGCACCCACCGTCCGTCCCGACCCGCTCGACGCCAAGGCCAGCGTCCCGGCGCTGAGCTACCGCTCGTCGTTGTCTCGCTACCGCGGCCTGGGCGAGGACAAGCCCGTCTCCTGGCGCGAGGCCAACGATGCAGTCGCGCGCATCGGCGGCTGGCGCGTTTATGCGCGCGAGGCACAACAGCCCGAGCCCACCCCATCGGGCACGGAGGCGGCGGCTTCACCCAAACCCGGTCGATCAGGCATGGACAACGCCAAACCGATGCCCATGCCGCCGGGCCACGGCGGGCACAAATCGCCATGAGGGCCGCCATGACCCAATCCGCAAGGAACCATTTCCTGCGCCGGCCACGCCTTCGCCTCGCGGGCGTGCTTGGCGCAGTCGCCTTGCTCGGCGGATGTGCCTCCTTCAGCCCCGACGGTGGCTTCGCACCGGTGCAGCAGACCGCCAAGGACCGTCTCGGCAAGGATCTGCAATGGGCCCGATCCGACGCCGACCGGGAAGCGATCGACCAGCGCGTGCGCGAACTGCTCGCCAAGCCGCTGTCGGTCGACGGCGCGGTACAGATCGCGCTGCTCAACAACCGGGGGCTGCAGGCCGAGTACCACGAACTCGGCATCGCCGAGGCCGAGCTGGTGCAGGCCGGGCGGTTGCCCAACCCGGGCGTGGCCTTCGCGCGCACGACGCAAGGCGGCGAAGTCGAACTCGAATGGCTGCTGGCCATCAACCTGGCCAGGCTGATCGCCATTCCACTGTTCATGGAGGTGGAATCGAGGCGCTTCGCGCACACGCAGTTGCGGGTGTCGCTGCAGATGGTGTCGCTCGCCGCCGACACACGCAAGGCCTACCTGCATGCGCTGGCGGCCGAAGAGACGGTGCGCTACATGCGCCAGGTGATGCTGGCTGCCGAGGCCAGCGCCGAACTGGCGCGGCGCATGGAACAGGTGGGCAACTTCAACAAGCTGCAGCGTGCGCGCGAACAGGGCTTCTACGCCGATGCGGCCTTGAATCTGGCCCGTGCGGAGCAGGCACAACGATCGACGCGCGAGCGCCTGACCCGGCTGCTGGGCCTGTGGGGTGCGCAGGCGCAATTCACCCTGCCCGAACGGCTGCCCGATCTGCCGAAGTCGACCGTCGATTTGCCCGACATCGAAAGACTCGCTCTCGAACAGCGGCTCGACGTACGCGGCGCCAAGCTGGCTGCCGAACAGACGGCGAAGAACCTGGGACTGACGCGAACCACAAGGTTCATCAACGTGCTCGAAGTCGGTGCCATCTACAACACCTTCAACGACGCACCGTCGCAGCGCGGCTACGAGATCGGCTTCGAGCTGCCGCTGTTCGACTGGGGCGATGCGCGCGTGGCCAAGGCCGAGTCGATCTACATGCAGGCACTCGACCGGGCCGCGCAGACCGCCATCGATGCCCGTTCGGAAGTGCGCGAGGCCTATACCGGCTACCGCTCGGCCTACGACATCGCACGCCACCACCGCGATCAGATCGTGCCAGTGCGCCAGCGCATCGCCGAAGAGAACCTGCTTCGCTACAACGGCATGCTGATCGGCGTGTTCGAGCTGCTGGCCGACGCGCGCGCGCAGATCGCCAGCGTCAACAGCGCCATCGAAGCGCTGCGCGACTTCTGGATCGCACAGGCCGACCTGGACATGGCGCTGATCGGCAAACCCAGCCTGACAGCGCCCGCCGGCCCGGCGGCCGCCGCCGAGGCTGGCGGCCCCGGCCACTGACTTCAAGAGGACATGCACATGCTTTCCCGACGCAAACTCATTGGCGGGGCCGGCGCCGTCACGGCCGCCATGTCGGCCGCTGCGGTCAGCAAGGTGGCGATGGCCGCATTGCCCGAGCCGGTCATGCAGACCCAGCCCGACACGATGCCGCCGCTGGTGCCCAACACCGGCCGGCCCTACAACCCGGTGGTCACGCTCAACGGCTGGACGCTGCCCTGGCGCATGAACAACGGCGTCAAGGAATTCCACCTGGTGGCCGAACCGGTGGTGCGCGAGATGAGCCCCGGCTTCAAAGCGCACCTGTGGGGCTACAACGGCCAGAGCCCGGGGCCGACGATCGAGGTGGTCGAAGGCGACCGCATTCGCCTCTTCGTCACCAACAAGCTCGGCGAGCTGACCAGCATCCATTGGCACGGACAACGCCTGCCCAACGGCATGGACGGCGTGACCGGTCTGAACCAACCGGGCATTCCCCCGGGCAAGACCTACGTCTATGAATTCGTCGCGCGCCGCCCCGGCACCTTCATGTACCACCCGCACGCCGACGAGATGGTGCAGATGGCGATGGGCATGATGGGTTTCTGGGTCACGCACCCCAAGGGCAGGCACCCGCTGATCGAGGACGTGGACCGCGACTTCGTCTTCCTGCTCAACGCCTACGACATCGACCCCGGCAGCTACACGCCGAAGATCATGACGATGCTCGACTTCAACCTGTGGAGCTGGAACAGCCGCATCTTCCCCGGCATCGACCCGCTGGTGGTGAGGAAGAACGACAAGGTGCGCATCCGCATCGGCAACCTGACGATGACGAACCACCCGATCCACCTGCACGGCCATGAGTTCCTGATCACCGGTACCGACGGGGGACCGACACCGAAGAGTGCGCGGCAGTACGAGGTCACCGCCGACATCGCGGTCGGCCAGATGCGGCAGATCGACTTTCTCGCCGACGAAGAAGGTGACTGGGCCTTCCACTGCCACAAGAGCCACCACACGATGAACGCCATGGGCCACGACGTACCGACCATGATCGGCGTCGACCACCGCGGCGTGGCCAAGCAGATCACGAAGCTGATCCCCGACTACATGGTGATGGGCGAACGCGGCATGAAGGACATGACCGAGATGGAGATGCCGCTGCCCGACAACACCGCGCCGATGATGGCCGGCCAAGGCCCCTTCGGCGCGGTCGGCATGGGCGGCATGTTCAGCGTCGTCAAGGTGCGCCGCGACCAGCCGCGCGGTGACTACAGCGACCCCGGTTGGTACAAACATCCACCCGGCGAGGTGGCCTACGAATGGACCGGCGCGCTGCCCGACCCGGCGCGCTTCAAGGCCGAAGGCACGGGCTCGATGCCGCCGCTGGCCCAACCCGCCATTCCCACGGAAGTCAAGGTGCGCAAGCCTGCGGGCGGGCACTCCGGTCATTGAGCTTCATCCACGCAACCAGAAAGGAAATGCCATGCAAGTCAGCAAACGAAGCCTGATCGTCGCCATCGCAGCCAGCCTGCTCACGTGCGCCGGCCGCGCGTTCGCGCACGGCGACGAGAAGCACCCGGCCAAGAGCGGCCCGGTGAAGAAGGAGCAGAAGGACTGGGGCATCGCCGGCGATGCCGGCCAGGCCAAGCGCAGCGTCGAGGTCGGCATGGCCGACACCATGCGCTTCACGCCCGAGCGCATCGCCGTCAAGCTGGGTGAAACGGTGCGCTTCGTGGCCAAGAACAACGGCAAGCAGATGCACGAGTTCGTCATCGGCACCCAGGCCGAAAACAAGAAACACGCCGAACTCATGCTCAAGTTCCCCAACATGGAACACGACGAGCCCTACATGGCCCATGTGCCGCCGGGCAAGACGGGCCAGATCGTCTGGACCTTCAACCGCGCCGGCAGCTTCGAGTTCGCCTGCCTGATCGCCGGCCACTACCAGGCGGGCATGGTCGGCACGATCACGGTGAGCGCGTCATGAAGCCCGGCCGGCGTGAACTCTTCCTCACGACGCTGGCGGCGATTGCCGCGACCCTGCCGGCCGGCGTGGCGGCGGCACCGGTGGCCATGGAGGTCTGGAAGGCGCCGACCTGCGGTTGTTGCAAGGACTGGATCCGCTATCTGGAAGCCGACGGATTCCGGGTGAAGGTCAACGACGTAGGCAACACCGCTGCACGCTCGCGCCTGGGCATGCCGATGCGGCTGGGCTCGTGCCACACGGCGCAGGTCGAAGGCTATGCCATCGAAGGCCATGTGCCCGCGAGAGAGATCCGGCGGCTGCTGGCCGAGCGGCCCGACGCCGTCGGCCTGGCCGTGCCCGGCATGCCCATCGGCTCGCCCGGCATGGACGGCCCGGCGTACGGCACACGCAAGGACCCCTACGAGGTGCTGCTGGTCCGCAAGGACGGCGGCACCACCTCTTTCCAACGCTACCCATGAAGGACATCGAGACCATGAACACGACCCCCAAGACCCTGATGGCCGCCCTGTGCATCGCGCTGCTGGCACCGCTGGGCGCACTGGCGGATGACGCTCACCACAAGCCTGCGGCGACGGCCGGCGCCAGCGACATGACCGACGGCGAGGTGCGCAAGGTCGATATCGATGCCGGCAAGCTGACGCTGAAGCACGCCGACATCAAGAGCCTGGACATGCCGGCAATGACGATGGTCTTCGTGGTCCAGGACAAGGCCATGCTCGGCAAGCTGAAGACCGGCGACAAGATCCGTTTCAAGGTGATCAACGATGGCGGCAAGTTCACCATCACCGAGATCCAGCCGGCACCCTGAAGGCTGCGGTGGGCATGGGCGGGTTGCGTGATCCGGGCCTGTACGGCCTCGTGCTGATGGCTGTGATGGCCTCGGCAGGCGGGGCCTGGGGCGACTGTCTGCTGCTGGCCGGCAGCGTTGCCCTGGCCTACCGGCTTTTCCTGCTGTGGATGGACCGCGGTGCGCCATGGCCACCTCTGACTGCAGCGCTGAACGCATTGACAGGCGGCGCGCTGGCCGGCATGGCGGGTATCGCCTTGCTCGCCGGCATCGGCGCAGTGGGGCTCGGCTGGTGGCAACCGCCCGCGCCGCATCCGGCGCCGGCGTTGATGTTCATTGTCTTCGGCGCAGCGTGGTGCTGCTGGTCCAGGCACAGCTTTGGAGGCGCAATGGCCGAGCTGAAGGTGTGGCTGTGGTTGGTGGGCGGCACCGTGCTCGCCATGGAAGCCTACGGACGCGGCCTGACCATGGCGCCATGCCTGTTCGCCCTGGTCATCGGTGTGGCCATGTTGTGGGCCGGCTGGCGCCTGGTGCGCTTCACCTCGCCAGCAATGCTGCGTTCGGGCAGCAAGACGCAATGAACCGAACGCTCCACGTTGAAAAGTTCTACCCGTCGATGAAGGCCGCGTGAGCCTGGTTTCCGTATCCGCGCTCGTCCTGTCGCTGCTGCTGCTTGGCGGCTGCAGCACGATGCGCAGCGAATCTCCATCGACGCCCTCCTACGCACTCGCCGATGCCAAGGACACTGCACTGGGCCGGGCAGTGGGGTCCGAGCCCGCCTCGTCTGCCGGACAGTCCGGCTTCCGACTCGTCGTCTCGGGGCGCGAAGCTTTTGCCACCCGGGCCGTGTTGGCGGACCTTGCCGAACGCACGCTCGACCTGCAGTACTACAGCGCCGGGAACGACCTGACGACCGACCTGCTGCTGCTGCGCATCGAGGCCGCGGCGCGGCGTGGGGTGCGGGTGCGCATCCTGCTCGACGACATCTACCCGCCAACCCGACACTTCGGTCGGCGCGCCAGTGCTTTGCACCCGGCCATCGAGGTGCGGCTCTACAACCCCTTCTTCTGGAGCGACGACTGGGATCCCGTGCGTATAGCCGAATTGATCGCCTATGCCGAGCGGCTGAACCGGCGCATGCACAACAAGCTGTGGATTGCTGACAACGCCGCCGCCATCGTCGGCAGCCGCAACCTGGGCGATGCGTACTTCGACGGGCTCGACTCCGGCAACTTCTCCGATATCGACCTGCTCGCGGCCGGGCCGATCGTCGGCGAGTTGTCGAAGGCTTTCGATGTCTACTGGAACAGTGCGTCGGCAGTGCCGATCGAGCAGCTCGGCGGGGCATTGGAAGCCGCTGCGGCCGAGCGTTCGCGGCAGTCGCTGCTCGCGCGCGCCGCCGCCTGCGAGGATTCCCCGTCGTGCGCAGCGCTCGTGCCGTCGACCCGTCCCGACGAAACCGACTGGCTGCGATCGAAGATCGGCAAGCTGATCTGGGCCGATGCCGACGTGAGTGTCGATCCGCCCGAGGAGGACAAGCCTTCGGTTCCCTCGGGCATCGAGCACGGCTGGATCGAAGACCGCCCGGGAGGTGCCCGCACGCAGTCCGAACTGTTGATCGTGTCACCGTACCTGGTGTTCGGACAGGACGGTCTGGATCATCTGGCTGACATGCGCCGGCGCGGCATCCGCGTCGCAATCCTGACCAACTCGCTGGACTCGACCGATTCGCTCGCGGCCCATGCCGGCTATGCGCGCCAGCGGGAGGCCTTGCTGGCCATCGGCGTGGAGCTGTACGAGATGCGACCCCAGCCCGGGACCTCCAGACACGGCCCGACTCACCGTTGGCTTCAGCCGCAGGCGGGCAGCCTGCACGCCAAGATCGTGGTCCAGGATCGGACCCGCGCCATCGTGGGTTCGCTGAACCAGGATCCGCGGTCGCGCCTTCACAACCGCGAGATCTGGTTGACCGTGCGCAGTACCGAGCTTGCCGCCGAACTGGGCACACTGTTCGACGAGGCCAGCGACGCGCACCATGCCTACAGGCTAGAGCTGATCGACGGCGACGATGGGCAGCGTGTCCAGTGGCACACGCAGGAACGCGGCCAGACGGTCGTACACAGCGTGGAGCCGGCGGACAGCCCTTGGCTCAAGCTGTGGCGCGCCGTGCTGGGTGCGATCGTCCCCGAGCATCTGCTGTGAGAACTCCGCGCCGCTTTGCTTTGGGGCGACAAGCGCCGAGCAGGTCTGACTTCGGTGAAGCCCGTCGTTTCCTGGGTGAATGTTTGGGGCGCGGCTCTCGCGAGTGCCTCACGGTTTGACGCATTCAGGATCACTCAGGTGGGTGACCTCGTGCCGGCGAGAGTCTCGATGATCGGGCAAGTCTGCGTGGGTCCGGCCTGCCTGCAGCGATGCAGCAGTTCCGACAGCACCTCGCGCATCCGATGCAGGTCCGCCAGCTTCTCCTCGATCTGGCCCAGCCGTGCCTGGGTGACCGATTGAATGGCCCGGCGGTTGCGGCCGTCCTCCAGGTCCAGCAAGCTGCGCACCTCGTTCAAGGTGAACCCCAGCACTTGCGCGCGCTTGATGAACGCGATCCTGTCGATCGCCGCAGCGGGATAGACGCGAAAGCTGCCGTTCGCGGGGGGGACGCGCAGCAGTCCGCGCGACTGGTAGTAGCGTACCGTTTCCACACCCACCCCGGCCGCTTTGGCAAGTCGCCCTACGGTCAAGGGAGGGGGCGCCTCCAATGGCGAGAACCGCGCAACCGCCCTTCTCCTCATGTGGGAATGGTACGCCCGGATTCCGTAGTTGACCCCTGAGCCGATTTGACTACGATCAAGCTTTGCGATGCAGTATCCGGCGACACTTCCGCTGAAGTGCCTGCTCGAACATGACTCTGACCATCAGCCGCAATCACAGGCGCGGTGTCGCCCTCACGATGCTGCTCGTGTGGGTGTTCGCGCTGCTGTCGGGGGTTGCGAACGCCTGCCTGACGGAACCGCGCGATGAACCGGCGCATGCCGGAACGCACGCTTCGCTGGCAAACCAGCCGGCGCGAACCGCCGCGCAACCCGACGCGGCGGATGAAGCGCAGCGCGGTCAGCACCGCGACAAGGCACCGTGCCAGAAGTCCTGCGACGCAACTTCGCAGACGCTGCTGAAGCAATTGCCCAAGGTCGACACGCCTGATCTGCAGGCCGTGGTCCTTCCGCCACACAGGCCGGCCAGCGCCCTGTACAGGGCGCCATCCACCTTGGTCCGCGCCGCCCTGGCGGCGATTCCACCGCCCGCACCCCCTCCGCGGTTGCAGTTCTCCCGGCTTGCGCTGTAGCGCGCAACGCCGGAGCCATGGCGACGGACGCTTCAACACGTCCATTGCCGGCAGGCCAGGGCATGGCCCCGACCTATTGACTCCGTAGCCTACTACGGACCGCATAGTCGGGCCGTGAATCGCGGCATCACTCTTCTCGACCGGCCACGAGGCCGGCCACCGCCCACCGATCGTTCTATTGCTTCCAGGAGGCTTCCATGTTCCGTTTCCGCACCCTCGCCGCTGTGGCGACGCTCTTTGCTGTATCCGTGGCTTCGTTCGCGCAGGACGGCGAGCACAAGGCCCATCACCCGGCCGGAACAGCTTCCGCAGCGATGTCCGCACCGGTCGGCGCCAAGACGGCGGGCATGCCCGACATGGTCATGATGGACCAGCACATGAAGGCCATGCAGGCGATGCACGAAAAGATGGCCGGCGCCAAGACCACGGCGGAGCGCGATGCCCTGATGGCCGAGCACATGAAGCTCATGCAGCAGGGCATGTGGATGATGGGGAGCATGACACCCGGCAAGGCGCCGACCAACACCGCCGCGCGCCTGCAGATGATGGAAAAGCGCATGGACATGATGCTGTCGATGATGCAGATGATGATGGACCGAATGCTCGTGTCGCCTGGCGCAACGGGCAAGTGAAGCTCGTACGCGCCGCAAAGCACCGGTTGAACCCTTCGATTCACCGGGCCGCAACCACCGCCACCGACGGGACCTGCAGATGAGCCACGATCAACCCGGCTATGGACTGTGGATGCTGGTCATCCTCAATTCGGCCATCTTCCTGATGTTCGCCTTCAGCTTCTTCAAGCCGCAGTCCGCCCGCGACTGGCGAAGCTTCGGAGCCTTCGCGGCTTTCGTCGTCGCGCTGTTCGTCGAGATGTACGGCTTCCCGCTCACGATCTATCTGATGTCGGGCTGGCTGCAGACGAAGTACCCCAACCTGGACCTGATGTCTCACAACAGCGGGCACCTGTGGTCGACGCTGCTCGGCGAGAAGGGCGATCCGCACTTCGGGGTGCTGCACATCGCCAGCTACGTCTTCCTCGGGCTGGGCTTCTACCTTCTGTCGGCGGCCTGGAACGTGCTGTACCACGCCCAGCGTGCCCACCGGCTGGCGACGACCGGGCCTTATGCCCGCATCCGCCACCCGCAGTACGTCGCCTTCGTGATGATTCTGCTGGGCTTCCTGCTGCAGTGGCCGACGCTGCTCACACTGGTGATGTTCCCGATTCTCGTGGCCATGTACGGGCGTCTGGCCGTCACGGAAGAACGCGAGATGCGCGAGCGTTTCGGCGCCGAGTTCGACGCCTACGCCGCGCGCACACCGCGCTTCGTTCCCGCGCTGGGAAACCGCGCCTCGACTGTCTGAAGTCGGCGAGCGCAAACGCACGGCAAACGCAGCGCTGCATGGCCTACACCGCAATACAGCTTCTCAGGAGCCCATCGTGACGAACTTCACCCTCCCTGTCGATTCGCCCGGCGACGCGGACCGCCGGCTCTGGCTCGGCGCGGCAACGGTTGCCGGCGCTGCGGGACTGGTCACCACCGCGGTGCCCTTCGTGGCCTCGCTCGCACCGAGCGAGAAAGCTCGCGCGCTGGGCGCGCCGGTCGAGGTCGACGTCGGCAGCCTGCGCCTCGGCGAACTGCGCACGGTGGAGTGGCGCGGCAAACCGATGTTCGTGCTGCGCCGCACGCCGGAGATGATCGACGCGCTGGCGCGGCACGACACGCTGCTGGCGGACCCGCAGTCGCGCCGGTCGGAGCAGCCGAAAGCCGCGCGCAACGACTTGCGATCGATACGGCCCGAACTGGCGGTGATCGAGGCGGTGTGCACTCACCTGGGCTGTGTCCCCACCTTCCGACCCACGCCCGGCAGCCCCGACATCGGCGCGCAGTGGCCGGGCGGCTTCTACTGCCCTTGTCACGGCTCGAAGTTCGACCTCGCCGGCCGCGTGTTCAAGAACGTGCCGGCACCGACCAACCTGAGCGTGCCGCCGCACCGCTACGTCTCCGAGACCGCGCTGCTGATCGGCGCGCACCCAGAAACCTGAAAGGCCCGCCATGTCCAGGCAGCACAAGAAACAAGGCAAGCACGGCAAGACCGCCGCCCGCGAAAGCGGCGCAGGCGCAGCAGCCGCACCAACGGCGGGCGCCGAAGCGCCCATCGATCGGTCCCTGTCGAGGGAAGAGTACGAGGCACAGCTGCATGTGCTGCAGGTCGAGCTGGTGAAGCTGCAGCGCCACTTCATCCGTTGCCAGGACCGCATCCTGGTGGTGCTCGAAGGCCGCGACGCCGCCGGCAAGGACGGCAGCATCAAGCGCATCGTCGAGTACCTCAGCCCGCGCGAGACGCGTGTCGTGGCGCTGGGCAAACCATCCGATCGCGAACGCAGCGGCTGGTACTTCCAGCGCTACGTGCCGCACCTGCCCGTGGCCGAAGAACTCGTGCTGTTCAACCGCAGCTGGTACAACCGCGCCGGCGTCGAGCACGTCATGGGCTTCTGCACCAAGGAGCAGCACGAAGAGTTCATGCAGTCGGTGCCGAAGTTCGAGGAGATGCTGGTCGGCTCGGGCATCAAGCTGCTGAAGTACTACCTCGACATCAGCAAGGACGAACAGACCAAGCGCCTCGACGAACGTCGCCGTGACCCGCTCAAGCAGTGGAAGTCGAGTCCGGTCGACGCGGTCGCGGTCAGGCATTGGAAGGCGTACTCCACCGCACGCGACGCCATGCTGACGCGAACGCAGACGGCGACGGCGCCGTGGCGAGTCGTGCGCGCGGACAACAAGCGTCTGGCCCGTCTGAACCTGATGCGCGACATCCTTTCCCGGCTGCACTACGCCGGCCGGAAGGACAAGCTGGTGCGTCCCGACCCGGACATCGTGTTCGAGTTCTCTGCCGATTGCCTCGAGGCCGGCCGCCTGGCCCGCTGACATCCCGTCCAAAGGATCCTTCATGAAGACAAGCACCGTAGAAGTCGGCGAACTGGTCTCCAGCCTGAGCGCCGTGGGCGTGCAGCGCCAGATCGCGGCGCTGCCGGGCGTTCACCATGTCGACGTCAACTACGTCGCCGGCAGCGCCACCGTCCACTACGACGAGACAAAGAGCTCGCTGCAGGACATTCGCCAGCGCATCATCGACTGCGGCTACCACTGCCGCGGCGAGATGCTGCCCGCACACGTCTGCCCGCCGCAGGGGCATGCCGTTCACGCCGGGCATGAAGCCCAGGTCACGCATGACGCCCATGCCGGGCATGCCGCTCGTGGTCACGCGGCGCATGGCGCCGCGTCGGCCCCTTCCTCGACCCCGCTCACCACGAAGGCTCCGCCTGCCGCGCCGCATGCGGGGCACGCGGGCCACAGCGGGGAAGCCGCGCACCAGATGAGCGACATGATGCACGACATGGGCCACGCGCCCGGCATGTCGATGCAGGACATGGCCAACGACATGCGCAACCGCTTCCTGGTCGCGCTGCTGTTCTCGATTCCGGTGTTCCTTTACTCGCCGATGGGCAAGATGTTCGGCGACTTCGCGACGCCGTTCGGGATGGAACGCAACCTGTTCCTGTTCATCGTCGCGACCGGCGCCATCGCTTACCCGGGCTGGCCGTTCTTCATCGCCGCCTGGCGCGCCGCACGCAACAAGGTGGCCAACATGGCGACGCTGGTGGCGCTGTCGGTCGGCACCGGGTACGTGTTCAGCATCGGCGCGACCTTCTTCTACGAAGGCGAGGTCTTCTACGAGGCGGCCGCCGTCCTGCTGGTGTTCATCCTGCTCGGCCATTGGCTGGAGATGCGCGCACGTGCGGGCGCGTCCGACGCAATTCGCGCGCTGATGGATCTGGCGCCGCCGATGGCCACCGTGCTGCGCAACGGCGTCGAGATCAAGGTCCCTACCTCCGAGGTGCTGGTCGGCGAGACGGTGGTCATCAAGCCGGGCGACAAGATTCCGGTGGACGGAAAGATCATCGACGGCGCGTCACAGGTGGATGAATCGATGCTCACCGGTGAATCGATGCCGGTCAAGAAGGTGGTCGGCAACGCGGTGATCGGCGCGACCATCAACAAGAGCGGCAGCTTCCGCTACCAGGCCACCAAGGTCGGCGCCGACACCGCGCTGGCGCAGATCGTCAAGCTGGTGCAGGAGGCGCAGAACTCGAAGGCGCCGGGCCAGCTGCTCGCCGATCAGGCTTCGCAGTGGCTGGTTCTCATTGCCATCGTCGTCGGCCTGGCGACCTTCGCGGTGTGGTTCTGGGTGCTCGGCCAGCCGCTGCTGTTCGCCCTGACGCTCACGATCACCGTCTTCGTCATCGCCTGCCCCGACGCACTCGGGCTGGCCACACCGATGGCGATCATGGTCGGCACCGGTCTGGGCGCGATGAACGGCATCCTCTTCAAGAATGCCGCGGCGCTGGAGAACGCGACCAAGCTGACGGTGGTCGTCTTCGACAAGACCGGCACGCTGACACTGGGCCAGCCGGACGTGGTCGAGATGGTGCCGGCGCCGGGTGTGACGGAATCGCAGTTGCTTTCCACCGCGGCCGCGGTGGAGAGGTTCTCCGAGCACCCGCTCGCGCTGGCGGTGCTCAAGCGCGCCGGCCCGCAGACGTCGGAGAGGCCGGAGACCGCAACCGCCTTCACCAACATCGACGGCCAGGGCGCGCGCGCCAAGATTGGCGAAGAGGTCGTGCTGCTCGGCAACCGCAAGCTGATGGAGGCGGAGGGCATCGGCCTCGCCGAATTGACAGCCGAGGCAGCCCGCCTGCAGGGTGGCGGCCGCACGGTCGTCCACGTGGCACGCGGAGGCCGCCTGATCGGCCTGATCGCGATCGCCGATGCGGTGCGCCCGACTTCCAAGGCCACGATCGCCAAGCTGCAGGAGCGCGGCGTCAAGGTCGCGATGATCACCGGTGACAACCAGGCCACGGCCGAGCGCATAGGCAAGGAGCTCGGCATCGACATCGTGCTCGCCGACGTGCTGCCGGGTCAGAAGGCCTCGAAGATCAAGGAGCTGCAGGCTCAGGGGCACAAAGTCGCCATGGTCGGCGACGGCATCAACGATGCGCCGGCCCTGACGCAGGCCGATGTCGGCTTCGCCATCGGCGCGGGCACCGACGTGGCCATGGAAAGCGCGCAGGTGGTGCTGATGAAGAGCGACCCCTACGACGTCGTCGGTGCCATCGAACTGTCGCGCGCGACATTGCGCAAGATGCACCAGAACCTGTGGTGGGCGGTTGGCTACAACGTGATCGCCTTCCCGCTGGCGGCCGGCGTGTTTTATCCGTTCACGCTGTCGCCCGAGGTCGCGGCGTTGTCGATGTCGGGCAGCTCGGCCATCGTCGCGATCAACGCGCTGATGCTCAAGCGCACCAAGCTTGCCGGAATCCGTAGTCCGCAACGTTCCACGGCCGCGCCCTCGCCGGTCGCGCACAGCGCGTCGGCCTGAGGCGCACGCCAGGTTGCAGCAATGACGCAGCCACGCCGCACCGCACAGCAGCCATCGCCGGCAGTGCTCGCGCTGGGGGCGTGGCAACTGGTCTGGCTGGCGGCCGCGGTCTTCGTCGTTTCCGCAGGCTATGGCGCGCTGATGCCGTTGCTGCCGGCCTGGCTGACACCGCTGATGGCGGCCGACGGCAAAGCCGAAGTCGCGCGCCATGTCGGCCTGCTCAGCGGCCTGTACGCCGCCGGGGTGCTGGTCGGCGCGCCGCTGTGGGGCCTGGTCTCCGATCGCTCGGGCCGTGGCCGCATCCTGTTGATCGGACTCGTCGGCTACGTCGCCAGCCTGCTGCCCTTGTTGCGGCCCGACTGGATCGGGCTCGCCGGCATCTATGCGTCGCGCGGGGCCACCGGCTTCTTCGTCGCCGCCGTCGTGCCCGTGGTGCCGGCGCTCGTCGCCGAGCACACGCCGCAGGAGCAGCGTGCTCGCCGGTTCGCCTGGCTCGGCGCGATGTCGCTGCTGGGCTTCCTGTTCGGACCGGGTCTCGACGCAGCCGCCACACAGGTGTCCGCCACGCTCGCCCAGTTCGGTGCCGGTGCCTTCGATCCGACGGATCTTGTCATCGTGATCTCGGCGGCGCTGGGTGCACTGATGATGTTGGGACTGGCGGCCACCCTGCCACGCGCCGCGCCGGCCGCGCTCGAGGAGGACACGAAGGCCCCATCGGTCGAGCGTCGCCGTGCGATGGCGCTGTGGGGGCTGAACGGCGCGGTCATGTTCGTGCTGTCGGGCTTCGAGCTCGGCATCGTGCTGCAGGGCCAGCAGCATCCGGCGCTGTCGTCGCGCGAAATATCGCTGATGTTCGCGCAGTGCAGCCTGGTGATGCTCGGCGTGAACGCGATGCTGTTCTTCACCGGGCTGCTCGAGCGTGCCGCCGGCCGCGGCGTGATGGCGGCCGGACTCGTACTGGCGATCGCCGGGCTGGCGCTGTTGGCACAGCACCGCAGCAACGCCTGGATGTACGTGGGCGTCAGTCTCACCGCCGCGGGCACCGGACTCGTGCTGCCGACGGTCTCGTACCTTGCGGCCGGAGCCTCCCGGCGACGCCTCGGCGCGACGATGGGTGGATTGGCCGCGGCGGCGGGCTTCGGCCAGACGCTGGGCTCGGCGGCCGCCGGCTGGCTGTTCGGCGCGGTCGCCCAGCTCAGCTTCGCGTGGCTCGCGCTGCCGCTGCTGGCCACGCTGGGCAGCCTGATCGCGCGGCCCGCGTGGTGGTCGGCCCAGCAAGCTCTGCCGCAGCTGCATCGCGTTCCCCCGGACCCGCTTTCCCAACGACATCACCAGGAGCCCTGACCATGCGCCACTTCCTCGTCGCCCTTCTTGCCGCGCTGACGCTCGCGCTGTCCGGCTGCGGCTACAACACCTTCCAGTCGACCGACGAACAGATCAAGGCCAGCTGGTCGGAGGTGCTCAACCAGTACCAGCGCCGCGCCGACCTGATCCCGAACATCGTCGCCACCGTCAAGGGCGAGGCCAACTTCGAGCAGGAAACGCTGACCAAGGTGATCGAGGCACGCGCCAAGGCGACCTCGATCCAGGCCACGCCGGAGCTGGTCAACAACCCCGAGGCGTTCAACAAGTTCCAGGCCGCGCAGGGCGAGCTGTCGAGCGCGCTGTCGCGCCTGCTCGTGGTCAGCGAGAACTACCCCAGCCTGAAGGCCAATCAGGGCTTCCAGGACCTGCGCGTTCAACTCGAAGGCACCGAGAACCGGATCGCCGTGGCGCGCGGCCGCTATGTGAAGGCCGTGCAGGACTACAACATCGCCGTCCGCACTTTTCCGAGCAACTTGACGGCAATGGTGTTCGGCTACGGCGTCAAGGCCAACTTCAGCGTCGCCGACGAGGCGGCGCTTGCGGTGCCGCCGAAGGTCGATCTCGGTGGCATCGGCGCCTCGGGGGCCAGGAAGTGACAGCAGCCCGCGTCCCGGTCGGGCGCTTCCTGCGCCGGCTCGCCGTCGTGGGGCTCCTGTGCTCGGCCGCACTCGGCGCGGCAGCCCAGGACCTCGTGCCGGTGCCGCCTCTGCAAGGTCGGGTGACCGACCTGACCGGTACGCTGACGGCAGCGCAGCGCGCAGCGCTGGAGCAAACGCTGCGTGCGTTCGAGGAGCGCAAGGGCACGCAGATCGCCGTGCTGATGGTGCCGACCACGCGGCCGGAGGCGATCGAACCCTTCGCGCTGCGGGTGGTAGAGCAATGGAAGCTGGGCCGGCGCAAGGTCGACGACGGCGCGTTGCTGCTCGTCGCGAAGGACGATCGCGCCGTCCGTATCGAAGTCGGTTACGGGATCGAAGGCGCACTGAACGACGCGACGGCAGCACGGATCATCGCGGAAGTCATCACCCCCCGGTTCCGGCAGGGCGACTTTGATGGGGGCCTCACGGCAGGGCTCGATCAGATCATGCGCGTGCTCGATGGCGAGGCCCTGCCGCCGCCGACCCGACGACGCGGCGCTGCAGCGGCCGACAACGGCCTCGGTCAAAGCTGGCCCGTGCTGTTCATCGTCGCGCTGGTGCTCGGCGGCGTGTTGCGGCAGGTACTGGGGCGGGTGCCCGGGGCCCTGGTGGTCGGCGGCGTGCTGGGCGTCGTCGCCTGGTTCGTGCTCGGCACCCTGGCCGTCGCAGCGATCGCGGGCCTGGCCGGCTTCTTCGTCACGCTGCTGGGCATCGGCATGGGTGGCCACGGCGGCATGCACGGGCACGGCGGACGCCGGGGCGGTGGCTTCGGCGGAGGCGGTTTCCGTGGCGGCGGTGGCGGTTTTGGCGGAGGCGGTGCCTCCGGCAGGTGGTGACCATGGACCTCGCGCGACTCCTGCGCCACCTGGCAACGACCTCCGCGCGCGTGCGCCGCGCCTTCCCCGCATCCGCCCTGACCTCGATCGAGCGGGCGATCGCCGCGAGCGAGGCCACCCATGCGGGAGAGATCCGGTTCGTCGTCGAAGGCGCGCTCGATGGCCTGCCGCTGCTGCGGGGCCAGACGGCGCGCGAACGCGCCATCGAACTCTTCGCGCGACTGCACGTCTGGGACACCGAACACAACACCGGCGTGCTGATCTACGTACTGCTGGCGGACCGGCGGGTCGAGATCGTCGCCGACCGAGGCATCCATGCCAAGGCCGGCGCCGAGGCCTGGTCCACGATCTGCCGCGGCATGGAAACGCACTTCGGCACCGGCGACTTCGGCCGCGGCGCCGTCCAGGGCATCGAGGCCGTCACGCAGCTGGTGACGCGCCATTTCCCGCTCGCGCCCGGCGACCGCAACGAGTTGCCCGACGCGCCGCTCCTGCTCTGAACACACACCAGAAGGGGACTCCATGCAACTGCAATTCCTCGGCGCCACCGGCACCGTCACCGGCTCGAAGTACCTGCTGTGCCACGAGGGTGCGACGCTGCTCGTCGACTGCGGCCTGTTCCAGGGCTACAAGCAACTGCGGCTGCGCAACTGGGCGCCGATGCCGGTGCCGGCCGCCGGCATCGACGCGATCGTGCTGACGCACGCCCACATCGACCACAGCGGCTACGTGCCGCTGCTGGCACGGCAGGGTTTCAAGGGCAAGGTCTACTGCACGGAAGCAACCTACGAGCTGTGTCGCATCCTGCTGCCCGACAGCGGCCACCTGCAGGAGGAGGAAGCCGAGTACGCCAACCGGCGCGGCTACTCCAAGCACAAGCCGGCGCTGCCGCTGTACACCCGCGAGGACGCCGAGCGCTGTCTGAAGCAGTTCTTGCCGCGGCCCTTTGGCACCGCCTGGAACCCGGCGCCCGGCCTGCAGGCGCGCCTGGACCCGTCCGGGCACATGCTGGGCTCGGCCTTCGTGAAGATCGACGACGATCGGCGCTCGATCCTGTTCTCCGGCGACATCGGTCGTCCGAACGACCTGGTGCTGGCCGCGCCGGCCCGCGTCCCGGGTGCCGACTTCGCCGTGGTCGAGTCCACCTACGGCGACCGCCAGCACGAGGCGAGCGATCCGCTGCTCAAGCTTGGCGAGGTCATCAACCGCACGGCCGCTCGCGGCGGTGTCGTGGTGATTCCGGCCTTCGCAGTGGGCCGCGCGCAGAACCTGATGTACTGCATCCACCTGCTCAAGGAGCGCGGCATCATCCACCATCTGCCGGTCTACCTCGACAGCCCGATGGCCACCGACGCGACGCGCATCTACCACGCGCACCGCAGCGAGCACCGGCTGAGCCCCGAGCAATGCGAGGCCATGTGCCGTGCGGCGACGATCGTCAACAAGCCCGACGACTCGCGCGCGCTGAGCGCACGGCGTGGCCCGATGGTCATCATCTCGGCCAGCGGCATGGCCACAGGCGGGCGCGTCGTCCACCACCTGAAGGCCTTCGCACCGGACCGCCGCAACACGATCCTGTTCGCGGGCTACCAGGCTGGCGGCACCCGTGGTGCCGCCATCCTCCAAGGTGCCACCTCGGTGCGCATCCATGGCGAGGACGTGCCGATCCAGGCCGAGGTGGCAGCGCTGGACAGCCTGTCCGCGCACGCAGACGCCGGCGAGATCCTGCAGTGGCTGCGCGGCTTCGACGCGCCGCCGGCGCAGACCTTCATCACCCACGGTGAACCGGCGGCGGCCGACGCGATGCGCTCGCGCATCGAGCGCGAGCTGCACTGGCCGTGCCGCGTGCCCGACTATCTGGAAACGGTGGAGCTGGAATGACTTCGGCTACCACCCCGCCCCACGGCGACGACGCCGAGAACCGCTTGCGCGCCTGGCGCACGGGCATCGACACCTACCGGGAGCCGGTGGTCTACATGCACCGCGACTGCGCTGTTTGCCGATCCGAGGGCTTCACGACGCAGGCTCGCGTGCAACTGACCGCGGGCCAGCGCAGCATCGTCGCCACGCTCAGCGTCGTCGACGGACCGTGGCTGGGACAGGGTGTTGCGGGCCTGTCCGATGCAGCGTGGACGTCACTGTGTGCCACGCCTGGTGAATGGCTCAGCGTCAGCCATGCACCGGTGCTCGACTCGCTCAGCCATGTCCGCGCCAAGGTCTACGGCCAGCGCCTCGGTGCCGGCGCCTTTCGCGCCGTCATCGGCGACATCGCGGCCGGCCGCTACGCCGATCTGCACCTGGCCACCTTCATCACCGCCTGCGCCGGCGACCGCCTCGATCTCGACGAGACCGTCTCGTTAACACGGGCGATGATCGACGTGGGCGAACGGCTGGCATGGGGCCGCGACAGGGTCGTCGACAAACATTGCGTCGGCGGCCTGCCCGGCAACCGCACGACGCTGCTCGTCGTGCCCATCGTCGCGGCCTGCGGGCTGACGATGCCCAAGACCTCGTCGCGTGCGATCACGTCCCCCGCGGGCACCGCAGACACGATGGAGGTACTGGCCCCGGTCGACCTCGGCATCGCCGCGATGCGGCGCACGGTGGAACGCACCGGCGCCTGCATCGTCTGGGGAGGTTCGGTCCGGCTGAGCCCGGCCGACGACATCCTGATTCGTGTCGAGCGTCCGCTCGATCTCGACAGCGAGGGCCAGCTGGTCGCCTCCGTGTTGTCCAAGAAGGCTGCGGCCGGCTCGACGCACGTGCTGATCGACTTGCCGGTCGGGCCGACGGCCAAGGTCCGCAGCGCCGAGGCTGCACAGACGCTCGGGCGCCGGCTCGTCGAGGTTGGCCGGGCCATCGGATTGCAGGTGGCGTTGCGCGTCACCGACGGCCAGCAGCCGGTCGGGCGCGGCATCGGCCCGGCGCTGGAGGCGCGCGACGTGCTGGCCGTGCTGCGCCGACAGGCCGACGCGCCAGACGATTTGAGACAGCGCGCCTTGCGTCTGGCTGGCGACGTCCTCGAGCTGGGCGGCGCGGCCCCGGAAGGCCACGGCCTGCGCCTGGCGACCGAGGTTCTGGCCGACGACCGGGCCTGGTCGAAGTTCGCCGCCATCTGCGAAGCCCAGGGCGGCCTGCGCGAGCTGCCACTGGCGTCGCACCGGCGGGTCGTCGAGGCACGCGCGAGGGGGCGCATCACGGCGATCGACAACCGCGTGCTTTCGCGCGCCGCCAAACTCGCCGGCGCCCCGAAGGCAGCGGCCGCCGGCGTCGACGTGCACGCCCGCCTCGGCGACATCGTGCAGCCCGGGCAGCCACTCTTCACGCTGCATGCGCAGGCTCCGGGAGAACTGGCTTACGCGCAGCAATACATCGAAACCCGTCCCCCCATCTTCCAGATCTCGGAGCTGTCTTGAGACCGATCGTCTTCCATCTGCCCGGCGACGAGGCCTTTGCCGACCGGCTGGTGCGTGCGCTGCAGGGCGAACGTGCCGGGCTGGAACGGCACCGCTTTCCGGACTGCGAATCGCTGGTCCGCCTGGATGCGGACGTGACGGACCGGACCGTCGTGATTACATGCAGCCTGGCGCGGCCCGACGAGAAGACCTTGCCGCTACTGTTCGCGGCCGATGCCGCGCGCGACCTCGGCGCGGCGAAGGTGCTGCTCGCGGCGCCCTACCTCGCCTACCTGCGGCAGGACCGGCGCTTCCACGCCGGCGAGGCGGTGACGTCGCGCTCCTACGCAGCGCTGCTGTCGGCCGCCTTCGATGGGCTCGTGACGGCCGATCCGCACCTGCACCGCTACCACGCACTCGACGAGATCTACCGCATTCCGACACGGGTCGTGCACACGGCGCCGCTGATCGCCCGCTGGGTCGCGGCACATGTCGAACGCCCGCTGCTGATCGGCCCCGACTCGGAGAGCGAGCAATGGGTCGCGCAGGTCGCTGCCGCCGCCGGTGCCCCCTGGACCGTGCTGCAGAAGATCCGCCGCGGCGACCGCGATGTCGAGGTCAGCCTGCCGGACGTGTCGGCCTGGCCCGACCGCCAGCCGGTGCTGGTCGACGACATCGTCTCGAGCGCACGTACCATGATCCAGGCGGTGGCCAGCGTGCGCCGCGTCGGATTGCCGGCGCCGCTGTGCATCGGGGTGCATGCGCTGTTTGCGCCGGGCGCGTACGAGGAACTGCTGGCCAGCCGGCCGGCCCGCGTGCTCAGCTGCGACACGGTGCCGCACCCATCCAACGAGATCAGCGTGGTCGAACCGATGGCGCGCGCGCTGGAGGAGTTGATGGACGGGCAAGGAACGACCCTGCTGGAGGCCCGAGCGGCGGCCGAATTGGGCTGGCGCCCGGTCACGCGCAAGCCATGAGGGAGACATCCCGTGCTGCGCGGCGCACTCGAATCCGGGCTGATGCGCACGCTGCTGCGGCGGGCCGACAGCCGCGCGTTCCCGGTCGTGGTCGGCACCGTGGCGCTTGCTGCGACGTTGTCGATGTCCGTACCCTTTGCAACCCTGCTGGTCGCGGCGGTGCTGATGGCGCGGCGCCGCTGGGGCACGATCGCCGTGGGGGCCAGTCTGGGCGCAGCGCTGGGCGCGGCCGTGCTGTACCTGGTGTTCCACCACCTCGGCTGGGCCCGGCTGTTTGCCGCCTACCCCGAGGTCGTGCGTTCGTCCGCCTGGAGCGACGCAACCCGCTGGTTGTCCGCCTACGGCGTCCTGGCCTTGCTTGCCATCGCCGCCACGCCGCTGCCGCTGACCCCGGCGCTGATGTTCGCCGGCATCTCCCGGCTGCCGATCATCGAGGTGGTGCTCGCGCTGTGGATCGGCAAACTCGCGAAGTACCTCGTCTACGCCTGGCTGGCCTCGCGCTTTCCGGAGCGTGCGCTGCAGCGCGGTCAGCGGCATGCCGAAACACTGCGCGTCATCGTCGCCCGTGCCCTGTCGCCCACGCCGGCTCGGCGGGACGACACCACGTCGTCCGGGGAACTGCGGTGATGACGCCTGGCGGGCCGCCGGCCCGACCGACCGACACCATCCTGCAGGAGTCGTGCTGATGTGCTTCTCCGCGCAAGCCAGCTTTACCGCCAGCGCCGTGTTGCTGATCGTCGGCGCGGCCACCGTGCGGCGCGCGCGAGTTCGCTCGGAACTGCCGTACGCCTGGATTCCAGTGCTCTTCGGCATCCAGCAACTGCTCGAGGGCGCGCTCTGGCTGACCTTCCCGGACCGCGCGCCGCCGCTCAACACCGCTCTGACGCATGCCTACTCGTTCTTCTCGCACGTGTTGTGGCCGATCTACGTGCCGCTGGCCGCACTGGCGCTGGAGACCGTGCCCTGGCGGCGGCGAATCCTGATCGCCATCGCCATCGCGGGCAGCGCCGTGGGCCTGTACCTGCTGGCCACGCTGTTCACGCTGCCGATCGTCGCCACGGTGACAGGCCAGCACATCGCCTACGCGTCGCCGCACTTCTATGCGGTGGCGGCGATGTCGCTGTACCTGCTGGGCACTTGCGCCAGCCTGATGTTCTCCAGCCACGTGCGGGTGGTTGCTTTCGGCGTGGCCGCGTTCGTGTCCGCGGTGGCGGCCTACGTCTTCTACGCGACCTGGTTCATCTCGGTGTGGTGTTTCTTCGCCGGGATGCTCAGCGTCATCGTCTTCCTGTATTTCACCGATGCGCGCCGAACCGCGCCGATTCCCGGCGCGGCGCGGGAACTGCAGGCACATTGATGGACCGGACTAAGGGCTTCACGCCCGCGCTCGGCTTTCACGCCCTCACGCCGCTGTATGACCGGGTGGTGGCGCTGACGACGCGTGAGCGGACCTTCAAGCGGGTGCTGCTCGACCAGGCGGCCATCGAGCCGGGCCAACAGGTTCTGGATGTGGGCTGCGGCACCGGCACGTTGGCCATCGCGGCACAGCGCCGACAGCCGGGCGTGCGTGTGTCGGCGTTCGATGCCGACCCCGCGGTCCTCGCCATCGCGGCGCGCAAGGCACGGCACGCCGGCGCCGATGTGGCCTTCGACCTGGGTCGCTCGTCCGCCCTACCCTATGCCGACGGACATTTCGACCGCGTGCTGTCGAGCCTGTTCTTCCATCACCTGGCCTGGGGCGACAAACTGCTGACCGCGCACCAGATGCACCGCGTGCTGCGCCCTGGCGGGCAACTGCACGTCGCCGACTGGGGCCGAGCGGGTGGCCTGGCCAGCCGGACCGCGTTCCTGGCGATCCAGCTTCTCGACGGCTTCGACACCACCAGCGACAACGTCGCCGGACTGCTGCCGGTGTTGTTTGCTTCTGCGGGATTCCGCCAGGTCGAAGAAACAGGCCGGATCGCCACGGCCTTCGGCATCGTCTCACTGTACCGGGCCGTAAAGGGCGGCACCGCGCCGGAGCAAGGCTGCCCAGCGCGAAACCGCGTGCCCCCACATGGGTGATGCCACACAGTCCCCGGCACGGCCGCAGCGGCGCCGCTCCGCGCTGCGGCGCGTGCTGCGCATCAGCCTGGCCTTCACCGGTTTCATGTTGTGGTGGGGTTGGCACCGCGCTGTGATGCGCTGCGACGACCATCCCGCGGCCGAACGCTTCGCGGCCCTGCTGCAGGGGCTGGGCACCACCTTCGTCAAGCTCGGCCAGCACCTGAGCCTGCGCGCCGATCTGTTGCCGGAGGCGGCGCAGCAGGCCCTCTCGCGGCTGCAGGACCACGTCGGCGCGTTTCCAGCGGAGCTGGCCCGGCAGACCGTGGAATCGGCGTTCGGCCGCCCCTGCGCACAGCTGTTCGCGCGCTTCGACCTGGCGCCGCTGGCCGCGGCGTCGGTGGCGCAGATTCATCGCGCCGCGCTGCACGACGGCACCGAGGTCATCGTCAAGATCCGCCGGCCAGGCACCGCCGAGACCGTCGAAGCCGATATGCGGATCCTGCGCGGGGTGGCCACCGTGGCGCAGGCTCTGCTGCCGGCGTTGCGCCGCTGGGGCCTCGTGGCGGTCGTCGACGAGATCGCCACCAACCTGCGGCTCGAGATGGACCTCATGCGCGAGGCCCGCTTCGTGCGGCGATTTGCCGATGCATGGCGCGGATCGCCCGACATCGACATCCCCGACGTGATCGACGGCCTGTGCGCGCCCTCGGTGATGGTGCAGCGCTTCAGCAGCGGCGTGCGCATCGATGCCGTCGCTGCGGCCGAGCGCGAGGCCTGCGCGCGCCGCCTCGTCGACAGCTACGTGACTCAACTTTTCGAGCACGGCCTGTTCCATGGCGATCCTCATCCGGGCAATCTGTTCGTGATGGCCGACGGGCGCATCTGCCTGCACGACTTCGGCATCGTCGGCCGCCTGGATCGCCGCCTGCGCCGCGCACTGACGGCGTTTGCGCTGGCGTTCGTCGAGCAGGACGCCGACTGGGTGGTGGACGCCTGGCTCGAACTGGGCCTGGTGGGGTCGCAGGTGGAGCGCCGCGCGTTTCTGCCGGTCGTGCAGTTGCTGCTGGCCGATTGTGCGGAGCGGCCGCTGCGCGACTGGTCGCTGCCGGGCACACTCGGACGGCTGGTCGCCGCTGGTCGCTCGCAAGCCCTGCGCCTGCCCGCGGACCTGCTCGTGCTGACACGCACGATGCTGCTGCTCGAAGGCACGGTGCGCACACTGGCGCCGACCTTCTCGATCTTCGAGACGCTGTCGCGCCACGCCGCGGCCGGCTCGATTCAGCAGGCGCCGCGGGAGGTGGCATTAAAGCGCCTGGCCTTTGAGCTGGGCAGCGCGGCGAACGACCTGCCCGTACTGGCGGCGCGGCGGCTGCACGGCTTACTCGCCGGCGAGCGCCTGTTCGAGATCACGATCGTGCCTGATCCGCGCCTGCAGCAGGCCGTCGAGCGTGCCAGCCGGCGCATTGCGCTCGCGCTGGTGACGCTCGGGCTGTACATCGCTTCCAGCCTGCTGATGCAGCACGCCGTGGGCCCGCAGTGGGGCGGAATGCCGCTGCTCGCGCTGGCGGGCTACGCGCTCGCCATCCGGTTCACGTTTTCCATCGCCCGTGGGCGCGCGCTGCGCTGACCGAGGAACCCAACGTCAAAGGAGTGGACATGGACAGGATCAGGGTCGCCGTCAACGGCTACGGAGTCATCGGCAAGCGCGTCGCCGACGCGGTTCGCCTGCAAGACGACATGACGCTCGCCGGTGTCGCAGACATCGTCGACGACTACCGGCTGCAGGTCGCGGCCCGCGCCGGGCTGCCCGTGCACGCGGCGACGCCGCAGGCCGAGGCGCCGATGCGCGCAGCCGGCATCACGGTCGAGGGCGGCCTCGCCGAGTTGCTCGCGAAATCCGATGTCGTCGTCGACTGCACGCCGAAGAAGGTGGCTGCGATCAACAAGGGCGTGTACGAGGCGGTTGGCGTCAAGGCCATCTTCCACGGCGGCGAATCGCATGCGCTCACCGGTCATTCCTTCGTCGCGCAGGCGAACTATGCGTCGGCCTTGGGGCGCGCGTCGACGCGCGTCGTATCCTGCAACACCACATCGATTGTTCGCACGCTCGGGGCGCTGCGGACTGCAGGCCTCCTGAAACGTGCACGCGGTACGCTGATCCGGCGCACCTCCGATCCCTGGGAGGCGCATGCCGACGGCATCGTCAACACGGTGGTGCCCGAGAAGGTCATTCCCAGCCATCAGGGTCCGGACGCCCGCACCGTCATCCCCGATCTCGACGTCGTGACGATCGCCGTGAAGGCCGCACACAACTCCAGTCACCTGCACACCTGGTGGATCGAACTGACCCGGCCGGCGACGCGCGACAAGGTGCTCGCGGCATTCCAGGCGGCACCGAGGATCGCGTTCGTGCGTTCGTCGGACGGGATCGTGGCTCTGAACAGCACGGTCGAACTGATGTCCGACCTTGGACGCCCCCGCGGCGACATGTGGGAGGTGGCGCTGTGGGAAGACGTGCTGGCCGTCGACGGTGACCAGGCTTACTACACCTACCAGGTCTTCAACCAGGCGATCGTGATCCCGGAAACCATCGACGCGATCCGGGCTCTGACCGGTATCGAGACGGACCCGGCGAGGTCAATCGCGAAGACCGATGCCTCGCTGGGATTGCGGCGCGATTTCCTGCGCTGACGCAGCGGGATCTGGAAGGTTCCCAGTGTCCCTTGACCTGAACTTCCTCGGCAGCACAGCCTGCATCAAGATGCTGAAACCGGCGCAGCATTTTTCTCGCACCGGCCATCTTGGCAGCCGCTGTGCCGGCGTGGGCGCAATCAACCACAGCTCAGGCACCGGCAATGCCGTCAGCCTGGAGCCAGAACATGGACAAGCAGATGCAATCCATGCAGGCGATCCGCAGCAAGCTGCTCGCCGCACGCACACCGAAAGAGCGCAGCAAGCGCATGGCCGAGCAGATGAAGCTGATGCAAGGCGGCATGGGCATGGGAGGCATGCGAGGAATGGAGCCGATGGGGGCCGCGAGTGCACCGATGGACATGAGCACGCGCCAGCAGATGATGGAAAAGCGCATCGAGATGATGCAGATGATGATGGACCGCACGGCGCCCGTGCCGGCGGCCAAGTGACGGGAGCCGGACGGTGAAGAACTTCAACAGCCCCAATCGCACCGCCGCGTCGTCGGCCTACGGCTTCCATGTTGCGCTGCGGGAGCGCGACTTCGGTCGAGCTGTCGAGCAGGTCACAGCCGCCCTGAAGTCCGAGGGCTTCGGTGTGCTGACCGAGATCGACGTTCAGGCCACGATGAAGGCCAAACTCGGGATCGACGTACCGCCCTACCGGATTCTGGGCGCCTGCAACCCGACCCTCGCACACCGTGCGCTGACGGCCGAGCCGGACATCGGCTTGCTCCTGCCCTGCAATGTCGTCGTTCGCCAGGAGGCTGACGGTCGGCTGGTGGTGGGCTTCATGGACCCCGAGGCCGTTCTGCAGTTGACGGCCCACCCAGAGGTCGCTGCGGTGGCCAAGGAAGTGAGAGGCAAGCTGCAACGCGTGCGTGCGGCGCTCGACGCCGCACCGACCGACTGACGCGACTCGAACCTGGGAGCACATGTGTACATCGGCGAGGGCTATTACATGGGCAGCATGCACGGGCTGTGGTGGATCTTGTGGATCGTGCTGATCGGCGCGCTGGTCTATTCCATTTGGAGCCCTTCGTCCAAGTGCCGTCGCGGGACCGGCCTGGGCGCCGTGGCTGTTTCGCGCCTCTGGCCGATCACTGCCTACCCCAGGCGCGTGCGTTCGGGACCCCACATCCCTTGAGCACGCAGCGCTGCAACGGGTCGACGTTCGGAGCGACCTCAACGAAAGGAGTTGGACATGGCCTGGCTGACGGAGAACTGGATCTGGGTTCTTTTTGGCGTGGCATTCATCGCCATGCACTTGTTCGGTCACGGAGGGCACGGCGGCCATGGGGGCCATGGCGGCGGTCACGGCGGCCATGGTTCGAGTGGCGGCGGCAACGGCGATCCCGACAAGGCCCCCACCAAACAAGCCGGCGGGACCACGCCAAGTGCGTCAGCGGGCAACCGCGAACATCATCGTCACTAGGAGGACGTCATGCTCAACATGAAGGTCGTTTCGTGGGCGCTGGCCACGACGACGTTGATCTCATTCCTGGTCTGCGTGAGCTACGGGCTCGGGGCACCGCAGAGCCTGCACATGCACGCCTTCCTCGAACAGGTGCTGCCGGGATTCAAGTGGCTCACATGGCAAGGATTCTTCATCGGGCTGGTGGAGAGCTTCCTGTACGGCGCATACGCCGGGATGGTGTACGTCCCGGTCTACAACTTCTTCATGCGGCGTTGGGGCGACGGGCGGTGACAACTTCGTCGCAGGCTGACTAGCCGATGGGCTTGTAGCACCGCATCACTGCATGGCTACAGCAACCCGGGAAGGCTTCGGGGCCGCTGACTGTCGTCGCCATGCTGGCGGCGTTCGCCATGGTGAATTCGCCGCTGCGACCGGCCTACCAACTGGTCCACCACACGCTGGTGGCGGTTCGGGTCGGCTCGTTGATGGTCGAGAAGCCCTTGATTCTGTGGATAAACGAAGGCTTGATGGTCTTCTTCTTCCTCCTGGTCGCGCCGGAAATCAAGCGTGAAGTCCTAGAGGGGCACCTCGACTCGCCGGCACGAATTGCACTGCCAGCCCTCGCCGCATTGGGAGGGCTGCTGTCCCCGGCTGCGATCTACCTCCTCTTCACATGGAGCGATGCGACGGCCGCCCAGGCGTGGGCCATTCCGAGTGCCACCGATACAGTGCTCGCACTCGCCGCGCCGGGCCAAGGTCGGGCGCGTGGGCATAGGCAACGGAAGCGCGCGACAACGGCCCGAGCTTGGCCTCGAGCAGCGCGGCATCGACCCCGACCCGCTCCTCGCGCTCCAGCGCCGGCGGGTTCACCGGGTTCAGGATGTCCGGCGGACTCCCAGAAACGGCCCGTCCCCCAGGCGATGCGTTGCCGGCCGAGCTTCAGGTCGACATTGCCGCGCGTCAGCGTCACCGCCGCCCGGTACGGACGATGGCGGCCGTACAAGTCGCCGCGCTCGAGGTCGTTCGCATCGGCCCGCCAGTACTGCGGGGCCGCACTGTCCTTCGCCGAGCGGAACTCCGCCGTGCCCAGGTAGCTGCCCAGCAGCAACTCGTTGTCGTACTGCAGGTCGAGCTCGAGCCCCGGCGCGAGATCGCCCTTCGCCTCCAGGCGCAGCCGGTTCAGGATCAGCGCATAGTATTCCTGGAACACGAAGCCGATACGGCGCAACCGCACCTCCGCCAGCGCCTTGCCGCCGAGGCTGGTGATGTCCTGCTCGCCGACCCAGATGCGACCCCTCGTCGGGCGCCCCCCGGGATCTCGACGCTGGTCTCGTGCAGCGCCGGTACCGGGATGCTGTCGTGCTGGTAGAACTTCGTCGCCTTGTCGGCGCGGACGATGGCGGGGGGCGTCGGCGTGGTTTCATTCCGACGTCATCACGGTCTGCGGATCGCCGAGCCCGCGCACGGCGGCCCATTCGTCGGCACGGAGCACCGTCGCCGCATCGATGCCGAGCGCCGATGCGGCCTCGGCCGCCACATGCGCCCAAGTGCAGCGGTTCGCGAACAGCATACCCGCGACATCCAGCGTGCCGCCCCGCGCGACATAACCCAGTGCGTGGGTCCGCCGCGGCCCGGTGTCGATGCGGCGCAGCACACCAAGCGTCGGTTCGGGCCGCATATGCGAGACGATGACACGCGCGGTGGCCGCGGCCGGGAACAGCTGTGCAAGCGCTGCATCGTCGGCCACGAACGCACGCTCGCGCCCGTCGCGCGGCAGCCGGAAACGGCCGGGCTCGACGACGCAGGTCACCGCGGTGCGATGGCCGGCGGCATCGAGTCTGTCGGCCGCCAAGAGCGCCTGCTGCAGCTGGTACGCGCCGATGGCGACCAGCAGCACCTCGGGCGCGTCGCAAGCCTTCACCACGCACGCGCCATCGTCGACCAGGCGCTGCGCCTGCTCGCCGGTCAGCCGGTTGGCCATCGGCCGCTTGGGCACGACGAGGGTCCAGAACTGGCCATGGGTGCAATAAGCCGCGCGCAGCGCGGCGGCGGCGCTGTTGGCATCGACCGGGAACAGCACGCGGGCGGTGTCGGACATCTCGCCCAGCAGCGCCTCGGCCAGGGTCGGGTCCTGGTGCGACTGCTCGTTCTTGCCGTTCTCCCAGGTATGCGAGGTAGCGACCGTGACGACCGACAGCCAGCCCGGGGCGGCGGCCGCTTCCGCCTGGTGGCGGGCGAACAGGATCTCCTGGCGCAGCGCGCCGAGCATCTTCACGGCGAAAGCCTCGTAGGAGACGACCAGGTTGATGCCCCCCTTGTTGCCAAGCGCCGCGCAGACCACCGCCTCTTCGTTGAGGGCGGTGATCACCGCGCCGTCCACCGCTTCGGCCAGACCGGGCTCGGGCACGAAGACACGGTGCTTCAGCAGATCCAGCGTCTGCCCCATCCGGTTGCTGCGCAGTTCGTCGGGGTTGCCGACGCGTGGGCGTAGTTGGGGGTTCGCCTGCACAATGGCGGCGAACGCCGAGTCCAGCGCGCCCATCGGCGACACCTGGCCTGCGCCGACCGCGTGCCAATGCGCCGCGGGCATTGCGGGCGCCACGATGCGCCTGTGCGCCAGCGGATGGTCGCGCTCGAGCGGACGCCGCTGGTCTTGGTGGCGGCACAGCGCGGCCAGCGCGTCGTCGAGTTCCGCGGCGGGCACGAACAGCGCCCGCGCGCCCTCGTTGAAATGCTGCCGCGCGGCCGCATCGACCCGCGGATTGCCGACCAGCGGCAGGTTGTGGGCGGCGTTGGTGCCTGCCCCGGGAAAGCCGAAGCCCTTCGGCGCCTCGGCGACCGTGTAGTGCAGCGGCACCGGATAGCGGGTGCTCCCGCTGGCCACTGACGCCGCGCAGGCTGCAAGCCGTTCCTCCATCGCATGCACGGCCCAGGCGAACGCTGCCGGGTCGGTGCCGTCGATCTCCATCGGGTCGAAGCCGTTCAGGCGCAGGTGCTGGTGGAACCACTCCTTGCCGCCCTGCTGCTGCATCGTGCTGCGCTGCTCGATGCGGCGCCCGTTGAGGATCATGAACGGGGCGACGAAGCCGCAGTCCTCGGCGCGCCACCAGCGCGGTGCCCAATCGCTGCCGCGCTGCTCCTCGAAGGCACCGTCGCTCAGGAACACCACCAGCCGCTCACCCGGCAGCGGCATGTGCACGTACTGCAGCTCCGCGAAGCCGAGGTAACCGCCCTCGGACAGGCCGCCGGCCGTGTTCGGCCCGACGTGGCTGCCCAGCGGTGAGGCCGGCCGCCCCGCCGCGTCGATCGCGTAGCTGTAGAAGTCGCGGGCGAAGCGCGTCAACCCGCTCTCGCTGCGGTCGTAGCGCTCGGCGTGGCGAGGCGTCATGTTGCCCACCAGCAGGTTGCACGCGTCGATGCCCGCCACGCAATGCCCCTGGCCCATCAGCCAGCCGCGCGTCAGCCCGCTGAGCGCGTTCGCGGCGAGATAGCCGACGTAGGCCGGCACGATGTTCAGCGAGCCGCCGGTGTGGCCCTCGGGCGTCTCCTTGAAGTCCTCGGCCGCCATCTCGCGCCCGTCGGGATGGACCTTGTCGGCATAGGTCATATGCACGGTCAGCCACATGCCGGCCGCGGCGAGACGGTCCGCGGCCCACAGCGTGCGGTAGACGCTCGCCGCGTCGCCCGCCATGCCGCCGGCGACCAGCACCTGTGCGAGCTCGTGCACGCGCAGTTGAGTGAGGTCGTTGTGCACGATGGGTCCGAAGCCGCGCGCCCAGCGCGCGAAGTCGGCATTGCTTTCGCGAAACAGCCGTACACGCTCGGCAACCCAGGGGATGTTGTGGTTCATGGTTTCATCGCTTCGAAGATTGCGCTGGCTGAAGGTCTCGTCATCCGAACACGGGGTACTTGAGCACCACCGTGGTCGACTTGCCGGGCTCGGCGTCGGGCCGCATGGGTGGGTCGCGTGACCAGCAACGCACTCATTCTGGCCGCACCGGCACAGCGGCCACGCGCAACTGCGCGGGCGCCACCTGCTCGCTCATCAGGCGGTCGAGCATCGACCGGTCGACGACCTCCTTCTCCAGCAGCAGGGCCGCCAACGTGTCGAGGGTAGCCCGGTGTGCTGTCAGCGTCTCGGTCACGCGCTCGCGCGCCTCGTCGAGGATTCGTCGCACCTCGCTGTCGATCGCCTCCGCGGTACGCTCGCTGAAGTTGCGCGGCTCGGGCATCGTCGGGCCGTTCAGGTACAGCGGCACGGGGCGTGCGTCGAAGGTGGCCAGCCCGAGCGATTCGCTCATGCCGTAGTGCGTGATCATGTGCCGCGCCATGTCGGTGGCGCGCTGCAGGTCGTTCTCCGCGCCGGTCGACACATCGTCGAAGACGAGCTTCTCGGCCACGCGGCCGCCGAGCAGCACATCGATGCGGTCGAGCAGTTCGCTCTTGCGCATCAGGTAGCGATCCTCGGTCGGCGACTGCTGCGTGTACCCGAGCGCCGCGATGCCACGCGGGATGATCGAGACCTTGGAGACGCGGTCGGTGTTCTTGCGCATCTCGGCCACCACTGCGTGCCCCGCCTCATGGAAGGCGACGAACCTGCGCTCCATCGGGTTCATCACCCGGTTCCTCTTCTCGAGGCCGGCGACGATCCGGTCGAGCGCCTCGTCGAAGTCGCTCATCTCGACGGCCGGTTTGTCGTGCTTCGCCGCGCGCAGCGTCGCTTCGTTGACGAGGTTGGCGAGGTCGGCGCCGGCGAAACCGGGTGTGCGGGCCGCCACCGCCGCCAAGTCGACATTGGCGGCCAGCTTGACGTGTTTGACATGCACTTCGAGGATCTGGCGGCGACCGTTCAGGTCGGGACGGTCGATCGCGACGTGGCGATCGAAGCGGCCAGGGCGCAGCAGCGCCGGGTCGAGGATCTCCGGCCGGTTCGTCGCCGCCATGATGATGACACCACGATTGGTGTCGAAGCCGTCCATCTCGGCCAGCAACTGGTTCAGCGTCTGCTCGTGCTCCTCGTGCCCGCCCGACAGCCCCACGCCGCGCGCCCTGCCCAGCGCGTCGATCTCGTCGATGAAGACGATGCAAGGCGCCTTGGCGGCCGCCTGCTCGAACAAATCTCGCACGCGGGCTGCGCCGACGCCGACGAACATCTCCACGAACTCGGAGCCGCTCAGCGACAGGAAGGGCACGCCCGCCTCTCCCGCGACCGCCTTGGCGAGCAGAGTCTTGCCGGTGCCCGGAGCACCGACGATCAGTACGCCCTTGGGGATCTTGCCGCCCAGGCGCTTGAAACGGTCCGGATTCTTGAGGAACTCGACGACCTCCATCAGCTCCTCGCGCGCCTCGTCGATGCCGGCCACGTCCTTGAAGGTCACGCCGGTCTCGGTCTGCATGTAGACCTTGGCCTTGCTCTTGCCGATCTCCATCAATCCGCCGTGACCCATGCCGCCGCCGATGCGCTTCATCAGGAACCACCAGATGCCGAAGAACACCAGCGCCGGCGCGACCCAGGAGATCAGCGCGCCGAGCCACTTGCTCTCGCGCACGCTGCCGTAGCGCACCTTGGCGACATCGAGCTGGGCCACCAGGCCCGGGTCGTTGACCAGCACCGTCGCGAAGCCGTGCTCGCCGCCGGCGCGCTCGAGTGCCTCGAGCTTGTCCTTAGGCAGGATCTGGTCCAGCCCCTCGGCGCGCAGCTTGCCGGTCGCGATGCCGTCGGCGATCACCACGTCGTCGAGCTTGCCCGCTGCGAGCGCCTGCTTGAACTCGCTGTAGGTCAGGGTCTGCGTGTGCCGGGGGGCGAAGAACTCCTGCAGCAGGATCATGCCCACCAGGGCGGCCAGCACGTACCAGAGCGAGAACATCTGCTTCTTGTCCACGAACAACAACTCCTCCAGGAATCGGGCTCAGGTGCCGGGGCGCCGGCGTGACCGTCGATCGTCGAGGGCGACCTGGATGGCACCCCACAGGATCAACACCGGACAGACCAGCAAGACCGCAGCGAGCAGCGCACTCCACCAGGCGAAGCCGAAGAACCACAGCACTGCCGCGGCGATCACCACGGCGAGGATCGGACACAGCCACATCCAGCGGTTGGCGAACTCGGGCCACGTCACGAATCTCATGGCAACCTCCACCCTCATTGCAGGCGTGCCCGCTTGAGCAGCGCCGAGTTGACGATCACCGACAGCGAGGACAGCGCCATTGCCGCGGCGGCGATGATCGGGTTGAGCAGCCCGAAGGCGGCGATCGGCACGCCGATCGCGTTGTAGATGAAGGCCCAGAACAGGTTGCGCTTGATCGTGCGCATCG
Source organism: Burkholderiales bacterium (assembly GCA_017302505.1). Taxonomy (GTDB): domain Bacteria; phylum Pseudomonadota; class Gammaproteobacteria; order Burkholderiales; family Burkholderiaceae_C; genus Rubrivivax. The sequence goes on from JAFLDH010000001.1 coordinate 56,405, forward strand.
TTGCCCGCGAGAGCCGGATGCCGGTCACCACGTCGCGCACGTCGCTGCGCACGAGGATGATGCCGCCGGTCTCCTTGGCCACGTCCGAGCCCGACCCGATGGCGATGCCGATGTCCGCAGTCGCCAGCGCCGGGGCATCGTTGACGCCGTCGCCGACCATCGCCACCACCTTGCCGGCTTGCTGCAGTTCCTTGATCACGCGCGCCTTGTCCGAGGGCAGCACGTCGGCAATCACCCGGTCGATCTCCAGCGCGCGGCCGATCGCCGCCGCGGTGCGCGCGTTGTCCCCTGTCAGCATCACCACCTCGATGCCTTCGACGCGCAGCGAGCGCACGGCCTCGCGCGCCTCGGGCTTGATCGTGTCGGCGACCGCGATCACCGCGGCAAGTTCACCGTCGCAGGCGAGCAGCATCGCCGTCTTGCCGTCCGCCTGGAAGCGCTCCATGTCCTGACCGACCGACCCGACGTCGATGCCGGCGCCCTCCATCAGCCGCCGGTTGCCGAACAGCACCTCGCGCCCCTCGACCTGGCCACGCACACCATGGCCCGGCACGGCCTCGAAGCCCTGCACCGCGCAGGGTTCGATGCCCGTCTCCCGGGCGCCGCGCAGGATGGCCTCGGCCAGCGGATGTTCCGAGCCGGCCTCCAGGCTGGCGGCGAGGCGCAACGCCTGATCGTGGTCACAGTGCCCGCAGGGCTGCAGATCGGTCAGGGCCGGCTCGCCGCGGGTCAGCGTGCCGGTCTTGTCGAACACGACGGTGGTGAGGCGTTCGGCCTTCTCGAGGATCTCACCGCCGCGGATCAGGATGCCTGCCTGTGCGCCGCGCCCCACGCCCACCATCAGCGCTGCCGGCGTGGCGATGCCGAGCGCGCAGGGACAGGCGATGATCAGGACGGCGATGAACGCGAGCAGGCCCTGCGGGAAGTTGCCGGCCAGCCACCAGAGCGCGAACGCGGCGATCGCCGTGCCGACCACCGCCGGCACGAAGTAGCGCGTCACCTGGTCGGCGATGCGCTGGATCGGCGCACTGCTGGTCTGCGCGTCCTCGACCATCTTGACGATCTGCGCGAGCGCGGTCTCGGCGCCGATGCGCGTGGCGCGGAAGCGGAAGCTGCCGGTGCGATTCAGCGTGCCGCCGATCACCGCCGCGCTGGCCTGCTTGTCGACGGGCATCGACTCGCCGGTAAGCATCGACTCGTCCACCGACGAGGCGCCCTCGAGCACCACGCCGTCGGTCGCGATGCGTTCGCCTGGCCGCACGACGATCGTCTCGCCCACCATCACCTGCTCGGCCGGGATCTCGACCTCTTCGCCGCCGCGCAGCACGTGGGCGGTCGCGGGCTTGAGGTCGAGCAGCTTGCGCACCGCCGCCGAGGAGTGCTTCTTGATGATCTCCTCCATGTACTTGCCCAGCAGCACGAAGGCGATGATCACCGCCGAGACCTCGAAGTAGACGTCGCGCTCCTCGATCTTCACCGGCAGCACCGACGGGAAGAACAGCACGGCCACGCTGTAGAAGTAGGCCACCGAGGTGCCGAGCGCGATCAGCAGGTCCATGTTGATGGACCGGTTGCGCAGCGCGTTGAAGGCGCCGACGTAGAAACCCCAGCCGCCGATGAACTGCACCGGCGTCACCAGCAGGAACAGCCACATGCCCCAGGTGAACCAGGGCAGCGCCGGTATCGGCACCCAGGTGATCAGCGTCGCGCCGGTGGCCAGCGCGAGGAAGGCGCCGGCGCGCATGATCGCCAGCGCCAGCACGCCGGTGAGCGCGATCGCGACGCGCGTGCGCATCGACTTCAGCTCGGCCTCGGGCGACTCGAAGGTGCGTTGGCAGCCCGCGCTGCAGAAGTAGTAGCTGCGCCCGGCACGGTCGGTGCGCAGCGCGGTGGCCTTGTCGACCACCATGCCGCACACCGGGTCCTTCGCCTGGCCCGACTCGGCGCGTCGCAGAACGCTCTGCAGCGGGCGGCCCGCCGCATGCCTGTCCGTATCGAGGGCGGTTGTGGCATTCACGGGCGCGGCTTCGGATGTGCCCGCGTGAACGCCGATGTAGCGCGCCGGATCGAGCTTGAACTTGCTCAGACAATGCCCTGAGCAGAACAGGTAGGTCCGCCCGCCGTGTTCGGTGCGCCCCGCCGCCTGGGCCGGATCCACGGTCATGCTGCACACCGGGTCGACCGAAGCGGTGGTCGATGCAGCGGATCCGTCGTGAAGCACTGCCTGTGTCATGTCCATCTCCCGACTGAAGAACCGTAGAGATCGCGGCGGGTCAGCGGGACCGGCCACGCTCCGCCATCGCGCTTCGAAGCGACGATCTGGTAGATGCCCGTGCCTCCCGCCTCGAACTCCAGCGCGCAGGCCGCCATGTAGAGCCGCCAGACGCGCCAGGTCGGCTCGTCGACTTCCCGCAGCGCCTCGTCGCGGCGCGCCTCCAGACGCTGCACCCAATGCCGCAGCGTCAACGCGTAATGCGGGCGCAGACCTTCGACGTCGTGGATCTCGAAGCCGGCCCGCTCCATGCCGAGCTGGATGTTGCTGACGCAGTCGAGCTCGCCGTCCGGGAACACGTAGCGATTGATGAACTCGGTCGCGACGGTCCGGTTCCAGCCCTCCTCGTCGTGGGTGATGCCGTGGTTGAGGAACAGCCCGCCGGGCCGCAGCGCGCGCTGGACCGCGGCGTAGTAGGCGGGCAGGTTCGCCAGGCCGACATGCTCGAACATGCCGACGCTGGACACCTTGTCATAGACCGCGGCGCCGCCGAGATCGCGGTAGTCTCGCAACTCGACCGTCACGAGGTTCTGCAGGCCCTCGTTGCGGATGCGCTCGCGGGCGTACTCGAGTTGCCGCTGGCTGAGTGTGATGCCGTGCGCGCGAACGCCGTGATGACGCGCCGCCCAACACACGAGCGCGCCCCAGCCGCAGCCGATGTCGAGCAGGCGGTCTCCGGCCTGCAGGCGCAGCTTGCGACAGATGTGCTCCAGCTTGTTTCGCTGGGCCTGCTCCAGCGAGTCGTCGGGCGTCTCGAAGTAGGCGCACGAGTAGACCCGCTCGGCATCCAGCCACAGGCCGTAGAACGTGTTGGACACGTCGTAGTGGAACGATATCGCCGCCCGGTCGGTCTGGCGTGAATGGCGATGCGCGAACCGCCGGGCCACGCGCGAGGCCAGCCCCCCACCCGGCTTCAGGCCGTCCTGGTCGGACACCCGCAGCAGCAATGCGTCACGCCACAGCGCCAGCTTATCGCGCCAGGTCAGCGAGACCGTCTCGAAGTGGGCCTTCAGTGCCAGTGCGCTGTACAGGTCGCCTTCGACATCGATGACACCGCGGAAGTACGCGTCGGCCAGCAACAGCGGATCGGGCCGCAGCACGAGGCGGCGCAACAGCCCGGGGTCGCGGATCACGAGCGTGTACTCGGGATGGACCTCGAGTTCGTGCAGGATCGCAGCGCCCAGCCTCAGCGCCGGTGGCCGTTCGATGCCCGCCAACAAGCGTTGCAGGATGCGCAGCGCCGGGCCGTGCAGGTCCGCGGGCACGGATTGGGCGAGCGTGGTCGAGGAACTCATCGGTCTGTCCTTCAGGTCTTCAGGTGCTTGGCGTCTGTGTCGCCGAAGATCAGGGCCGTGTCGCCAATGACGGCGACCAGCGGGATGTGGCGAAGGTCGTCCACGACCGCCGCGCGTTGCCCTTCGCTGGCCGCGTGCACGGTGAACAGCGGTTGGCCGCGTTCCACGCGGTCGCCGATCCGTGTGTGCAGCACGATCCCGGCACCGGTCCCGCAAGGTGCGCCGGCCAGCACCGCGACGCGCTGCACATGCGCGCCGTCAAGCGACCTGACGTAACCCGCTTGGTCGGCGGTGACGGTTTCGGCATGCGGCGCCAGGGTCGGCTCGCGAAATCCGCCCTGCGCCTGGCAGATCGCCTGGAACCGGGACCAAGCCACGCCACTGTCAAGAAGTTGCCACGCGTCGGCTTCACCATGGCCGGGACGGCTCCTTCCGCACATCTCGAGCAGTTGGCCCGCTTCGGCCAGCGCCCGCATGCGAAGGTCGACAGGCGCCGCAGCGGCGCCGCGCAGCACGGCCAGGACGTCCAGCGCTTCGGGCGCCGGGCCAACGCCCAGGCCCACTGGCTGCGACCCTGCCGAGCGGGCAATGCGGACTCGCAGTCCGACGGCCGCGCCGACTGCAGCGAACAGATCCTGCAGGCGATGCAGGCGAGCGTCGTCCGGAACTGCGGCAGCGCGTCCAATGGTGACGTTGACGAGGAGGTGGGTGATGCCCGCGGCCAACCGGCGCGACAGCGCCGACGCGACCAGATGGGCGTCGTCCGCAGCGCGGCTCCACGGCAGGTGCCCGCCAACCCCGGCGGCACCGGCCCGGGCGATGCAGGCACCCTCGCGCGACACGACGCGCGACGCGGTCGCACGATCGATCTCCACATGGGTCAGCGTGGCCATCGCGTCGGCGGTGCTCCACGCCCGCGCATCGGCCGGCAGCGAGAAGTGCGGCATCGTCGCACCCGCCGCCGCCACGATCGCCGCAACGATCGGGGTCGTGCGACGTCCGCGGATAGGGTCCAGGCCGTGGCGGTCGACGACGCAGGTCGCATCCCAGACGAGGACAGGTGCCTCGGCGGTCCAGAGGCGCACGAGGGCGATCGCGTTCCGAACCGCAACGTCGCGGTGTGGACGCACCCCGTCCGCAGGGACGGGCAAGCGGCGTTCGTCGCTCGTGCACATGGTGTCACGGCCCCCCAAAGCGGCCGCTGCCCGCTCGCGCACGCGGCAGGAAGCGCGGGGTGCGCGCGGCATAGCGCGCCCATTCGTCGCCGAACTGTCTCTCGGCCTCGCGCTCCTCGGCGATCGACAGGCGCACGTACATCCACACGAGCACCGGAAACATCGCCAGAGTGAGAATCGTCGGCCACTGGAGCAGGAAGCCGAACAGGATCGCGACGAAGCCGACGTACTGCGGGTGGCGCAGCCGCGCGTAGGGACCGGCCACCGCCAAGGTACCCTGGCGCTGGTTCTGGTACAGCACCCTCCACGCCGACGAGAGCAGCCAGAACCCGCCGCCGATGAAGAGGGCGCTGAGCAGGTGGAAGGGTCCGAAGTGCGGATTGGCGCGCCAGCCGAACATCACCTCGAGCAGGTGCCCGGCGTCGTGTGACAGGAAGTCCACCCCGGGAAAGCGGCTTCCGAGCCAGCCCGACAGCAGGTAGATCGTCAGCGGGAAACCGTACATCTCGGTGAACAGCGCCACCAGGAAGGCCGAGAACGCGCCGAAGGATCGCCAATCGCGCGCCGAGCGCGGCCGCGCGAAGCTGAACGCGAAGAGGATGAACACCAGCGAGTTGACGACCACCAGCATCCAGAGCCCGTACGCGGGACCAGCAATGTGATTCATGTTGGCAACCTGTCCGGAAGGGCAAGGCACCGGACCACCGGTGCCCCGTCTGTCAACCCATCAGCGTCCGCAGGCTGGCCAGTGCGGCCGCCGGGTCGGTGATGCCGTGATAGATCGGCGGGATCTCGTTGCCCAGGCCAAGAAGCCCATACACGGCGTGCATGGCACCGCGCACCGAATACTCGACGGTGAAGACGACGTCCTCGGGGATCTCGACGTACTGTCCAAGGAGCGCAAAGTTCGCCGCGCCCAGGGGAACGACCGGCGGCCGGTCGGCAATCTCGCGGCGCTCGAACTCGCTGGTGATGTACGGCATCATCACGGGGATGGTCGTCGTGGTCCTCTGCACCTCGTCGCGGATGTCGTCGAAGCGCAGGTGACCCATCAACTCGGCGAGGATCTCGCGCCCGGTGGCCTGCGCCATCGTCTTGCGGATGTAGTTGCCCGGGTTGTCGATGAACAGCCCGTAGCCCCAGATGGTGAACACGTCGTCCGGCTGGCCTGCGAAGTGCGGCGGATGCGGCACGACGATGGACATCAGCCAGTTCGAGTCCTTGAACGTCATCAGGCCGCCGGTACCCGGGGCGTTGCCGGTGAATTCCTGGATGCGTTGCACGAGCGCCGGGCTGCGCATTGTCAGCGTGAACGACTCCCACTTGCTCTCGTCGACATTGCCGCAGAAGGCGTTCGGCCGCCCGAGGCCGTGCGTCTTGCGAGCCATGGATTCCCAGAGGGTCCAAGCGCCGTCGCGCTTGTCGCGCAGCAGCACCGGGGCGTGGTCGTCGTCGCCATAGGTCGCGTCGGCAGTCATCGAGCCGATCGTGATGAACGCCAGGTCCGAAGGGCCGACGCGGTACGTGAGCGGCTTTCCGCCACGCTGCGCGTGCAGCGTCTCGACGCGGCGGTGCGGACCTTGCTCGACAAAGTCGACGTCGACGACCTTCGTTCCCAGATCGAACTGGACCCCCTGCCTGCGCAGCCAGGCCTCCATCGGCCTGACGATGGCGTCGTACTGGTTCAGTGACGTGCGACGCACGCCGGCCAGCGTGTGGATGCGCGGGAACTCCTGCAGGAATCTGAGCATGTAGCGCTTGAGCTCGATGGCGCTGTGCCAGTTCTGGAACGCGAAGGTGGTGCGCCACATCGCCCAGAAGTTCGTGTCGAAGAAGTGGGGCGAGAAGCAGTCCTCGATGCGCTTGGTATGCAGCGCCCGCTCGGGCGTCGCCAGCAAGCGCATCAGCTCCAGGCGGTCCTGCAGGTTGAAACCGAGATCGCTCGCGTCGAGGATGCGGCGCTCGCGGTCGATCAGGCGCGCCTTCGAGTCGGACCGCCACTCGTCGTTGAAGGCCCAGGTCTGCTGCTTGACCGTCTTGCCGGCATCGTCGAGCGAGGGAATGCTGTCGAGCACGTTCCACAGGCAGACGTATGTTTCCTCCGTCAGCATCCGCCCGCCGCGCGAGACAAAGCCCTTGATGGGGTCGCCCGAGCCATCGAGCGCTCCGCCCGCCAGCGCAAGCTCCTCGATGATGTGGATGTTGCCGCCCTGAAACCCGCCGTCGCGGATCAGCAGCACGGCGGCGGACAGCGAAGCGATGCCTGCTCCGACGAGGAAGGCGTGGCGTTCTTCATTGTGTTGCATGGTGTCTTTCCCCTTCTTGGCGTTGAAATGAGGCCGGGACGGCATCAGGACTTGCCGTCAGCGCCGCGATGCGCGCGCTTGGCAGGTGCGTCGGACGGTGCGAAACCCTCGATGAGGCCACATACCGAGTGGCCGTCGGGCACGCCGTCGGGACGCCTCTTCCAGTCGGCCACCGCCTGCTGCATGCGCCGATGCAGGCGCAGGGCTTGGTCCAGCTGTCGGCCCTGCTCCGCGAGGCGCTGGTCGAGCAAGGTGCGCGCGCGCGGACACGGCAGTTCGCCACGTTGCCCCATCTCGACGAGTTCGGCAGCGTCCCTGAGCGTGAAGCCCAGCGCCAGCGAGCCGCGGATGAAGCGCACGCGCGCGACAGTGCGCTCCGAGAACCTGCGGTAGCCGTTCTCGGTCCGACCGTCCGCCTCCACCAGGCCGACCCGCAGGTAGTGGCGCAGCGTGTCGGTGGTCACACCAGCCTGCCGCGCGCACTCGATCAGTCGCATCGCATTCCTCCGTCGCCGCAGCGCCGCGCCGACTCCCGGGCAGCAAGTCTCGACCCGGGTGCTGCACACGGGTCAAGTCCCCGCGTGACCGGGCCGGCTCGCATCGCTCAGATCCGCTCGAGCGCCAGCGCGACGGCCTGACCGCCGCCGATGCACAGCGTCACGATGCCGCGGCGCAGGCCGTCGCGCTGCATCGCGTGCAGCAGCCGGGTGGTGAGGACCGCTCCGGTCGCTCCGATCGGGTGCCCGTGCGCGATGGCGCCGCCCTCGACATTGACCACGTCCTCGGCGAAACCGAGTTCGCGCTGGCAGGCCAGCGCGATGGCCGCGAAGGCCTCGTTGATCTCGACCCGGTCGACGTCCCCGATGGACCAGCCGGCACGCTCGAGCGCCTGGCGCACGGCCGGCAGCGGCCCGAGCCCGAAGAAGTTCGGGTCCACGGCGCCGATGCCGAAAGCCGCCAGGCGCGCCTGCGGCTGCAGCCCCTGGCGCTCGGCCCAGCCGCGCTCGGCCACCACCATCGCGGCCGCGCCACTGTTGAGGCCTGGCGCATTGCCCGCGGTGATCGTGCCCTCCTTGCGGAAGGCGGGCTTGAGCCGCGCCAGCGACTCCACCGTGGTGTCGGGCCGGTTGTGCTCGTCGCGCGCGAACGGCACCGGCCCCTTGCGACCGGGCACCTGCAGGGTGACGATCTCGGCGTCGAACCGGCCGGCGGCCTGCGCGGCCGAGAACGCCTGCTGGGAGCGCAGCGCCCAGCGGTCCTGGTCCTCGCGGGATATGCCGCAGCGGATCACCAGATCCTCGGTGTGCCAGCCGGCATGCTGCCCGCTGATGGCGTCGTGCAGTCCGTCCAGCAGCATGCTGTCGAACAGCGTCACGTCGCCCATGCGCGCGCCCCAGCGCCCCTGCGGCAGCAGGTAGGGCGCGCGGTCCATGTTCTCCATGCCGCCGGCCACCGCGCAATCGACCATGCCTGCCGCCACCTCGAGCGCAGCGCTGACGACGGCTTGCGCCCCGGATCCGCAGACGCGGTTGACCGTCAGCGCAGGCACTTCGACGGGAAGCCCCGCCGCCAGGCCCGCCTGGCGAGCCGGGTTCATCCGGTTGCCGGCCTGGATGACGTTGCCCATCACAAGCGACTGCACCTGGGATCCGGCGAGGCCATTGCGCAGCAGCGTCTCGCGGATCACCGCGGCGCCAAGGTCGCTGGCGGGTACATCCTTGAGCGAACCGCCGTAGGTGCCGATGGGGGTGCGGACGGCGCCGCAGATGACGACTTCGTTGGTAGCCATGACTCTCTCCTGTGTTGATCAATCCGCCTCGCAGGACGCGTGGCTCTCGGGGTCGGCCTCGCCGCACACGCGCGCCTTGCAGTCGCTTCGCTGCAGCACGCCTTCGCCGGCGCCGCGCAGCCCGGCAGCGTTGGCTTCGTCGGTGTCGAGGTGCAGTTCGAGCACCGCGCCGTCGTCGACACGCAGGGCGACATGGCGCAGCACCGTGCCGCGAGGCGTGTCGAGCGCGACCTCGATCTCGCCGCGGTTTTCGACGCCGAGCCGCCGGGCATCGGCGCTCGTCAGGTGCAGGTGGCGGCGCGCGACGATCAAACCCGTGGTGCGCAAGGTCCCTGCCGGCCCCGCCAGCGTGACCTCGGCGCTGCCCGCGAGATCGCCGGACAGGCGCAGCGGCGCATCGATGCCGAGCCGGATGGCCTCGGTGCGGCTGACCTCGATCTGGTTGGCAGCACGGCAGGGCCCGACGACGCGCACGCGTTCGAGCCGGTCGCGCTCGCCGATCACGGAAACCGTTTCCTCGGCGGCGTAGAAGCCGGGCTGGCTGAGCGGTTGCAACACGCGCAGCGCGTGACCAGCCCCGAACAGGGCCTCGACGGCCGCCTGCGTGAGATGCACGTGGTGGGCCGAGATCGCCACCGGCATCGAGAAGTCCTGCAGCGGCGCGGAGCGCTCGGCGTGGCGCAGCACCTCCACGGTCTCGCGCGCGATGACCCACTGCTCGCGCGCCCGCACCGCCAGCACCGCCACCTGCGAGCGCGGTGCCTGCAGCTCGGCGACCGCGGCACCGGACGCGCCGAAGGCTTCGTTGCGGTCCTCGTCGACACGCACGCCGAGAAACTCCAGTCCCTCCAGGATGCGCCGTCGCAGCGCGGCGGAGTTCTCCCCTGCCCCGCCGGTGAAGGCGACGGCGTCGCAGCCGCCCATCGCCGCGGCGTAGGCGCCGATGTACTTGCGCACGCGGTAGGCGTGAACCTGCAGCGCCGTCCGGGCGCCGGCATGCCCCTGCCGGGCCTGGGCGTCGATCTCGCGCAGGTCCGGGCCGATGTCCGACAGCGCCTTCAATCCACTGTCGCGGTACAGCGCCGCTTCGATCTGCGCCGGGTCGAGTCCGAGCGTGCGCGCGACGAACCCCGACACGCCGGGGTCCAGATCGCCGCTGCGCGTGCCCATCACCAGCCCCTCCAGCGCCGTCATCCCCATCGAGGTGTCGATGGACCGGCCGCGGTCGATCGCACAAACGCTGGCACCGTTGCCGATGTGGCAGCTGACGATGCGCAGATGCTGGGGAGCCCTTTCCAGCGCGGCGCTCACAGCCTCGAGTACATGCTGGTGCGACAGACCATGAAAGCCGTAGCGGCGCACGCCGGCGTCGCGCCAGGCCTGCGGCACCGCATAGAGCGACGCCTGCTCGGGCATGCCGGCATGGAACGCGGTGTCAAACACCGCCACCTGCGGCAGGCCCGGCCAACGCTCGCGCGCCAGGCGGATGCCGGCCAGCGCGACCGGGTTGTGCTGGGGCGCCAGTGGGGCGGCCTGTTCGATCGCGCGCTCGATGTCCGCGTCGACAAGCACGGCCTCGTTCAGGCGGGGTCCGCCGTGCGCGACACGATGGCCGACGGCGGCGATCGCCGGCATGCCGGCATGGCGCAGTCGGCGCTCGATCTCGTCGAATGCCGCGGCATCGACCGCGGGGCGTTCGATCGTCGCCTCCATCAGCGGCGTGGCCGAAACCGGGTCGAAGACGCCGAACTTGAGCGTCGCGCTGCCGGCGTTGAGCGAGAGGATGTGCATGGCCCTGACCGGTGACTTCAATGGAACACCATGCCTTCGACATGGAAGCCGGCATCGACATGCACAACTTCGCCGGTGATCGCCGATGCGTAGCGACTGGCCAGCAGCAGCGCCACGCGGCCGACCTCGCAGCCGTCCACGGTGCGCCGTTGCGGCGACCGGCGCGCGGCCTCGTCGAGCAGCTCGTCGAAGTGGGTGATGCCCGAAGCGGCCCGGGTGCGCACCGGCCCCGCGGAGATCGCGTTGACGCGGATGCCGGCGGGCCCGAGCTCGTGCGCGAGATAGCGCACCGAGGCCTCCAGGGCCGCCTTCACCGGTCCCATCACGTTGTAGTGCTCGACCACCTTCTCGGCGCCGTAGTAGCTCACCGTCGTGAGACTGCCGCCGTCGCGCATGAGCCGCTCGGCCAGGCGCGCCATGCGGATCAACGAGTGGCAGGACACCAGCATCGCCTCGGCGAACCCGGCGCCCGAGCAGTCGGTGAGGCGGCCCTGCAGGTCTTCCTTGCGCGCCGACGCGATCGAGTGGAAGACGAAGTCGAGCTTCCCCCAGCGTTCGCGCAGCGCGTGGAACACCGTTTCCAGCTGCCCCTCCTGCAGCACGTTGCAAGGCAGCAGCTGTGCCTGCACCTCCTGCGCGAGCGGCGCGACGAAGGGCCGGGCCTTCTCGTTGTAGTAGGTCATGGCCAGTTCGGCGCCGGCACTGCGGAAGTGGCGCGCGGCAGACCAGGCCAGGCTGTCGGCGTTGGCCACGCCGACCACGAGGCCTTTGCGGCCTGCCAGATCGATCACTTCCACGAAGTCCTCCTTGCTTGGTCGATGCAGAAGCCCGCGGGCGTTCAGCGCGGGCGGTCGTCGCCGCTGGCGGCGCGGACCACGAGGTACAGCAGCACCACGCACAGCCCGAGCAGCGCGTGCAGCCACCAGCCGAGCACGTGGGCCCGGTGCTCCAGCACCAGCAGCAACAGCGCGACGCCAGCGAAGATCCAGAAGATCCACATCGACCGGGCGCGGCCCGATTCAGTGCCGGTTTGCTTCTTCGGAGTGGTCATGGCCCGTCCCTCAGGGCTGGTTGCGGTGCGGTGACCACGCCTGGACCGCAAACTCGATCTCGTCGGTGCGCTGCGGCAGCCGCACCCAGACCCGGAAGCGGTACGGCCCATCCTTGGCCACGCCGAAGACCTGGCCGTAGCTGGCCTGGTCGTTGACCTTCATCGGCAGCAGGTACTTCGCCGGCTCGTCGACGATGCCGGTTTCGCTGAGCTGCGCGCGCACAACCGCGTCCTCGATGCGACGGCCGCTCGCGCTGTCGTAGAGCGCCACGACGAGGTGATGCACCTGGCCACCGCCCTTGGGCGGACCGCCGTGCAGATCGGCCAGGGCATGCTTGTCCGCCACGACCGCGGCCGGCACGAGCCCCCAGTAGAGGGTGACGCCGGACCGCTCCAGCCGGCTCTGGGCCAGCGCGGGGCTCAGCATCGTGGCCAGCAGCAGCAACAGCCACGTGGTGGTCGCGAAACGCCGGCGTATCGCTGGCAGCGGGATGGTTCTCATCGTGGGCTCCTCGTGACGGTCGGTCTGCCGGTCAGCGGGCATAGAGCTGCTGGAACAGCACCTCGGCCCACAGGTCGCGGCTCGTGCGCCACGACTCCCAGGCCTGGGCACACGCATCGGCACCGACGCGCTCCAGCTGGTACCAGGGATTGGCCGTGCGGTCCGGGTCGTGCGCGCCCCACTGGTCGAGCCACTCCCGTGTCCATGGCAGCCAGGCCAGGGCCGGCGTCGCCTTCACGGACCAGACCTTCCGGCTGACCCGCATCGGATGAAGTTCGCGCAGCACGCGTGCCGATTCCGGCGTGACCGCCATGCGGACCCACGGCGAGACCCATTGCGCGTAGGCACGCTCGGCGGCCTCGGACAGCGCCTGCACCTGGTCGAATCCAGCCGGGTTGGCGTCGAACGGCAGGTCCTCGAGGCGGCGCGCTTCGAAGCGGGCGCCGGTGGCGGCGTCGCCGGTGGCGGTATCGTCGAGAACCATCTCGTAGAGACCGGGCGCAAGGTCCTGGATCGTTCCGGCGTGGTGCAGGATGGCGCGGTGCTCGCGCCGCGCCACGCCCGCCGACACGAAGATGCCGAGGTGGCCCACCTGCTTGTGCAGCAGATAGACGACGCGCTGGCCGGCAGCCACCAGATCCTCGGTCGTCGGAAACACTTCCTTGAGCCAACCCAGCGCCTGGTGCGGCGGCGTGATGTTGTCGCCGTAGGAGCTGAAGATCACCAGCGGCGCCCCGATGCGCTTGAGGTCGGCACGGCAATGGCCGTCGACCACGACTTCCCCGTCTTCGAGCCGGTTGCCGACGAACAGCTCACCGGCGATGGCCAGCATCTCCTCGCGGGCCAGCTGGTAGAAGCCGTTCCACCAGCGCTCGAACTCCAGGAAGCGGTCGTGTTCGACCTCCGGCTGCGCAAAGAGCGTGTCGTACTTCCTGAACACGCCCTCGGGCCGCAACGCCTCGAAGTTCTGCACCAGCCAGGCGCCGTCGAAGCGGCCGTTGCCCAGGTCCGACAGCCAGTGCGCCGGCCAGACGCCGCCGGTGAAGCCGCCGAGCAGGCGCATCGGGTTGATACCGCGCTCGCCCGCCCAGTACGACAGCGGCGAGCCGTTCAGCACGGCCAGCGCCGCACGCTGCTCGCAATGCGACAGGGCCAGCGTGATCGCCCAGCCGCCCTGGCAATTGCCGTAGACGATCGGCGCCTTGCCGCGATGGCGCCTGGCGACGATGTCGATGAAGGCCGCCAGCGTCTGCACGACGGCCCCCATCGTCTGGCCTTCGACCGGCTCCGGGTCGAAGACGACGAAGTAGACCGGATGGCCTTCGAGCAGCGCCATGCCGACTTCCGAATCGCGCTTGAAGCCGCCGATGCCGGGGCCATGTCCGGCGCGCGGGTCGACGACGATCACCGGTGCGGCACCCTTGCGCACGTGCATCTCGAGTGCGTCGGTGCCGCAGCGCGTGACGCGCAGCAGCCGGTAGTTCGACGGCGGATCGAGATCGCGACCGTCTGCCACCGGCTCGGACTCGAAGTGCAGCAGGGGCGGCATGCCCGCGGCCTCGTGCGCGCTCATGTTGGCTGCACGTTCGCGCAGCGTGTCGGCCGCCGCGGTGGCGCGCCACAGTGCGTCCAGCCAGTAGCGGACGGCCATGAGACCGGGTGCGAGAGCCGCAGGCGCGGCCTCGGCGGCGGTGGTGTTCGGTGTCGGCATGACGTCTCAACCTCAGCAGCAGCCGCCACGGCCCTTGGCAGGTGCACCGGCGCCCGCGCCACAGCCACCGACGGGGCGCGGGTGCGCGGCCGGCGCGCCCGTCGCGACACGCGCCTCATAGCCGGCTTCAACCAGTGCGGCGACCAGTTCCGGCACCTGGTGCGCAGCATGCTCACCGCGGACACGCGCGATGCCGCTGCCGAGATCGACCTCGACGTGCTGCACGCCCGGAACACGCTCGAGCGCCTTGGTGACGGACGCGACACAGGACCCGCAGGTCATGCCGTCGACTTTGAGTTCAGTGGTTTGCATATCGAGCTCCTTTGGTCTCAGTGCTGGTGGCCGCCCTGGCCACCGGGGGGAAGTTGGCGCGCGTCGTCCTTGGGCTTCGTGTCCGACGCGCCGCCGTGGCCGCCGTGGCCGCCGTGACCGAAGAAGTGCAGCAGCGGGCAGGCCAGCAGGATCAGAAACGGCAGCAGTGTCACGAGGTGCGCGCTGTGGCGGAAGAACATCCAGGCCACCGCAGCGGCCAGACCGATCCACAGCAGCCATTGGTTGATGCGGGACCAGTTCGGGCCGGACGGGCGACCGTTGCCGTGTTCATGGGATTGGTTCATGGAGGATCTCCTGGTTGGTGGGCTGCATCGGTCACTGGTTCTTGTGGAACTTCGCGTGGTCGTGAAGGGGCTTCGCCTTCGACTTGGCCTGAACACCGGACGCCGCTTCGGCCGGCACACAGGCGATGGGCCTGGCCGAAGGCGCATTGCGCTCGGCGCCATGCTCATGGCGCTTCATGGCGCCGGCATCGCAATTCAAGGGCATGGATGCCGCGGCAGCGGCAGCCGGGACAGTCGCCGGACGCTCCTGCGCCAACGCGGCGGCAGCACCGAGCGCAAGCACGACAAAGAACGACAGCGGAACGAGGGGGGTGCGCATGGCAAAACTCCAACGGACAGGAAAACACGGAACGAAGACCCGAATGGGGAATGCCGTCGCCTGACAGCGCCGCTGCGGGCGCGGGGGCGGACGGAAGGCAGGACGCTGCGCGGATCAGGTCCGCGAGGCGTCCGGGCGTATCAGAGCGCGAGGCGCTGGAACGCGATGCGCGGCGGGGGCCCGCCGGGCAGGTGTGGCGAGTCGACAACCAACCGAACGACCGTGGGTTCGGCCAGACCGGACATCAAAAGGAAGTCGGACACCGGCGGGGCGAGACCAAGCGCGGCCAAAGCGTCACCGGCAACCTTCAACTGCGGAGCGCCGATCGAGGATTTCTCGCAGAACTCCAGGCAGTTGACCTTGGCCGCGTCGCCCTGCTCGTCACCGTGAAGGTGCTTCTGTGCAGTTTGGCTGGCGGCCGTCGTCGCCGCGTCGGAGCGGTGATGCACCGGCTCTCCCAATGCGCAGGCGTTGGCCACACCCATCGCGAGGCCGAACAGCCACACGAGCAGCACCTGGGCTGCCCATCGGCGGAGACGTCGGCGATCGCTGAACATGGATGAAGCGCTGGCGAGACAAGGCAGATTCGTGGAGCCGAGCATAGCCGCGTACTCGTCACCGCCATTTGATCGGCATCAACAACGTCTGCGTAGTCGGCTACGGACTCCGGTCCCGACCAAGCGCTCAATGCAACGGGTCGCGGCACCCCTTCACTGCTGCCGCTCAACCAGCGCGCCAAGCAGTGCCAGCAGCCGCTCGGACAAAGGCCGTCGGTGCCAGGCGTTGAGGTCGATGGAGCTGCCGAGCGCAGCATCACGTTCGAAGTCTTCGCGCAGGCGCGCCGCCAGCGCGCGATCAGGCAAGGCAAGATTGAGTTCGTCGTTCAGGCCGAACGACCGGTTGTCGAAGTTGCTGGACCCGACGACGACCCACAGCTCGTCGACGAGCAGCACCTTGCTGTGGTTCATGCCGGGTTCGTACTCCAGCACTTCCACGCCGGCGCCGAGCAGGTCCCCATACCGGCGCCGACTCGCCCGCCGTGCGATCGGGTGGTTGTTGAAAGCGCCCGGCACGACGACCTGCACACGCACGCCGCGGCGCACCGCCTTTCGCAGTTCGGCGCGCATGCTGCGGTCCGGCAGAAAGTAAGGCGAGGCGATGCGGATCGACCGGCGAGCGCCGGCGATCAGCAACTGGAACAACATGCGCGCCCGCGTCGCCCGTCCCGCCGAGGGCGTGCCCGTCACGACGATCGCATCGCTGCCCACGGCGGGCGTGCTGCCGAGAGCGCGGCAGTGGAAGAAGGATCCCGGATCGGTGAGCAGCTGGCCCGTGCTTTCGAGCCAGTTCTCGGCAAAGGCGGATTGCACCGAAGTGACGATGGTTCCTTCGAGCCGCACCATGGTGTCGCGCCACGGCGGCTGCCCGGGCGGCCCGGTGTCCCACCAGCTCGCGATACCGGCGCCGCCGACGAACGCGACCTCACCATCGACGACGATCAGTTCGCGGTGCGTGCGGTTGTTGAACCGCTTCAACGTGTGCCAGCGCACCGGCTGGTACCAGGCTACCTCGCCGCCGGCCGCACGCAGCCCGTCGAAGTATGCGCTGGGCGTTCGCCAGCTGCCGATTGCGTCGATGACGAGCCGCACGCGGATGCCGGCGCGCGCGCGTTCGGCCAGCAGGCTGACCAGCCTGTCCGCCACCGCGCTCACGTGGAACACGTAGGCTTCCAGGTGCACGCTGCAACGGGCGCCGGCGATGGCGGCAAACTCCGCGGCATAGAACGCGACCCCGTTTGTCAGCACCTCGATCGAGGCTGTCTTGGCGACGGGAGCATCGACCAGCGCCGCGAGCAGGCCCATGAACTCGTGATCTTCCGGCGATGGGAGGCGGTCATCGATGTCGTATGGCAGACCGGGTTCGACCAGTACCAGCACGAACAGCAGGCCCAGCAGCGACGCGCTGGCCAGCAGGAACAGGTGCCACAACTGGAACGTCAACGCGGCTCAGCGCAGTGCGAGCGCTGCCCCGACACCGGCAAACGCCATCAGCCCATAGGCCGGCAGCACCCTCAGCGCCAGCGATCGTCCGTCGAGCACCCACAGCAGCCCGAGCTTGGTGACCTGGTTGACGGCGGCCGCGAGAAAGACGGCCAGGCCCGCGACCGAAGCGCCGACGACCCCATCGCCGACCATGCGGCCCACCGACAGCGTGATGGCATCGACGTCGACCAGGCCCGAGATCGCCGCCGTGACCATCAGCCCGGCGTCGCCGAACCGCTCGGCGAGGAATCGACCGACGAGCAGCACCGCGGCAAGGAACAGCGCGAACTGCACGGCCGCGCTCAGCTTCAGCGGATTCTGGGTCGACAGATCCGGCAGATCCCGCGCCTGCTCGCGCGTGGTCAGGTACGCGCCGAACACGGCCCCGGCAACGGCCATGGCGCCCAGGGTCCCGACGATCGCCGCGCCGAGCGCCGGCGCGGCGACGCCGACGAGCACCGCCATGCGGCCGAACATGGCCGCGCACGCGAGCGTGGCTCCTCCGGCCGCCAGGGGCCGCCATTGCGGGGCCTCCTTGGCCCAGCGCGCCAGCGTCGCGGTGGTCGCGGTGCTGGACACCAGTCCGCCGAGCAGCGCCGTGAGGGTCAGCCCGCGGCGGGCACCGAACCAGCGCATCAGGACGAATCCGAGAAACGAGAGCAACGCAAGCAGCACGACCGCCCACCAGAGCTTGTAGGGATTCAGCGCCTCGAACGGACCGAACCCACGATCGGGGAGGACCGGAAGGACGACGACGCTGATCAGCAGCAACTGGATGCCGCTGGTCAACTCGCCTTCGCTGAGTTTGCCGATGCCGCTGTGCATCGGCCGCTTGAGTTGCAGCAGCGCGACCGTCACCACTGCGACAGCAGCAGCCAGCAGTGTGCTGCCATCCGCCGCCAACACACCGACAAGGAACGTGGTGATGGCCGCCATTGCCGTGGTCAGGCCCATGACGCTGTGCATGCGGGCCGTCACGATGTAGCCGGCCAGCATCAGCAGCGCCACCACGGCCAGCACGACAACCAGGACGATTGCCCCCCAGCGTTGCGCCAGCAGACCGCTCAGGCCGCCGAGCAAGCCGATCAACGCAAAGGTGCGCAGGCCAGCGATCCGGTGGCCGTCAGGCAGATCGCGCTGCTGCCAGCCGCGCTGCAATCCGATCAGCAGGCCCGCAGCCAGCGCCATACCTACACCCAACAGATCCGACAGGGACACGCCGCTCATGGGTGTACCTTCGTGCCGAGTCCTGCGGCGCGGGCACACATGCCGATCAGCGCAGCCAAGCGGCAAATCGGCTTCGCCGGGACAGCCGGGGTCTTCACGGCTTTGCCTGGGTTCATGCCTGTCGGGTACCCACCCGTACGGTCACGGCTTGCGATGGCTCTGCGCGCTGCTCTGCCGGCGCGTCAGCGGCTCCACGCCAGCGCTGCAACGTCAACGCATTGAGCACGACGCTCAAGCTGCTGAAGGCCATCGCCGCTCCCGCGATGACGGGGCTCAGCATGCCCAGCGCAGCCAGCGGGATGCCCAGCACGTTGTAGCCGAAGGCCCAGAACAAGCCCTGCTTGATCTTCGAGTAGGTGCGGCGCGAAATGTCCAGCGAGTCCGCCACGAGCCGCGGGTCGCCGCGCATCAGCGTGATGCCGGCGGTCTCGGTCGCCACGTCCGCGCCACCGGCCATCGCGTACGACACGGACGCTGCGGCGAGCGCGGGACCGTCGTTCAGACCATCGCCGACGAACGCGACGATCGCGCCGGTGTCGCGCAGCTCCTTCACGACCGCCGCCTTGTCACCGGGCAGGACTTCCGCACGCACCTCGTCGATGCCCAGCGCCTCAGCGACGGCTTGCGCCGCGCCCCGGTTGTCGCCGGTCAGCATGACCGTCCTGATGCCCAGCTGATGGAGCCGCGCCACTGCTGCAGCGGCATTGTTCTTGATGGTGTCACCGAACGCCAGCAATCCCAGGAGCCGCCACTCGGCGCCGTCCGATCCGACCAGCCACGAGACCGTCTTGCCCTGCCGTTCGAGCCGCTGCGCCTCGGCCAGCAGATGACCTTCGTTCAACCGGTGTTCGCGCAGCATGCGCGTGCTGCCGAGGGCCAGCTTCCGGCCTCCAACAGCACCTTCGACACCTCGGCCGGGAAGCGCCTTCGCATCGTGGGCCTCGGGCACCGGCAGGCGCTCCTCGCGCACCTTGTCCATGACCGCCACCGCGAGCGGATGACAGCTCGACTTCTGGAGTGCAGCGGCAAGCTGAAGCACCTCGTCACGAGTCGAGCCGCCGGCGGCCGCAACCGCAACGAGCGATGGTTTGCCGTCGGTGAGCGTACCGGTCTTGTCGAAGGCGACGACCGTGACCGCATGCGCGACCTCCAAGGCTTCGGCGTCCTTGATGAGGATGCCGTGCCGGGCGGCGACCCCGGTGCCAGCCATGATGGCCGTCGGCGTCGCCAGACCCAGGGCGCAGGGGCAGGCGATGACCAGCACGGCCACCGCGTTGATGAGTGCGTGTTCCCAGTCCCCCGTGAAGACCGCCCAGCCGACGAAGGTCGCCAGCGCGATGCCGAGGACGGCCGGGACGAATACCGCGCTGACGCGGTCGACGATGCGTTGGATGGGCGCTTTCGCGGCCTGGGCCGACTCGACCATCCGGATGATGCGAGCCAGCGTCGTCTCCGCGCCGATGGCGGTCGTGCGAACGGTCAGCGCGCCTTCGGCGTTGATGGCGCCGCCAGTGACCTTGTCACCGACGGCTTTGGGCACCGGCAGGCTCTCGCCGGTGATGAGCGATTCATCGATGTGGCTGCGACCTTCAACGATTTCACCGTCGACGGCGACGCGGTCACCCGGCCGGATGACGACGAGGTCGTCCACGATGACTTGCTCCACGGCAATATCGACTTCCGCGCCGTTGCGACGGACCCGCGCGGTGGTCGGTCGCAATGCGTTCAACGCGCGGATGGCGTCGGCGGTTTGCCGCTTGGCCCGGTGCTCGAGCCACTTGCCCAACAAGACCAGCGTGATGACGGCCGCAGAGGCCTCGAAGTACAGGTGCGGCATGCCGTGCCCGGCGTGCTCGAAGAGCAGGTAGACCGAAAGCCCATAAGCAGCGGAGGTGCCCAGCGCCACCAGCAGGTCCATGTTGCCGGTCTTGGCGAGCACGGCTTTCCAGCCGGCCCTGTAGAAGCGCCAGCCCAGCCAGAACTGGACCGGCGTGGCCAGCACCAGTTGTGTCCAGCCGTTGAGCATCCACTCGATGCCGAAGAGCCACAGCAGCATCGGCACGACAAGCGGCAGGGTCAGCGCAGTGCTTGCCGCCACGGGCCACCACAGCGGCAGTCGATTGGCGGACTGGAGTTTCGGCTCCCAAACCGCCTTCGCCGCGTAACCGGTCTTCTCGATGGCCGCCTTCAAGGCTGAAACCGGCACGGTCGAAAGCGCCCGGATGGCCGCCTTCTCGGTCGCCAGGTTGACGATGGCGCTGCAGACGCCGGGAACCTTGAGCAGCGCCTTCTCCACCCGCACGACGCAGGACGCACAAGTCATCCCTTCCACCCGCAGTGTTGTTTCGGTGATCGCCACGTCGTAGCCGGCTTTGCGAGTGGCCGCGATCAGTGAATCCGCCGTCACGGAAGCATCGGCAACGACAGATGCCTGCTCCGTGGCCAGGTTGACGCGCGCCTCCTCGACGCCCGGAACCGCCTCGAGCGTCTTCTCGACGCGCAATGCGCACGAGGCGCAGGTCATCCCCGTGACTTGAAGCTTGATTCCGCGTGGGTCGGACGATGCAACGGTGCTCAAAGGTGCCTCTGGAAGCTGTTCAGCGTCTGCGCATCGTCAAGGTTCCAACGCTGGGAAGGTCAATGGTGCCGTTGTATTCTGCCTACGGCGGGTGCACGCGGCGCACGGCCGACGAAGCCAAGGCTTTTTTGGTCCGCTCGGTGCGGACGCCGGCAGCCAATGAGCGGCGCCGTGTGCACCCATCGATGATCCTGCCGGGCACTTGCACTCAAGGCTTGGCTTGCTTGGCCATTTGCCGGTAATCGGCAGCCATGGCCTCATAGTCCTTTGCAAGCCCGTCGTTCTTGGCCGCGATCGCATTGCAGTGAGCGGGCATGCTGGCGGCGCCCCTTCCGCCCGCGATCATTGCCTGGTAGCTCTTGGCCATCTTGCGATGTTCTGCCGCGATGCCGCGGGCTGCAGCGGCCTGCTGGTCGTAGTACGTGGCCAAGGTTTCGAAGTCGCCTTGGCTGCGCGCAGCCTCGACGCGTTGGAGCAGTTCGGTCGAGGGCAAGGTCTGCGCCGCAACGCTGCCGGCCAGCACAGCGCCCAGCAGCAATACCGAGGCGAATCGACGCGAAGATCTCAGTTGAGCATTCATGGTATTTCCTTGACTGGAAAGTGAACTGAAATGGACGAGCGTCAACCGATGCTCGCCGAGGAATGCGCCGCATCCGCCGGTAGCACGGCTGCATTGCGCTGGGTGCGCGCCAGTTGCCACTGCTTGATCAGGGCGTAGAGCGCGGGAATGACGCCAAGTGTCAGCACCGTCGACGAGATCATCCCGCCGACCATCGGCGCCGCGATGCGGCGCATCACTTCGGAGCCGGTGCCGGTGCCCCACATGATGGGCAGCAGCCCGGCCATGATGGCCACCACGGTCATCATCTTCGGCCGCACGCGCTCGACCGCGCCTTCCATGACGGCGCCATAAAGATCGGCGGCGCCGGGCAGGCGACCCTTCTGGCGACAGGATTCCTGGGCATGGGTCCAGGCATGGTCGAGGTAGATCAACATGACCACGCCGGTCTGCGCCGCGACACCGGCCAGCGCGATGAAGCCGACCGCGACGGCCACCGACAGGTTGTAGCCCAGCGCCCACATCAGCCACACGCCGCCGACCAACGCGAAGGGCACAGACAGCATCACGATCATGGTCTCGGTCAGGCGCTTGAAGTTCAGGTACAGCAGCAGGAAGATCGTCAGCAGCGTCAACGGGATGACCACCTTCATGCGCTCGATCGCCCGTTCCATGTACTCGAACTGGCCGCTCCAGGTGATGTAGTACCCGGCCGGGAACCTTACCTGCTCGGCCACGGCCTTGCGCGCGTCGGCCACGTAAGAGCCGATGTCGCGGCCGCGGATGTCGACGAAGATGTAGGCCGACAGCAGCGCGTTCTCAGTGCGGATGCCCGGCGCGCCGCGCGCGACCACCACCTTGGCCAGCTGGCCCAGAGGCACCATCGCGCCGCCCATAATGGGCACGAGCACCTCGCGCTCGATCTGCTTGGGGTTGGCACGCAACTCGCGCGGGTAG
Organism: Burkholderiales bacterium; assembly: GCA_017302505.1. GTDB lineage: Bacteria > Pseudomonadota > Gammaproteobacteria > Burkholderiales > Burkholderiaceae_C > Rubrivivax. The sequence continues at coordinate 78,596 of JAFLDH010000001.1, forward strand.
CGCACGGTCACGCCGAAGCGCTCGCGGCCTTCCACGGTGGTGGTCACCATTTCGCCGCCAAGCGCGCTGCCGATGACGTCCAGCAACTCGCCCACCGACAAGCCATAGCGAGCGAGTTGCTCGCGGTCGGGCTCGATGTTGAGATAGCTGCCGCCGGTCAGTCGCTCGGCAAACGCCGAGGTCGTGCCCGGCACAGTCCTGACCACGTCTTCGATCTCTTTCGCCAGCTTCTCCATCTCGCCCAGGTCCTTGCCGAAGACCTTGATGCCGATGGGCGTGCGGATGCCGGTGGCCAGCATGTCCAGGCGCGCCTTGATCGGCATGGTCCAGGCATTGGCCACGCCCGGGAACTGCAGCGCCTGGTCCATGTCGGCGATCAGCTTGTCGGGGTTCATGCCCGGGCGCCACTGCTCTTGCGGCTTCAGGTTGATGACGGTCTCGAACATCTCGATCGGCGCCGGGTCGGTGGCCGTGCCGGCGCGCCCGGCCTTGCCGAAGACCGAAGCCACTTCAGGGAAGCTCTTGATGATCTTGTTCTGCGTCTGCAGCACCTCGGCTGCCTTGGTGATCGACATACCCGGCAGCGAGGCCGGCATGTACAGCAAGGTGCCCTCGTTGAGCGTGGGCATGAACTCGCTGCCGAGCCTGGAGGCCGGGTACCAGGTGGCCACGAGAGCAATCATGGCCAGCGCGATGGTCAACTTGCGCCAGCGCATCACCGCCTCGATGATCGGGCGGTACGACCAGATCAGGAAGCGGTTCACCGGGTTCTTCTTCTCCGGCATGATCTTGCCGCGGATGAACAGCAGCATCAGCACCGGCACCAGGGTCACGGACAGCAACGAGGCACCGGCCATTGCGAAGGTCTTGGTGTAGGCCAGCGGCGCGAACAGCCGGCCCTCCTGTGACTCGAGCGTGAACACCGGCAGAAAAGAGACCGTGATGATCAGCAGAGAGAAGAACAGCGACGGGCCGACCTCCCTGCACGCTTCGAGCATGGCTTCGGCACGCTCGCGCGCGCTGTGATCGGCCTTCAGGCGCTCGAGGTGCTTGTGCGCGTTTTCGATCATCACGATGGCCGCGTCGACCATCGCGCCGATGGCGATCGCGATGCCGCCCAGGCTCATGATGTTGGAGTTCATGCCCAGCAGGCGCATCGCGATGAAGGAGATCAGCACGCCCACCGGCAGCATCAGGATCGCCACCAGGGCCGAGCGCACATGCATCAGGAAGACGACGCACACCAGGGCGACGATCAGGCTCTCCTCGAGCAGCGTGACGCTGAGTGTCTTGATCGCGCGGTGGATCAGATCCGAGCGGTCATAGACGGCTTCGATCGTCACGCCTTCGGGCAGACCGGCAGAGATCTCGGCCACCTTGGCCTTGAGGTTGTGGATCACCTCCAGCGCGTTCTGGCCGAAGCGCGCCATGGCGATGCCGGAGACGACCTCGCCCTCGCCGTTGAGCTCGCTCAGGCCGCGGCGTTCGTCCGGCGCCATCTCGACGCGTGCAATGTCGCGGATGAGCACCGGCGTGCCGCCCTCGCTCTTGACGACCAGCATCTCGATGTCGACCCGGCCGCGCAGGTAGCCTTTGCCGCGCACCATGTACTCGGTCTCGGTCATCTCGACCACGCGCCCGCCGACGTCGCGGTTGGAATCCCGGATGACCTGCGCCACCTTCATCAACGGGATGCCGTAGCTGCGCAGCTTCAGCGGATCGACCGTGACCTGGTAGGTTTGCACGAAGCCGCCCAGCGACGCCACCTCGGCCACGCCCGGCGCCTTGGTCAGCTGGTAGCGCACGTACCAGTCCTGGATGGTGCGCAACTCGGCCAGCGTCCGGTTCTTCGCCAGCAGGGCGTACTGGTAGACCCAGCCCACGCCGGTTGCGTCGGGCCCCAGCGATGGCGACACGCCTGCGGGCAGCCGGCTGGCGGCGAAGTTCAGGTACTCGAGCACGCGGCTGCGGGCCCAATAGATGTCGGTGCCGTCTTCGAAGATGACGTAGACGAAAGAGGCGCCGAAGAACGAGAAACCCCGCACCACCTTGGACTTCGGCACGGCCAGCATTGCCGTCGTCAGCGGGTAAGTCACTTGGTCTTCGACCACCTGTGGCGCCTGGCCCGGGTACTCGGTGTAGACGATGACCTGCACGTCCGACAGGTCGGGCAGCGCGTCGAGCGGCGTCTTCATCACGGCAACGACACCGGCGACGACGACGAAAAGGGTGGCGAGCAGGACCAGGAACGGATTCCTGCCCGACCATTGAATGATTCTGGCCAGCATGGCTTCCTCGCTTCAGTGGCCGCTGTGGGAACTCTTGCCCGACCCGGGGACCGGGGTAGCGGGCACCGCCTCGGCGGCGGGCGTGCGCGCAGCTGCCGCGACCGAGGTGACCACGTATTCGCCGGGCTGGCGTTCGACGAACTCGAAGGACACTGCTTGCCCCGGCTTCAGGCCCTGCAGCAGGCTGGCGTTTGCGGCCTTGAACTCCATCGTCATCGCCGGCCATCTCAAACTGGCGACCGGACCGTGGTCGAGGCTCAGGGTGCCGGCCTTCAAGTCAATGGCACTTACTGACCCTTCGGCCTTGTGGCCGACCGGCACCGATTTGGGCGACGGCGCGGCCGACGCTGCCGGCGCGGTGCCTTTGGGCGCACCGCCATGGCCCGCATGGCCCGCCAGGCCGCCTACGGCGGCCTTCAGGTTGCTCTCGGCGTCGATCAGGAAATTGGCTGCCACGACCACCTGCTCGCCTTGGCGTACGCCCTTCAGCACCTCGACGTGGTTCTCCCCGCGCGCGCCAAGCTCGACCTCGCGCGGCTCGTAGCGTCCTTCTTCGATTTGCACCAGCACGATCCTGCGCGTGCCGCTGTCGATGACCGCCGAATCCGGCACGGCGAGTACCGGCTGGGTGCCGCCCACCGGCAACTCGACTTGCGCATACATGGCGGGCTTGAGCAGCTGTCCAGGATTGGCCAGTTCGATGCGCACCGCCAGCGTGCGGGTTTCGGCCTTCATGGTGGGGTAGACGTAGGTGATCCGGCCCTCGAACACCTGGTTCGGGTAGGCATTGATCGTCACCTTGGCCTTGGCACCGGTCTTGACCAGTCCGATGTCCTGCTCGAACACGTCGGCGATCACCCATACCGAAGACAGGTCGGTCACCTGATAGAGCGCCTCACCCGGCATGAAGCGCATGCCCTGGAGCGCCTTCTTTTCGGTGACGAGTCCGGACACCGGCGAGCGGAACGTGATCGTGCGACGGGCTTCACCGCTACTCGTCAGTGCATCCACCTGCTCCGGCGGGAGGTCCCAGTTGCGCAGGCGGACAAGGCTGGATTCCGCGAGCTGCTTCATGCCGGCCTGCGCCTCGGGCCCGGCACCCTGCATGGCCTGCATGCCCTGCACCGCGATGAGGTACTCACGCTGCGCCGACACCAGCTCGGGGCTGTAGACCTCGAACAGCGGCTGGCCCTTGCTCACCGGCTGGCCGGTCACGTTGACATGCAGGCGCTCGACATAGCCCTCGAACTTCGGCGAGATCGCGTACATGCGCCGCTCGTCAGGCTCAATCCGGCCCGCAGCGCGCACCGTCTTGCCCAGCAGGCGCGTGCTTGCCGCCTCGGTGCGCACGCCCAGCTTCTGGATCTTTTCGGTGCTGATGCGAATTTGGTTGGCGCCTGCCGGCGCGGCGCTGGCGTCCTTCTCCTCGCCTTCGTAGACGGCGATGTAGTCCATGCCCATCGGGTCCTTCTTCGGCGTCGGCGAGGTGTCGGCCAGGCCCATCGGGTTGCGGTAGTAGAGCAGCTTGCGCTGCGGCGCCGCCACGGGCGCCGAGGCGGTGGCGGACAGGCCATCGTGCGCATCGACCGTCCTGCGCTGACCGAGCCAATAGCTGCCCGCACCCACGGCGCCGAGCACAACGATGGCGAGCAGTGTCGTGGCGAACTTCAAAGGTCTTCTCCCACAATGCGTTCGATTTCAGCCAGGCGCATCTGCGCCTCGACCTGGGCTTTGAGACGGTCCATCTGCGCCTTGCGGATCTGCCGCTGGGCGTCGAGCAGCGTGGCGAAGTCGACCTTGCCGTTTTCGTAGGCGGCCAGCGCCGAGCGCAAGCTCAGGTCCGACTGCGGGAGCAACTGCGTCTCGACCAGCACTTCGGTGCGTCGCGCGCTTTCGAACACCGCAAGATTGCCGGCCAGTTCACCCAGCAGTTGGTTCGACAATGCTTCGGCCCGCGAACGTGCCGCGCCCACCATCGACTCGGCCTCTCGCTCCTGCGCCCGGCGCGCACCCTGCTGCAGCGGAATGTTCATCTCGACCATCAGCCCGAACGTGGTCAGCCGCGAACCCACCTGCGTTGTCTGCAGCCCCACCAACCAGTCGGGGTAACGGTTGCTCAAGGTGAGGTCGCGGCTTTTCTGCGCGCTCGCCACCCGCGCCTGCTCAGCCTGCAGTTGAGGATTGCTCGCTCGCGCGCGCGCGGCAAGAAGGGCAGCATCCGAGGCGGCCAGGTTCGGCACCGGGCGCAAGACTTGCGGATCGGCCAATGGGTCGGCAACGTTGCGGGCCAACAGTGCGTTCATCCGCGATCGCAGCTGGCGCTTCTCGTTCTCGAGTGAAATCAGTTCGGAACGCATCGCGGTCTGCTCGAGCTGTGCGCGAATCGCGTCCTGCTGGGCGACCAGGCCACCGGCATAGCGAGCCTGTGCGATCTGCTCCAGGCGCGACATCAGATCGAGCACCTCGCGCGTCAACCGCTCGTTGCCTGCGGTTCTATAGAGCTCGGCATAAGTAATCTTGATGCGCGCGGCAAGTTCGGCCCAGCCGGCCCCGACGCGCGCGCGCGCCTGCTCGGCGTCGGCGGCAGCCACTTCGCGCCTCAAGTCGCGCTTGCCCCAGGCAGGAAGTGGCTGCATCAGTCGGTACTCGGTCTCTCCGACTTTCGAGGGCAGCAGGCTGGCCGGCGCGTCACTGCCGTAGTTGTTGATGTTCATCAGCTCGACGCGCAGCACGGGATCGGCTAGCGCGCCCGCCGACCCCATGCGCTGGACCGCTGCGTCGGCCTCTTGCCGCATTGCGGCCAGTTCCGGGCTCTGCGCTCGTGCGAAGTCGAGCAGACTCTGTACGGTGCCGCCTAGTGCGTTCTCCTGGGACCGCGCCGGGCCTGCCAAACTGGCGCTGGCCAGTGTCACCACCATCGCCGAGCGCACGCACACATTGACGAGCATCGTGGCGCCGCGCAGAGCCCGACGTGGAGTGGCCGTGGCAGCTGCCGACACAAGCCTGAGCCGAGATCGGACTAACTTCGACAAGCCTCTACCCCGGCTCGAGCCAAAACGTATGTCATGGAACTTCATCCTGCCTCCGTGAGCATCTGGCTGGCGTGGCAGCCGCAAGCGCTCATTGGTTCTTGTTGAAGGTGGCATGGTTGTGGGGCTTGTTCGCCTTTGCCGCTGGAGCCGAAGTGACAGGCGCGCAGGGCTTCGCGGCCATCGAGCCGCCGCCTTTTTCCACAGCGTGGTCGTGGCGTGCAGCGTTGGCCTTCCGGCAGTCTTGCGCGTTCGGCGATGTCGCCGAAGGCGAAGGTGCTGCGGTGGGCGTGGCTTGCTGCTGAGCATGCGCGGCAACGTTGGTGACGGCTGCAAATAGGCTGACGAGAACAAGACGGGTTGCGTTCATTGGATGACTCCGTTACTCGAGACATATGAAGGGATCGCCCGGACGGCAGGTGCCGCGCATAGGCGCAGACGCGCAAGCAGCCGCGCGGGAGGGCTCCCGGCGGCTACTTGGCAAAGATGGCTAAATCGTCAGACGCAGAAAGCGTATGAACAGAGGCGGGCCTTGAGAGACCGGCCGTTCGACCTGGCGCCATGGCGCGCCGGTGGCAATTGGCATGGCTGCCAGCCAGTCGATGCTGGAGACCGTGACCATGCCGACAAGATCGGCCTGGGACGTCTTCGCCGTCGCGACAGTCGAGGACTCGTCATCGCAGAACTTGAGGCACCCGGCCTTGCCGGTGTCGGATTGGCCCTCGTGACCACCTACTACATCGTGATCGCCCTCTTCCACAAGAAGCGGCTGTCCGGCGAGCAAACCGCGTTCGGCGAAACCACCCTGCGTAGACAAGCCTGGGGTCAGCGTCCCAGGCGTGTACGTCTGAAGCTGACATGCGTTGACGATCCCCGCCAGCAGGGCCAGCACCCATGCCATCAACGTCAGCACAGCAGTGCTGCGCAAACGACGGCGCTGGAAGGGCAAGGACAACATGGCTGCAATCGTCAAGTTGGTAAATGATAGGCAAAGGCATCGCTGCGAGATTGCGCCAAGTCAATGCAATCGCCTCTCGAACACCGTCCGGACTGCCCCTTGTCGTCTTCGCGTGAGTCCGGATGACGGCGGCGACCGACCGGTCGAATCCGCACTGCGCTGATACCGCTCAAACCCGCCGCGCCCGGCCTGGCCGGCCGTGCACAGCCCCGACATGCACATGCGTCTGCCCGGACCGCAGCAGGCGGCGTGCGCCGTCGGCACCGCGCCGATCGGCGCTGAGTTCGTCGAGGATGTTGCAGGGCTGCCCCTGCGCTCTGAGTTGCAGTTCGCCCGCAGTTCACGCATTTGCTTCTCGAGCAACTTCAGTTCACGCACACGCAGGTCGACATGCTCGACCTGCTCGTCGAGTACCGCATTCATCTCGCCACAGTCCGCCGCGTGCCGGTCCCCAGGTAACTCAACATAACTTGCACCTCGTCGAGGCTCATGTCCAGCGATTGGCAGCGGCGGATGAAGGCCAGGCGCTACACATCGGTCGGCCTCGTACTGGCGATAGTTCGAGCCGCTGTGGGCTGGCTGGAAATCCACCCCTCGCGTACATAGAAGCGGATGGTCTCCACGGCCGGGTTGGTGGCCGTTGCCAGTTCGCCGATCTTCATCACTGCACCTCGCTCTGGTTCTGCATTGACTCCGGCCTGCCCATGCACACGAGCCGGCCGCGCGCCGACCCAACGGCCGGTGCATGATTATTGAGACTTGTTTCTCGAGGCATCCTAACCTTGGCCAGTTGCTCGTTGACAAGCAACCGCAACTGCGTGGCGCCGAAGTCTGGCCTGGTTGTGCCCACTAGTGGCGATCGCCACCACGCGCGCCTGACTCCACTGGCAGGTCGGCCTTCAATGCCGATGCCCGTGATGCACGTCGGGCACATGCGCATGGGTGTGGTGCAGCGGCTCGTGGAGATGGCGGTGGCTGTGCGCGCCCTCGGGCATCGGCTCGTGCCTATGCCCGTGGTGCCCATCGTCGTGGCGATGCGCATGCTCATGCTCCAGCGCCACATGCTCGTGTTCGTGGCCGTGCGACTCGGCCAGGTGCAGCAGCACGCCGGCGAGCATCAGCGCGCTGCCCAGCGCCATCCAGCCATTGGCTGAGCGGTCGCCAAGCGCCAACGCCAGGGCCGCGCCGATGAAGGGTGCGAAGGCGAACACCGAGCCGGTACGCCCAGCGCCGAAAGCGCGTTGCGCAAGCAGGTAGAAACGCAGGCTCAGGCCGTAGCCTGTAGCGCCGATGGCGAACAAGCTGACAGCGGCTGCCGGCGACGGCAGCGTCTCGCCAAGTGCCAGCGCCAGCAGGGCGGTGGCCGCGGCACCGAGTGCGCCCTTGGCCATCACCACCTGGCCCGGGTCGCGATCGGCCAGGGCGCGCGACAGCGTGTTGTCCACGCCCCAGTCCGCGGTCGCCACCGCCACCGCGAGCAGGCCCCACAGCTGCATTCCGCCACGCTGCTGGTCGAGGATCAGCACGATGCCACCGGCCAGCAGCAGCGTCATCGCCGCCCAGACGCGCCTTTCCATCGTCTCGTGGTACAGCCGCCAGGCCAGCACTGCCGTAAACAGCGCCTCCAGCGTCAGCATCAGCGACGCGCTGGTGCCGCTGGTGCGCTGCAGGCCCCAGGCCAGCGCCACCGGCCCGATGGCGGCACCAAAGAAGGCCATCGCCAGCAACCGCCGCATGTCGGCACGCACAAGCCGCGCCTCGCGATGTGCCGGCCGGCGCGACAGCGCGCCGATGGCGGCCGCGCCGGCGTACAGCAGCGCGGCGGTGCTTAGCGCACCTACGCCTTCGCCGGCACGCTGCAGCAGTGGCGTACTCACGCCAAACAGCGTGGCGGCAAGCAGCGCGAACAACCCGCCGCGCAGTGCGGGGAGTGAGGCCATCTACTTCACCGTGAAGCGCACCGTGATCGCCTTCGCCGCCGGTGTCGTCATCGTGGCAACGGCCTTGGCGCCGCTGGCCAACTTGATGCCCTTGGCTTCGAGCTTGTCGCCGGCTGGGACCAGCTCGGCTTCGGTCTTCTCCGCGCCGATGAGCACGGTGAGTTTGCCCTTGAGCCCCGCGGGCGCCATCGGCTTGCCGTGGTCCTCGACATAGATCACCGCGCCGGCAGGGGTGCCCACCAGCTCGAAGGACAGGTCGTTCGAGGTCTGCACCACGCCGCCATGCTTGGGTGCGCCACCGCCGTGCGCCTGCGCGCCATTGAAACCGAGCGCGGCCAGGCCCAGCAGCGCGGCGGTCAGGAACTTCTTGCTCATGTTCGCTTTCTCCAGTTCGCGGCGCACTCGTTGCAGGCGGCGCCGCCTCGGCCTGATTTGCATCGATCAATAAGCTTCTCGCGCTTCGGGCGCGGCAGGGGTGTGCGCCTCCTCGCCCAGCAGCTTCTCGGTGGGCTTGCGGCCGAAGCGCCAGTACAGCAGCGGCGTCAGCAAGGTGTCGAGCAAGGTCGAGCTGACCAGCCCGCCGAAGATCACCACCGCCACCGGGTGCAGGATCTCCTTGCCCGGCGCGTCGGCGGCCAGCAGCAGCGGCGTCAGCGCGAAGGCCGCCACCAGCGCGGTCATCAGCACCGGTGTCAGCCGCTCCAGCGAGCCGCGCACGATCATCGCGTGGCCGAAAACCTCGCCCTCGAACTTGCACAGGTTGATGTAGTGGCTGATCTTCAGGATGCCGTTGCGCGTGGCGATGCCGGCCAGCGTGATGAACCCGACCATCGACGCTACCGACAGCTGTACGCCGGCCAGCCACATCGCCACCACCGAGCCGATCAGCGCCAGCGGGATGTTGGCCATGATGATGGCGGCCAGCACCACCGACTGGTAGCGCGAGTACAGCACCAGGAACATCATCGCCAGCGACACCAGCGACAGGCCCGCAATCAGCCGCGTGGCCTGCTCCTGTGCCTGGAACTGGCCTTCGAGTGTGACGAAGGTGCCCGGCGGCAGCGCTTGCCTGGCGACGATGGCGCGCAACTGCTCGATCACGCCGCCCATGTCGCGGCCATCGGTGTTGGCATAGACGACGATGCGGCGGCGGCCGTTCTCGCGGCCGATCTGGTTCGGGCCGTCGGTCTCTTCCACCGTGGCGATGCTGGACAGCGGCACACGCCCGCCGGGCGTGTCGATCAAGGTACGCGCCAGGTCCTGCGGCCCGCGCTGGTCGTCCGGCAGGCGCAGCACCAGGTCGTAGCGGCGCGCGCCGTCGACAATCTGCGCGCCGTGCGCACCGTCGGTCAGCGCCTTCAGCAGGTCCATCGCCTCGCCGGGCGGCAGGCCCATCTGCGCGGCCTTGCGGTGGTCCAGGCGCACGGTGATCTGCGGGATCAGCACCTGCTTTTCCACCGTCAGGTCGACCAACCCCGGTACCTGGCTCAGCTGCTGGCGCAGGCTCTCGGCCAGGCCGCGCAGCATGTCGGTGTCGTCGCCGAAGATCTTCAGCGCGATCTGCGCGCGCACGCCCGACAGCAGGTGGTCCAGGCGGTGGCCGATCGGCTGGCCGATGGCCACCTGCGCCGGCAGCACCGCGAGCTTGTCGCGGATGTCGGCCATCACCTGTTCACGGCTGCGTTCGCCGCGCTTCAGGTCGACGTCGATCTCGGCCGAATGCACGCCTTCGGCATGTTCGTCGAGCTCGGCGCGGCCGGTGCGGCGGCCGACCTGCAGCACCTCGGGCACCTCGCGGATCAGCCCTTCGGCCACCGCGCCGACGCGGTTCGCCTCGGCCAGCGAAGTGCCGGGGTTGAGCACCAGCGCCAGCACCAGCGAGCCCTCGTTGAAAGGCGGCAGGAAGGCACGTGCAAAGTACGGCACCGTGGCTGCCGCCGCGGCCACTGCCAGCGCCGCGGTTGCCAGCAGCAGCCGCGCGTGGCGGAACGACCAGCCCAGCAGCTTGGCATCGAGGCGCTTAAGCCCCGCGACGACGGGGGAGTCGCCATGGTCGAGCCGCTTCATGTTCGGCAGCAGGTAGTAACACAGCACCGGCGTCACCGTCATCGACACCCCCATCGAAGCCAGTATCGACACGATGTAGGCCACGCCCAGCGGCGTGAACAAGCGCCCTTCGATGCCCGGCAGCGCGAACAGCGGCACGAACACCAGCACCACGATCAGGGTGGCATAGAGGATGCCCGAACGCACCTCGACGCTGGCGCGTTGCACGACGTCGAAGGCCGGCAGTGGATTGCCTGCCTGGCGGTTCTGGCGCAGCCGGCGCAGGATGTTTTCCACCCCCACCACCGCGTCGTCGACCAGCTCGCCGATGGCAATGGCCAGGCCGCCCAGCGTCATGACGTTGATCGACTGGCCGAGCCACTGGAAGACCAGCGCGGTGACGGCCAGCGACAGCGGGATCGCGACCAGCGAGATGAGCGTGGTGCGCAGCGACAGCAAAAAGGCGAAGAGCACGATCGCCACCATGATCGCGCCGTCGCGCAGCGCCTCGGCGACGTTGCCGATCGAGGCCTTGATGAAATCGGCCTGGCGGAACAGCACCTTCGGCTCGGCCAGGCCCTTGGGAAGACCGGCCTTCAGCTCGGCCAACGCGGCCTCGATCGCGGCGGTGACTTTGACGGTGTCGGCCGCGGGTTGTTTCTGGATGCTGACCACCACCGCCGGTTGACCGTTGTAGCCAGCGTCGCCGCGCTTCAGGCCCGGCGCGAAGCCGACCGTGGCCACCTGCTCCAGCAGGATCGGCCGGCCGTCCTTCCAGGCCACGGCGATGCCGCCCAGGCCCTCGCCGCGTGGCGCGCGGCCGATGTGGCGGATCAGGTACTCGCGGCTGTTCAGGTCGATGAAGCCGCCGCCGGCATTGCTGGCGAAGCCTTCCAGCGCACGCTCGAGCTGGTGCAGCGAGACGCCGAACTGCGCCATGCGCGCGGTGTCGGGTGCGACGCGCAAGGTGCGCACCTCACCGCCGATCGGGATCACCTGCGCCACGCCGGGGATCGACAGCAGCCGCGGGCGCAGCACGAAGTCGGCGTACTCGCGCGCCTGCATGGCACTGGCCGTGCCTTGGTCGCCGGTCAGCGGCAATGCCACCAGCATGATCTCGCCCATGATCGACGACACCGGCCCCATCACCGGCGTGATGCCGGCCGGCAATTGCTCGCGCACCAGGGCCAGCCGCTCGGCGACGAGCTGGCGGTTGCGGTAGATGTCGGTGCCCCAATCGAACTCGGCATACAGGATCGACAGGCCGATGCCCGAGGTGGAGCGCACGCGCGTCACGCCGGGCATGCCGTTGAGCGCGGTCTCGATCGGGAAGGTGACCAGCTGCTCGACTTCTTCCGGCGCCATGCCGCCGGCTTCAGTGAGTACGGTGACCACCGGCTTGTTCAGGTCGGGGAACACATCCACCGGTGTGCGCCAGGCGACCAGCGCGCCGTAGGCCATCAGCAGCGCGGCGACTGCGAGAACGAACAGCCGGTTGTGCAGGCTGGTGCGGACGATCCAGTTGAACATCGTTCGCCCCCGGATCAGCGGATCTGCGCGATCAGCGGCGCACCCTGCACCACCACGCGGTTGTCGGCGCCCAGGCCCTGGGTAACCACCACGGTGTGCGCATCCAGCGCGCGGAACTGCACCGGCTGGGGGATGAAGCGCTCGGCGCCCGACTTGATCCAGACCACTGGTTCGTTGGCCGGGTTGCGCACCACCGCTTGGGCCGGCAGTACGAAGCCGCGTGTGCGTTCGTTCAGCGCCACGATCAAGGTCACCGGCTGGCCGATGGCCAGCGGCAGCGCACTTCCATCGCCGCGCAGCGCGAAGCTCAGCGGCAGCACGCCATCGCGCAACACGCGCGCTGCGCCCAGCAGCTCGAGCCTGGCGTGGGGCGTGCCCTGCAGCTTTGCCGAGCCGATGCGCCCCAGCAGGCCGGGATCGGCGGTGGTCGCTTCAACCAGCATGCGCGACGGATCGACCACTTCGAACAGCAGCTCGCGCGGCTCGACGACCTGGCCGGCGAGCACGTCGGCACGCGCGATGACACCGCTGATCGGCGCTACCAGCACTTCGCGCGCGTCGAGGCTGCGGCCGATGCTGGCTTCACGCTGCTGCAGGCTCTGGGCGTCGGCGCGGGCCGCCTCGATCTCCTTGCGCGGCACGGTGCCTTCCAGACCTTCCAGTCTTTGCACCCTTTGCTCGGCCAGCGTGCGCTGGCCGCGCAGTTCGGCCAGTTGCGCACTCTGATTGCCCAGTGCAAAGGGCTCCGGATGGTGACGCACGCTCGCCAGCATCTGGCCGCGCTTCACAGTCTGCCCCACCACCGGCAGGCCGTTCGGACCGGCCTCGACACGCCCACCGTAGGCGGCCTGCACGCGGCCGCCGGCATTGGGATCGATGACCACGCGTCCCGGCAGTTCAATGGTGGCGGCTGCTTCCGACTCCGGCGCCACCAGGGTGCGGATGCCCATGCGCCGCTGCGCGTTCTTGGGCAAGTTGACACTGCCGTCGGGCAGTCGCGCCAGGCCGCTGGCGCTGACTGCTGCACCCGGCGCGTCGAGGTGTTCTCCGCCCGGCCCATGCGCACCCGGCGCCGCGTGCGCGGGACAAAGCAGCAGCAGTGTTGCGGCCAACGTCGCCCCGGCTCGCCAGGCGCAGGGGACGCCTTCACGGCGAAGAGTGCACTTCAAGATCCGGCTCCTTCGGCAAGAGTGGGTCGTTTGCGCCTCCGCTGGTGCCACCAGCCGATGCCGCCGAGCAGGCCCAGCGCCAGCAACCCGGCGCCAATCCATGTCGCGCGTTCGAGTTCATGGCCGTGGTCACCGTCGCCGTTGTGCGAGTGGCCGTGATCGGCAACTGCCGCGCTGCCACCGGCGACGACCAGCGTGCCGTCCAGCAGGTCAGTCTCGTTGCCGGCCAGCAGCGTGAACACGAGCGCGTGCTCGCCAGGCGCGGCCAGCGCCTTCAACAACGCCGGTTCGGCCACGACGTAGTCGCCGGCCTCGGCACGGAAGGCAGCGGCGGCCTCGACACCGCCGCTGGCCACCTCGAGTTTTGCGTTCAGCACCGGTTCATTGGTGTCGAATCGGTCGACGAAGATCGACAGCACGCCGTCCTTGATCTGCGCCACGATCTCGAAGAGTTCCGACTTGGCGACGATGCGCGTTTGCGCCGTGCCGGCTGCCGGCCGCGCGACTTCGTCCAGGTGTTCGCCGCCAGGGCCATGGGCGCCAGGTGCGGCCAGTGCGAGGCTGCAGCCCAGCGCCGCAAGCAGGCCGAGACCAAGATGCCGTTGCGTTCGAACACGGCGCGGGGATGGCAGAGTTTTCATGGCAGGAGTCCGAGGGCTTGTTGGATACGGGACCGTGCCAGGCCGACTGCGGCCTGTTGACGGGCGAGCGCGGCATCGGCCTGCGCCGATGCATCCAGCGCACGCAGCAGGTCGGGCAGCGGGCTTTCGCCGGCACGGAAGGACTTGTCGACGAGCTGGCTGCGCTCTTGCAGCAATGCCGAGCGCTGCTGTTGGTCGGCCAGCTGCCGCTCGGCCGAGCGCAGCGCCGCCCAAGCTGCCGAGGTGTTGGCGTCTAGCCGATCGCGCAGCCGCTGCTCACGCGCCTTCGCCAGGTCGAGCTCGCTCAGTGCGGCAGCCTGCATCGGCTGGTAGCGGTCGTCGGTACCGAAGGGCAGGCGCAGGCCGATGCCGATGCTGTTCTGCGTCAGCTCGCCGCGAGCCGGCACTTCCTGGCGCAGGCCGACGACCACTTCCGGTGGGTCGCGGCGCGAGCTGCGCACGACCTCCACGCGCCGGCGCGCAAGCTCCGTGGCCTGAGTGGCGAGCCGCAGCTCGGGATGAAGCGTCGTGCTGGCATCGGCGGCCGGCACCGCGCGCCCCTCGGGTTGCTGCGCACCGGGCAGCGCATCGAGGCCGGTCAGCAAGTTCCAATGGCTGTGCGCTTCGAGCAGACGCTGACGCGATTCGGCCTCGCGGGCGCGGGCCTGCAGCAGGTCGGCGCGCGCAGCCAGCGCGTCGGCCCGGGCCAGGTCGCCGGCACGCACACGCCGCTCGACATCGTCAGCCAGGCCGAGCAAGGCACGCACCTGGGCATCAGCCTGGGCTTGTTCGGCCT
>JAFLDH010000010.1 GCA_017302505.1 Burkholderiales bacterium
GGCAGGGCCGGTTGACAGTTGCGGCGGAATCCCTAAAATGCGCACTCCCACGCGGGAATAGCTCAGTTGGTAGAGCGCAACCTTGCCAAGGTTGAGGTCGCGAGTTCGAGTCTCGTTTCCCGCTCCAAGTTATGATCTACAGACTTCCACTGACGTCTGTAAGTCGTTGAAAAGAGGGGCTTCGGCCCCTTTTTTCATTCCAGCGAGCGCCACGGAAATCCACCCACAGCTACCGTTTTTGAGTGACCAATTGAGGCACAAGAATGCGGTTGGGACGGCTACCGGATAGTTGCTGGGGCTGAGCGGGAACCATGACGAGCATAGGCCTAAGTCATCACTTAGGAGCCTCGAAATGGCACTCTCTGATCTGACCGTCCGGCAGGCAAGGACCACCGGCAAGCGCTACACCCTCTCCGACAACGACTGCCTGGGCCTGATGGTCTCTGCCGCAGGCGGCAAGTCGTGGATCTTTCGCTACTACTGGCTGGGCAAGCAGAAGCGCTTGTCCCTCGGCGGCTATCCCGCCCTCAGCCTGCGCGAGGCCCGCGGGGAGCGGGACAAGGCCCAGGCTCTGCTCGCCAGGGGGGTCGATCCTCAAATCGAACGCGACCAGCGTCGGCACGCAGCCAAGCTGGCGGGCGAATACACCTTCAAGAATGTTTTTGATGCCTGGGTCGAGCATCGCCGCAAGGAACTCAAGGAAGGCCGCCAGAGCACGCTGTCGCAGATCCTGCGCATCTTCAACAAAGACGTGCTGCCCACCCTAGGGAAGATGTCGATCTACGACATTCGCCGGCCCCAGCTTGTGGGCGTCGTGGCGGCGATCGAGAAGCGCAAGGCGTTCACCACCGCCGAGAAGGTGCGCACCTGGTTCAACCAGATGTTTCGCTATGCCCTGGTCATTGCAGAGGGACTGGAAGTCAACCCGGCTGCGGACCTGGACGTGGTAGCTGAACCCAAGCCTCCGGTGGCGCACAACCCCTACCTGCACCTTCCCGAACTGCCCGAGTTCCTTCAGAAGCTCCGGCTCTACAACCCCCGTGGCTGGCAGACCCAGCTTGGCGTCCGTCTGCTGTTCCTGACGGGGGTGCGCACGGGCGAGTTGCGGCTGGCCGAACCTGAGCAATTCGACCTCGACCGCGGCTTGTGGATCATCCCGCCGCAGGTCGTCAAGCAGCTCCAGGACGAAATGCGCAAGGCCGGCAAGCGGCCGCAGGACGTGCCGCCCTACATCGTGCCCCTGTCCCTGCAGGCCATCGAGATCGTGCGCTATCTCCTGGGCGTGATGCGGCCGGCGCAGAAGTACCTGCTGTCGCATCGCAGCGAACTCAAGAGGCGCATCAGCGAGAACACCCTCAACAAGGCCGTGCAGCTCATGGGGTATGAGGGACGCCTGACCGGCCATGGCATCCGCGGCACCATCTCGACCGCGCTCAACGAGATCGGATACCCGAAGATTTGGGTGGACGCGCAGCTTTCGCACTCCGATCCGAACAAGGTCAGCTCGGCCTACAACCACGCCAAGTATGTGGAGCCTCGGCGCCGCATGATGCAGGACTGGGCCGACCGTCTCGATCTGCTCGAACAGGGCGAAGTGGAAGCCGCGAGCGCGCACCTGACCATCCGTATCGACGGGGTGCCGGCGATGGCGGAAGTGGAGGAAGCGGTGGGCGCGGCTCCTGCGGTGGCCGAGCCCGCTGTCCCTAGCGTGCCGCCCGTTATCGCAACGCCCATCGTCGTAACGCCGAACAGCGGCGGGATCACGTTCCAGCGGCTGTCGCAGGTGCCACCGCCTCCGATGCATGCCCCGGAGCCGGAAGTCTCAGCGATCCAGCGCGAGCGCGAGGAAATGCTGGCCGTCTACGAGTCGCCGAACAATCTGCCGGTTCCTCTGTTCGGCAAGCTGGCCGGCAAGTCCAAGGACCAGATCAACCGCGAGCTGAAGGCGGGCAAGCTCCTGTCGATCAGCCTGGGCAACCGGGGGCAGCGGGTTCCCGACTGGCAACTGGTACCGCTCAAGCACAAGCTGGCCCAAGTGCTCATGAACCAATGCCTGCAAGCGGATTCGTGGGAGCTGTACCGCATGCTGACCCAGCCTCACCCCGAGCTGGGTGATCGTGCGGCTATCGATGCGGTCACGCCGACCAACGTGCCCGCGATCATCCGCGTCATCATGGGTGACTACCAGCGCCACGAGGATGGGCCCGAGGCCGTTGCCTTGCGGCCCATTCCCGAGGATGTGCGGCTGAGCGTCCGTCGGCTGGTGGACAGCGCGGCAGTACTTGAGGGGGCCTAACCCCCTTCAAACTACGGCCGGGGTCATAGCTCCGGCCGTAGGGATGTTATTACGTGGCTTCGGCCCCGGCGACTTGCATCGCTCTGCGCTCGAACCGCTCCGAAGCGGAGTCGGTTTGCGCGTGGCGTCGCTGCAGGTAGGTCACGATTTCATAGGGGCCGTCGGCGAGCGGTCGCATGGTGATACCCCAGCCGTGGGCACGCTCGATGCGCGTTTGCGCAGATACCCCGATGCCATAGCCGGCCGCAACCCATAGCGCCAGCATCTCGAATGAAGTCACCCGCTGGATGTTCTCCTCGTCCAACGGCATGAGGGAGGCCAGCCTTCCATCCAGCAGAGGACAGTCCTCGGCCTGCCAGCGATAGATCGGGTAGTCTTGAAGACCGGCGACGGTGAGCTTTGCCCTGTCGAGTAAATGGAACCGCGGCGGCACGGCGACAGCCATGCTCTCGGCCCACAAAGGTTGCGTCTTGAGGCCTGGGTCGCTGGCCCCCTGAAGCGACATTCCTGCGTCGTAGCGACCGTCCTGAATTCCCGCGACCAATTCGTCACCTGTTACCGCAGAAAACGTTAGCCTGACGTTTGGCTCTTCTGCGCGCTGCAGGGCCAGCAACTTGGAGAGCTGAAACGACGGCACACCCGGCGCGATGGCAAGCCGGAGGCGGGATGTTCGGCTGGTGATGCTGTGCATAAGCGCCGCGCAGAAGAGAGGCTAGGCAGGTCGAGGTGCGAGCTAGCATGACGGGAAAGAGAGAAGTTTAACGTCTCCAAACTTAACGTGGTTAATTTTCGCAGTTTGATCGACCCTTCTGCCGATGCAGAAGACCACTATTCAGCCTGGACGTCCGTCTGGCACAACCACGTATGACTCCAAGCCAGCATTGGCATTCGGACAGGCCGTGCGCGCGGCTCGCGTCGCGCAAGGCGTCGCGCAGGATGAGTTCGCTTCTAGGGCAGGCATTGCACGCTCGCATATGGGAAAAATTGAACGTGGAGAACATGTACCTACGCTTCCGCTCATACTGAAAATTTCTACAGCACTTGGAATAAGTGCGGCCGAGCTTATGGCCGCAACCGAACACAATCTGAGTTTAAGCGCTGATTCTTGAGCAAATTATTTCAGTCAATCGTCGAAACCCTCACGCAGTCGGGAAATAAAACGCTCCAATGAAGCAGTCAAGTCACTACTTGCTGATCGGAGTAGGTAAGTAGTGATTACTGCTGATTTCACAGCCAGGGGGCGGATCACCACATCCTGGCGTTGACTGATCGGAATCTTGGTTGCAGAGATAAAGCCGACGCCGTAACCTGCCCCCACCAGAGTCAGCATCATGTCCAGCGAGGACACGTGTTCAACGACATTCTGATTCCCCACTGGCCCCAGGAGTCGAGCCAGCTCGCGGCAGTAACCCTCGCATATCCGCGGATCGCACAACACAAGTGGGTGGCCTCCCAGTTTATGTAGTGGAATCTCCTTATGGGCAAGCAACTCATGTAGTGCGGGCAAAGCGATCACAATTGGATCTCGCCAGATTGGCACGGCGACAATGCCATCGCTGACTTCATCGGTGTGCGCGAGACCGATCGTAAAGTCGCCCGACCGAAGCCCGCGCAACTGTTCGGCCAAGGGCACTTCGCACATACGTATCTCCATTTCCGGCTCTTCCACACGGCAGCGAGCCAAGAATGCTGACAGTCGGGGATCGAGAGCTCCATCGGATACGGCGATGCGCAGGCTGCCCCGCCTACCCGCTGCGATGGCCCTGGCATTCTCTTGCGCTTGTTCCAAGACCGTGAATAGTCGGCGAGTATCTTGCAAGAATGCAGCGCCGGCTGCTGTCAGGCGCGTACCTCTTCGATCCCGATCAAAGAGCACAACCCCCAGTTCGTCTTCCAGCTCTTTGATCGCTCGCGACAATGGCGGCTGCTCGATATGTAGGCGCTCAGCAGCTCGTGTGAAGTGCAATTCCTCGGCCAATGCGACAAAGCAACGAAGATGGCGTAGTTCCATGTACCTTATTTCCTAATCTCAAGCACATCGGGCCACATATCTTCAGACGGCCTTGGTAACTTCGAGCCAAGTGATGAGTGCAGGTCATCTGCAAGAACAGCATGCTGCCTGCATTGAGTTCTTCGCTGCATCTGTCGGACCGCAAGCGCGAAGAGGAAGATCTACCGGCGATATGAGTCGGCTTGGACATATATCTCCGTTCAGCGACTTTGAATTGCATTAAGTCGTTCGCGGCGGTGGGAAAAGCTGGAAATGGTCTGCCACCATTTTCTTGGCCCTAACTCAGCGCCAAAACAGTTTCCAGTTTCCCGCTAACGCTATTGCCGCCTTTTTATTGTTGCTGACCGCCACGCACTGATGTTCTGGCAAACTGCTTTTCACGTCTTGTCTCCAATTTTCGGCAAAATCGAATTAGTGCGTTGAATGAGAACACTAAAACAGCATTTGAAGTTGCGTCTTCCTATTGCGGAAAGCATTTTATTTGCCAGCTTAAAATTTTTTAACCATATCCCATGCACGAGGTTTCCGTCGTAAATTTGCCGTAAATTCTTCGTGACTTTGACGCTCAGGTTCCTGCAAGCGTCAAGCACTTGCGTAGCGAGGCGGCTACTTGGCGGTGGGCCCGAACGGTTGGTTGGAAATTTACTTAGAATTTATGCAAGTCGACTTTGTGGGGGCGGATAATTTGCAAGGCCTCGATGCTTGTTTGAGGTGTGGCTATTTTGCCATTCATCACGAAGAAAAATCCTGCCTTTCACGAATCCTCGGTCCGCGGGTAAGGCGACGGCAGTCTGCGGAGCGAATTTTTGGGTATGAAATTTGAATCTTAGTTATTTATCGCATCGATTAGAAATGCGCCGAAGATTATCTGCTTACGTACAAAGCAGGATTCAAATTTTTCTGGCAATGGTCTTCTTCGTTAAACCTTGTGAAGGCTAAAAAATCCATGCGTTATCCCGCCTTTAAGTTGGCAGCCCTGACAGCCATTTTCTTCGCTTGCGCCAGCAGCTCTCAGGCCGCACCAGTCTGCGAAGTGAGTCGACCTGTTAACTTCAGCGGCGCTAGCTGGGAATCCAACCTGGTGCTGGTGGAGGTGCAGCGCTTCATCCTCGAAAACGGCTACGGCTGCAAGACCGAGGTGCTGCCCACCGAGACCCTGCCGGCCCTGGCCGCGCTGGAGCGCGGCGACCTGGACGTGAACACCGAGATCTGGCTCAACTCCGTTGCGGAGCCCTGGAAGCGCGCCGAAGCCACCGGCAAGGTCAAGCGCGTGGGCGAGCTGTACCGGGGGGGCGAGGGCTGGTTCATTCCCCGCTACACCGCCAAGCGCCTGCCCGAGCTGAAGTTGGCGGCCGACCTGCCCAAGTTCAAGAAACATTTCGCCGATCCGGAAGAACCCGGTAAGGGCCGTTTCTACGGTTGCCCGGCCGGCTGGGGCTGCGAGGTCGTCAGTTCCAACCTGTATCGCGCGTTGGGGCTGGAAGACAGCTACACGCTGTACTCGCCGGGCACCGGCGCGGCGCAGAAGGCGGCGCTGACCTCCGCCTACAAGCGTAAACAGGATATCGTTTTCTACTATTGGTATCCGACGCCGCTGGTGGGCGCCCTGGACCTGGTGAAGCTGGAATTGCCGGCCTACGACGCGGCCAAGCACGAGTGCCTGACGGCGCCCAAGTGCGCCAACCCCGAGCCCAGCGCCTACCCCGAGAATCCGGTGTTCACGGCGCTCAACGCCCAATTCGTCCAGGACGCGCCGCAACTGGCGGCATTCTTCTCCAAGGTGGCCGTGCCGCTGCCGGTGATGGACCAGACCCTGGCCCACCTGGAAGAAACCGGCGACGACGCCGACGACGTGGCGCAATGGTTCCTGGAGAACCAGGGCGACCTGTGGAAGCAATGGGTGCCCGCCGACGTGGCGGCCCGAGTGCAGGACGCGCTCTGATCGGCTTGCCCCGCCGCCAGGTCTGGCGCGCCGCGCCATGGCCGGCGGCAAGCCTCCCGTGCCTTGAAATGAACCCGACGCGCCCGCGCGTCGGCGCGCCTGGGCACCAATCCTGATGGTGCTACGCCATGTTTCCTGAATTGATCCCCCCGCGCGAGCTGCGTCGCGCCATCGACGGTTTCGTCGATTCCTTGGTCACCGATTACGCCGACACCCTGGAGGCCTTGTCCAAGCCTTTCCTGCACATCCTGGTCTGGCTTGAACAAGTCCTCCGCAGTTCGCCCTGGTGGGCGGTGGTGCTGGCGGTCGTGGCCATCGCCTGGCTGGTCAGCCGACGCATCGGCCTGAGCGTCGCCATGGGCTCGCTGCTTTGCGTGGTCGGCCTGCTGGGCCTGTGGGACGCCGGCATGCAGACGTTGGCGCTCATGATCATGGCGGTGGTGCTGTCCGTCATCATCGGCATTCCGCTGGGCATCCTGATGGCGCGCATCAACTGGCTGCGCAGCATCATGATGCCGGTGCTCGACGTCATGCAGACCATGCCCAGCTTCGTCTACCTGATCCCGGTGGTCATGCTGTTCGGCCTGGGCAAGATCCCGGCCATCATCGCCACCGTCATCTACGCGGTGCCGCCGCTGATCCGCCTGACCGACCTGGGCATACGCCTGGTCGACCAGGAAGTGCTGGAGGCGTCCCGCGCCTTTGGCGCCAACTCGCGCCAGCAGTTGTTCGGCGTGCAACTGCCGCTGGCGCTGCCCAACATCATGGCCGGCATCAACCAGACCACCATGATGGCGCTCTCCATGGTCGTCATCGCCTCCATGATAGGCGCGCGCGGCCTGGGCTACGAGGTGCTGCTGGGCATCAATCGCCTGGAGGTCGGGCGGGGCCTGCTGGCCGGCCTGGGCATCGTGGTGCTGGCCGTGCTGTTCGACCGCATCACCCAATCCTATGGACAGCGCGTGCGCCAGGGAGGCAAGCGATGAGCAAGATCGAAGTCAAGAACATCTACAAGATATTCGGCCCGCATCCAGCCAAGTGGCTGGAGGCCGCGCGCTCGGGTATCAGCAAGGAAGACCTGCTCAAGCGCAGCCGCCATACGCTGGGCTTGCGCGACATCAGCCTGAGCGTTGAGGAAGGCAGCATTTACGTCATCATGGGCCTGTCGGGCTCGGGCAAGTCCACGCTGATCCGCCACTTCAACCGCCTGATCGAGCCCACCGCCGGCCAGATCGTGGTCGACGGGGTGGACGTGGTCAGCCTGGGCAAGCGCGAACTGGAACAGTTCCGCCAGAAGACCGTGAGCATGGTGTTCCAGCGCTTCGGCCTGTTCCCGCACCGCACCGTGCTGGAGAACGCCGCTTACGGCCTGGCCGTGCAGGGCGTGGCGCGCGCCCAGCGCGAGGACAAGGCGCGCTACTGGCTGGACCAAGTGGGCCTGAAGGAGTTCGAGGAACAGTACCCGGACCAGCTTTCCGGCGGCATGCAGCAGCGCGTCGGGCTGGCGCGCGCGCTGGCCACCGATGCCGAAATCCTGCTGATGGACGAGGCCTTCTCGGCGCTGGACCCGCTGATCCGCCGGGAAATGCAGGACCAGCTGCTGCAGTTGCAGCTCAAGCTGAACAAAACCATCGTCTTCATCACCCACGACCTGGACGAGGCCCTGCGCCTGGGTAACCGTATCGCGGTCCTGAAGGACGGCGAGTTGATCCAGGAAGGCACGCCCGAAGACATCTTGCTGAATCCTGCGACCGACTACGTACAGGCCTTCCTGCAGGACGTCAACCGCACCAAGGTGCTGAGCGCGTCGCACGCGGTCAATCCATCTCGCCTGACGCTGACCATGCGCACACGCCCCGCGCTTGCCATCAAACAGATGCGCGCGCTGGACTACGCTTTTGCCCCCGTCCTCGACGGCAAGCGTCTGGCTGGCGTTCTAACGGTTGATGCAGCGCTGACCGCCGTACAGGAAGGCCAGCGGGACATCTCGCGACAAGTGGTTGAGCTAGCATCAATCCCGGACACCGCCGGCTTGGATGAAGTGCTGGTGCAACTGGTGGCCAGTGACCAGCCGGTGGCAGTCACAGGCGATGGCGACAAGTTCATTGGCATGCTGTCGCGCGCGAAGGTGATGGAGCTGGTGACACCGGGTCTCAGCAGTATCGAATCACGGTGAGACGCGCGGGCTGAACCTGCCGACATCCGGCCCATACGTCCACTGCTAACGGGTGTCAGCCCGAGATGAGATGTCCCGCTTGATGAATTCGCTCCAATAGCGGGTGGCGTGGAGATTCAGTCGATTTTTCTGCGCGGCTTGATGCCACTTGCGGAGCCTTTACGCCTGCAACGCCGGACGCCAAGGCAAAAGGCCCCGCAGCTTACTGCAAACGCAAAGTCCAGTAATCACTTGAAAAATGAGCTGGCGACGCTGCCATTCAAGGCGAGACGGAAAGTTTCTCCCCATCCACCTTTTTGCCAATTTTCAAAGCGTTCTTGGCATCCGAGTTGCTATGCAAGGATGAATGAACGCTGATCACGGATTTCGACTCGGCGTGGTGTGAACTCTGTGTGAGATTGCCAGTACCATTCTTCGTAGAAATGTTGTGCCTCAGTTCAAAGCGATAAAGCAGTTGTAGCAATATTTTTCGATACACTTCATCGCCCTCGTGGGCATCTTCCATGCCAATATCGATGTTTGGATTGTCATTGACCTCAATAACAACCGACTGTTCTCCGTTGGATTTGATGTCAATGCCGTAGAGTCCATCGCCGATCAGATTTGCCGATTTACTCGCCAGCTCCAGTATCGATAAGGGCACCTCCGACAACGGGACGGATTCGACGCGTCCCTCCTGGAAATTGCCGTTGGCGGCGTGCTTGATGATCTGCCAATGGTCTTTGCACATGTGGTAGCGCGCCGCGAATAACGGCTTGCCATCCAAAACACCGATCCGCCAATCGAAGGGTGTATACATGAACTCCTGTGCCAGAATGACATCGGATTCCTTGAGCATTTCACGCGCGATCTCAACCAATTGCGTCGCGTCCTCCGCCTTTTTGACGCTGAGACTAAAGGCGCCATCAGGCACCTTCAGCACCACCGGATAAGGCAGCAATCTGGCCGCTGTGTTCAGACTGTGCTTGCTCAACAAGAACGTCTGAGGTGTCGGCACGTCGTGGCCTTTCAGAAGTTCTGCAAGATACGCCTTGTTGGTGCATCGCAAGATCGACGTTGGATCGTCAATCACAGGCATATTGGCCATCTCTGCCTTGCGTGCAAACTGGAACGTGTGATCGGATACCGCAGTCGTTTCCCGGATGAACAAGGCATCGAATTGGGTCAAGCGAGAAAAATCTTTCTTTTCGATCAATTCGACGGAAATATCAAGCTCTTCTCCAATATCGACAATCTTGCTCAGTGTTTTCAGGTTCGATGGAGGCAGAGGATCTTTCGGGTCATGCAGTATGGCGACCGCCATGCGGTACGTGCGGGGTCGCGGAGCTGGATTCCAGGTCCTTCGGGTGAACTTGGCGAGGCCTCGCGTAAAGACGCCATCCTGTTCCGCACTGATGTCCGCAGGCTTGAGCGGTTGTATGGCCGCGACCTCCCACACCTCCGACTTGGCTGCGCGCTCCACTTCAATCTCCAATAGCGGGCACTGGAACATTTCGAAGCTCTTGCGGGCAAGATTGGCAAGCTGCGGGTCCTCTATTTCTCCGAAGAACACGTGCAGGGTGAGGCTGCGGACTGATCGAGGAACCTCTTTCAGCGGGCCGACAAGGGAGTTCAGCGTCGGCAGCATGCTTGCCTGCGGCTTGCGGCGTGCGAGATCCAGGATGGTTTCGACGCTCGGAGTCACTCGATCTCCGCGAGCCTCCGCGAGCAGCGAACAGTAGTACCCGACACTCAGGTAGCTGTAGCTACGGCACAAATTGATGATCTTGCGCGGCCGGCTTCGTATTCGCGGGCCATCCGCAAGGAAGTGTTCTGCCGTGACGACCTCCATGTCTGGGTCGCTCCAGCGAAAATCGCTTGGTTTCTCGACGATGATCAGATGGTCCGAATTCATTGGGAGCTCTAAATGCAAAAGAATCGTTGCTCCGGCCATCGATCATGGCCGGAAGGGGGCGCTCGAACTGCGTGGCCTAACCAGGCGGCGCCTGGTTCCAGTCGATGTTTGAATTGTCCGCTTTGCTGACGGCAGCTTTCGTGGCGATATCAGGACGCAACTGCTTGCGAAAACGGATGGCACTCGCGCCATCGGCGTAGTAATCGCGGATTGGAGCACCAAATGGCGTGTAGCCTAGTGCGCGAAATAGCGCGTGCGCGCGCACATTGTCAATGCGACTTTCCAGGCGCACTTCGGTGCAGCCGTGCGCCGTTGCTGCGCGGGAGACTTCATTTGTGAGAAGGTGGCCGATTCCGGAGCGTTGGCAGCCGCTCTTGACAGCAATCGAATAAAGGCGAGCAATCTGAGATCGCTTGCGCATGAGAATTACCGCGCTACCTACGACCATGGCACCTGCCTCTGCCACCAGTACAATGGCTGAGGCACTCTTTGATAGCGCGCGCCAGCTTCTTCGCGATATTCGATCAGCAGCGAACGATTGTTCTTCAAGCTCTATGAGCTGCTCGATATCCTGGTGGTCGGCCAGCCTAATGCGGGTTTTTGTCATCTGCGTTGTGAAGAACTCGAACTTCGCTTGCGGCGCGTTGGGTACTCAATGAGCACCCATGCAAGAAGCAGCGGAACCACAATGGCGAGAATAGCCAGCATGAAGTGCAGAAACTCATTCAACACGATGAGATTCCAAATGCTTGGTCGTTGATCGGTTCTCGCGCCATTTCTCGACGCGGTTGGCCAAGCGGAAGAACGCGATGAACCCGACGACGACGGATACAAAGGTAATGTCCTGGAGGAATTGAGGCACTGGTGGCGTCCGATGGTCCTTGGTAGTCACCTAAACCATACGCCGCGGCGGTCAAGAGCGTCGTAAATTTGGCATAAAGTCTCGCCCTGTAGGGGGTGCCGCGAGGCGTTCCTGTAACACTGACTCCCTGTCGCAGGGGCTTCGCAAACGGCACCCCCCCATCAAATTTACGCAGAAGTTATGACGCGACCAAGGACTTAGGCGAATACTGCTGCATGGCAATTTCGCCATTCGATTGCGAAAAAGAACATGCGCGCTCAAATCTTCAAGTCCCTGGCGGGCGTCGCTGCGGTATGCGGCGGTGTCATGGCAGCTACGCTGCCGTCTGTAGCAACCGCACAAGTCACTGGCAGCGTGGCCTTGACTTCCGACTACGTGTGGCGAGGGTCTTCCCAGACCCGCGAGAAGCCCGCCATTCAAGGGTCGTTCAAGTACGCCCACGACTCCGGTCTCTATGCCTCGGTGTGGGGTTCGAACGTCAAGTTCAAGCCCGACAACGGCGCGTCGAGTGAGTTCGACATCGCGCTGGGCTGGAGCGGCAAAGTCGCTGAGGACTGGGCGCTCGACGTCTACTACCTGCGCTACCAGTACCCGGGCTCCGATGTGAACCTCAACTGGAACGAGGTCAATGCCGCCGTGACGTGGCGCGACAACTACTGGGTCGCGGTCGGGCATTCCACGAACGCCATGGCAAGCAAGACCACCGGCACCTATGCACTGGTGGGCGCCCGCTACCCGATCAACGACACATGGCGGGTCGAGGGAACCCTGGCGCGCTACTTCCTCGACAGCGCTTACGCGAAGAGCTACACCCACGGCTCCGTCGGTGTCGTCTGGGCGTTCAAGGCCCCCTTCGAGGCTCGCCTGACGTTGCATGGCACCGACTCGGCGACCAAGCAACTGTTCCCCGGCATGGCTGGCTCGCGCGCCGAGTTTGCCATCCAGGCTTCTTTTTGACGGAGCGCCTGATGAATGCAAGCCTCATTGAACCAAGCGACGGAGCCCGACCATGACTGAGTTTCTTCTCGTATTCGCCCTCGCGATTGCCCTGGGCTGGCCGCTAGGCCGCTACCTGGCCGCAGTGATGCGCGGCGAGCCGATGCGTGGCGACGGGCTGTTCCGTTGGCTGGAACGACCGCTGTATGCGCTCATCGGCACCAATCCCCAGCGCGGCATGAGCTGGCGCGGTTATGCGGGCGCTTTCGTGCTCAGCAACCTGGTGCTGGCCGTCATTGTCTGGCTGATCCTGATGACCCAGGCCTGGTTGCCGCTCAACCCCAATGGCGCGCCCAACATGAGCTGGGATCTGGCGCTGCACACCATGGTCTCATTCCTGACCAACACCAACCAGCAGCACTACTCGGGGCAAGCGCAACTCTCCTATCTCGCGCACATGACGGGCATCGTGACGCTGCAGGTCATCACGCCGATGATGGGGCTGGCGCTCACTGCCGCGACGCTGCGTGGGCTGTTCGGCGGACGCAATGCGCAGGCGCGCAAGGCCGAAGGCCATGAGCAGGCGCCCGTGGACGTCGGCAACTACTGGGCCGACGTGATCCGCCCCACGCTGCGTTTCATGGTGCCGCTGTGCCTGGTGTGGTCGGTGCTGCTGACCAGCCAAGGCGTCCCGGCCACGCTGGCGGGCGGTCCCGTGGTCGCGCCCGTCGATGCGACGGTCGAGATGAAAGAGCAGAAGATCCCGCTCGGTCCGGTTTCGCCGATGGTGGCGATCAAGCAACTCGGCACCAATGGTGGCGGCTGGTATGGCCCCAACAGCTCGGTGCCACTGGAAAACCCCACGCCGCTGTCCAACCTGCTGGAAACGCTGGCACTGATTCTCGTGCCCGTGGCGGTCGCTTTCATGATTGGCCCGTTCACTGGACGGCGCAAATTTGCAGGCATGGTATTCGGCACGATGCTGCTGATGTCCGTGGCTTCCGCAGGTTTTGCCATCTGGTCCGAAGGGCATTCCTCGACCTCGTCGGACATCGCACTGATGGAGGGCAAGGAAGTGCGTCTCGGGGCCGAGCCATCTGCACTGTGGGCCGCGCTGACGACGCAGACCTCCAACGGCTCGGTCAATGCCATGCACGATTCGCTGGCACCGCTGACTGGCCTGGTCACGATCAGTGACATGCTGATCAACGCCATCTGGGGCGGCATCGGCAGTGGACTGCAACAGTTCCTGACGTATCTGCTGCTTGGCGTGTTCCTGGCGGGGCTGATGACCGGACGGACGCCCGAACTGTTCGGCCGAAAAATCGAAGCGCCGGAGGTCAAGCTGCTTGCGGTTCTCGTGCTGCTGCAGCCGCTGGTCCTGCTGGGGCTGACCGCCATCACGTTGTCGGTGCCGAGCCTGACAGGAAACTCGAACCCTGGGTTCCACGCCATCAGCCAGGTGTTTTATGAGTACACCTCGGCCTTTGCCAACAACGGTTCTGGCTTCGAGGGATTGGGGGACGCCACCGTGTGGTGGAACGTGACGTGCAGCTTCGTGCTGGCCGCAGGCCGCTATCCAGCGCTCATCATTCCCCTGGTGATCGCCGCCATGCTCGCACGCAAGCGCCAGGCCCCGGAGAGCGCGGGCAGCCTGCAGATCGAAACCCCCACATTTGCGCTCACGCTGATCGCCGTCATTGTCATCCTGACGCTGCTTCAGTTCATGCCTGTGCTGGTGCTGGGCCCTGTGGCCGATCACCTGACCCTGGTTGCGCGTTGAGGAAAACATCATGAGCAATACAACCTCTCAAGAAAACCCAGTCCGCACGCCGCGACTGGAAGAGCGCGGGTTCGTCCCCGCACTGATCAACGCCTTCATCAAACTGGCGCCGCAGCACATCATCAAGAACCCGGTCATGGCCGTGGTCTGGCTGGGCACCCTTGTGACTGCGGCGGCCACGCTGGCCGGCTGGGCGCAGCCTGGCTTCGGCTGGGCGGTGACCGTGATCCTGCTGATCACCGTGCTGTTCGGCAATTTCGCCGAGGCGGTGGCCGAGTCACGGGGGCGGGGCCAAGCCGCCTCGCTGCGCCGTGCTCGCAAGGACCTGATGGCGCGGCGGCTCGACAAGGCTGCAGGCGAAAAGACCGTGCCCGCCGCGGAACTGCGGCCCGGCGACCTCGTCGTGATCGAGGAAGGGCAACTGGTGCCGGCCGATGGCGAGATTGTTGAAGGCCTGGCGACCATCAACGAGGCCGCCGTCACCGGCGAGTCCGCGCCCGTGCTGCGCGAGGCCGGCACCGACCGCTCGGGCGTGATCGGCGGCACCAAGGTGCTGTCCGACCGAATCGTCGTTCGCGTCACAGCCGAGCCGGGCAACAGCTTCCTCGATCGCATGATCGCCCTCGTAGAAGGCTCGAACCGGCAGAAAACGCCCAATGAAGTCGCCCTTGGCTTGCTTCTGGGCGTGATGACGTTGACCTTCCTGATCGTCGTCGTGACCCTGCCATTCATCGGTGGGTTCGTCGGCGTCGAGGTGAATGTGGTGCTGCTGGTCGCCCTGCTGGTGTGCCTGATCCCGACCACCATCGGCGGTCTGCTGCCGGCCATCGGCATCGCCGGCATGAACCGCGCCCTGCAAGCCAACGTGCTGGCCAAGTCCGGTAAAGCCGTGGAGGTGGCAGGCGACGTGGACGTGTTGCTGCTGGACAAGACTGGCACGATCACCTACGGCGACCGCCAGGCCACGGCCTTTCATCCGATGGCCGCCGTCGATGGGGCGCAGCTGCGCCAGGCCGCGCTACTGGCCTCTTTGGCCGATCCGACGCCTGAAGGCAAGTCCATCGTCAAGCTCGCACGGGAGAAGGGCGAGAAGCTGACCGATCCCGATGGAGCGCATTTCGTGCAGTTCACTGCACAGACGCGGATGTCTGGTGTCGATCTTCCGGGCGACCGCGTGATCCGAAAAGGGGCGATGGACGCGATTGTCAAGCACGTCAAGCTTCTCGATGGTCACGTGCCCGCGGAGCTGGAGGCTCGCGTCACCAGTGTCGCTCGCAAGGGCGCCACGCCGCTGGTGGTCAGCGATGGCCGGCATGTACTGGGTGTCATCGAACTGTCGGACGTCGTCAAGCACGGAATCAAGGAACGCTTTGCCCGCTTGCGCGCCATGGGCATCAAGACCGTCATGATCACTGGCGACAACAAGTTGACGGCGGCCAGCATCGCTGCCGACGCAGGCGTGGACGACTACATCGCGGAGGCAAAGCCGGAAGACAAACTTGCGCGCATCCGCGCCGAGCAGTCCGGCGGCCGTCTCGTGGCGATGGTCGGCGACGGCACCAATGACGCGCCGGCGCTGGCCCAGGCCGACGTGGGGCTGGCCATGAACTCCGGCACCCAGGCGGCCAAGGAGGCCGGCAACATGGTCGACCTGGACAGCGACCCGGCCAAGCTGCTGGCGGTGGTGGAAATCGGCAAGCAGCAGCTCATCACACGCGGCGCGCTGACCACCTTCTCGTTGGCCAACGACGTGTCCAAGTACTTCGCCATCCTGCCGGCTCTGTTCGCTGCTTCCATCCCGCAGATGGCAGCGCTCAACGTCATGAATCTGAGCAGCCCGACCAGCGCGGTGTTGTCGGCATTGATCTTCAACGCCATCATCATCCCGCTGCTGATTCCTTTGGCGTTGCGTGGTGTGCGATTCAAGCCGTCCACATCGACCCAGTTGCTGCGCAGCAACATGCTGATCTACGGCGTTGGCGGTGTCTTGCTGCCCTTCATCGCGATCAAGGTCATCGACGTCTTGATTTCAACCTTGTTCTCTTTCTGAGGAGTTGATCATGTCGGCTCAACGTACAACCACCATCATTCAGTCGCCCGCCGTCTCGGACAAGGGCCTGCTTCGCGGCTCCCTGGGCCTTGCGGCCTTCGCGCTGGTCGGCCTCGGCCTGCTCTATCCGCTGGCCGGAGTTGGCCTTGGTCAGGCGCTTGTCCCCGAAACTGCCAACGGCAGTCTGATCGAGCAAGGAGGCAAGATCCTCGGCTCGGAACTGGTCGCTCAGCCGTTCGCTGGCAAGCAGTACTTCCAACCGCGTCCATCCGCCGCCAACTACGATCCCATGGCGGTCGCGGGCAGCAACCAAGCCCGAACCAATCCGGAGATGCGCCAGCGTGTCGAGGAAGCACGAGCCGCCGTGGCGCAGCGGGAACACATTGATCCGAACGCTGTTCCTGGCGATCTGGTCACGCAGTCTGGCGGGGGGATCGACCCACATATCAGTCCGGAGGCGGCTGCCGTCCAGATCGCGCGTGTTGCGCAGGCACGTGGGCTGCAACCTGGCACGGTTGAAGGGCTCGTTGCGCAATACACAGAGGACAAGCAGTTCGGCGTGCTGGGACAGAGGCGAGTCAACGTGCTGAAGCTCAATCTCGCCCTGGATGCGCATCAGGCTGCCTCTGCGACACCCTCGGGTGCGCAGTCCGAATCGGCGGTTCCCCAACGGTAAGGACGGGAGGCGTATGAGCACGTTGAGCAAGCACCTGGATGAAATCGACATCCTGTTGGGGCTCCAAGCCGCGAGCAAGCGTGAAGTCTTCCAAGCCATCGGGCAGCACATGCAAACCGCCCATGGCGTATCGGCAGAGTCGGTTGCATCGTCGCTCCTTCGCCGTGAATTGGCTGGATCAACGGCACTTGGTTGTGGCGTAGCGATTCCGCATGCCCGTGTGAAAGAGTTGGAGCGGATTCGTCTGCTCTACCTCAGGGTGGTTCCGGCGCTCGCGTTCGACAGTCCAGACGGTGAGCCGGTTTCGGACATCGTGGCCCTGATGGTCCCCGCGCCTGCGACGCAGGAGCATTTGGACGTGCTTGCTCATGTCGCTTCACTTTTTTCGGAGAAGGCGTTCAGAAAGGCGCTGCACAAATGCGAGCAACCGGGTCAAGTCATGGAAGTCATTGCGAACTGGCCGCATTGAGAGGAGCGCAGCAAAGAAGCCACACTGTTGATGCCTCAGGGTACGAGGGGTCATCAGTGATGTGCGTGGGCATCGCCTGCGAGGCCGATCGCATTGCCGTCACGGCGAGCGGTGGGCCTGGCGGGCGATTGTTCCAATCGCTCTTTCCCGCCAACACCGTGGGTCGAGCGGTGGTCCGCATGTTCTGTGCTGGATTCCGGCAACCCATGCGAATTGTCATCAGCGGCGTTCGCGCCTTGGATCTCGCACTGTTGCTGGGACGGGGTGACAGGCGGGAAGTGATTCTGTTATATCAGTCGATACCCTCGGCTGCTTTGGCCGCTCACGCATTGCGTCGATCGTAAATCGCGGCATTGCAATTACCGATTTCCGACTTATCGTTTTAACCGCACAGCACATTGAAAAGAGAGCCATGGGGTCTGAGAACACAGAAAAAGCTGATGCCCTGGTAGGCGAGCTACGGCGCCAGGCGGCGGGCAGACTGACCGTTTTCCTCGGTGCTGCACCCGGTGTGGGGAAAACCTACGCCATGCTGGCCCGTGCGCGAGACCTGCATCGCCAGGGGATTGACGTGCTCATCGGGATCGTCGAAACACATGGCCGCGGGGAGACGCAGGCCATGGCGGATGGCTTGCCTTATCTCGCGCGAAAGAAGGTCGAGTACCAGGAACGCACGCTCGAAGAGATGGACCTCGATGGCCTGCTGGCGCGCAAGCCGGCCATCGCCCTCGTTGACGAGCTAGCGCACCGCAATGCGCCAGGCAGCCGCCATGAACGCCGCTGGCAGGACGTCGAGGAACTTCTGGATGCGGGCATCGACGTATATACCACGGTCAACATCCAGCATCTGGAGAGCTTGAATGACGTGGTGCATCAGATCACAGGAATTCGCGTCAGCGAAACCGTCCCTGATGCGGTGTTCGAGCGCTTGCGAGACATTCGACTGGTTGACCTGCCTGCGCAGGAACTGATCGAACGCCTCAATCAGGGCAAGGTCTATCTTCCGGAGCAAGCAGCTCAAGCTCTTCAGGCATTCTTCTCCCCCTCCAACCTGACGGCGCTGCGCGAGTTGGCGATGCAGACTGTCGCTGATCACGTGGACATCGATTTGCGTGAGAAGCGCACCGCTCGCGGACTGTCCGATATCGCCATTCAGCGCCATGTACTCATTGCCATCGACGGTAAAGGCCAATCGGAGTACCTGGTGCGCGCCGGCGCGCGGATCGCCGAACGTCGCGGGGCACCCTGGTCGGTGGTGGCCGTCGATACAGGGAACTCCGCTGACGCGGCTCTTCATGCCGAAGATCTCGACCGAGCCGCATCGCAGCTCAATTCAATGGCTCGGGCCGAGCAACAACGTCAGATGGAACTTGACAAAGCCTTCGCTCTGGCTCGCAGTCTGGGGGGTGAAACAGAGTTGCTGCACAACACGGACATCACGCAAGCACTGCTGGATGCCGCTGCTGCGCGAGGAGCCCGCTCCATCGTGATCGGTCGCACGCGCGAGCGTCCGATCGCTAGGATGTTCAATCGAACGCTGACCCAGCAACTGCTGCAAAGAGGGGCCCGCTACGAGTTGACCATTGTCAGCACGCCGCAAGCGAGACAAAAGGCGCGGGGTTTCCATAGCTTGAAGGGTGAGCGCCTGGCCAAGGGCGAACCTACGCTGATCATGCTCGCCACCCTAGGGGCCATTGCTGCAGCGTTCATTGCGGAGCGCTTCGTCGGGCTTGAGGATCTATCCACAGTGTTCCTGGTGGCCGTCTTGTTGGTGGCAGCCAGGACCCGCATGTTCGCGGCCGTCATCACATCGATGCTGTGCTTTGCCGCTTATGACTTTTTCTTCATCGAACCACGCTTTACGTTTGTCATCAGCGCTCAGCGAGGTGTGGCGACCGTGCTTTTGTTCCTGGCTGCAGCATTGATTGCCGGTCGGCTTGCTTCGCAATTGAGAATGCAGGTCGTCTCATTGCGCGTGGCCAACACCCATGCCACGGCCATGCAGAACCTGGCTCGGCAATTGTCCAAAGCGGCAGATCTCGGACAGGTCATTTCCGCCAGCTTCTCGGTACTCCAGTCCAGTTTGAACGCCCAGGTATGGCTGCGCATCAACGGTGAATCTGGCCCAGCCGCGGTCCAGGGCGAACTATCAGAGAAAGATAGGGTCGCCGCCGACTGGTCTCAGCAACATGGTCAGGCCAGTGGCCGCTACACCGATACGCTGACCAATTCCGCCTGGTGGTTCCTGCCGATCCGCTCCGATCAGGACACGATCGGCGTGGTGGGATTGCGATTTCCTTCGGCGATGGGGCGGCTCTCATTCGAGCAGCGGCGTCTGGCCGAAAGCATGACGGATGACATCGGCCAGGCAGCGCTGCGCGCCCGGCTGGTCTCGGAACTTGAGGTGGCCCGAGTGACGGGCGAGACGGAGCGGTTGCGATCGGCCTTGCTTTCGTCGGTGTCCCACGACTTGCGCTCACCACTGTCTTCCATGATCGGTGCGGCCGATAGCCTGTCCCGCTACGGCAAGGATATGAGTTCAGAAGATCGTCAAAGTCTGCTGGAAACGATCAGTGTCGAGGGTGAGCGACTGGACCGCTACATTCAGAATCTGCTGGACATGACCCGGCTGGGCCAGCAAGGCCTCACCTTGTCGCGCGACTGGATTGGCGTGGATGAGTTGATTGGTTCTGCCTCGCGGCGACTGCAGCGCTATGAGCCGACAGCAAAGGTCGAAAGCGACATCGATCCCAAGATCGGCCTCATCCATGTTCATCCGGCATTGATCGAACAGGCCATCTTCAACGTCATGGAGAACGCCGCCAAGTTTTCCCCACCGGGCGAACCGATCCGCGTTCAGGCCAGACCCGGTGATGGCAATGCAGTCCTGATCGACATCTCGGACAGCGGCCCTGGCATCCCGGAGGACGAGCGACGCAGGATCTTCGACATGTTCTACAGCATGGAGCGCGGTGATCGCGGAAAACAGGGGACGGGCCTTGGCCTGACGATTGTGCAGGGCATCGTGGGTGCCCATATGGGAAAAGTAGAAGCGTTGCCCGGTCCGCAGGGACGAGGCACATTGATTCGGCTGACGTTGCCCATGGGCGAGCAGCCGAGCGAGGAATGAGACCATGAGTGCAGCTGCAGCTATCGATTCCGCGCCCGCGCCGCGCGTTCTTGTGATCGACGACGAGCCGCATATTCGCAAGTTCATCGACATCAGTCTGCGATCGCAAGGCTATCGTACTTTGCTGGCTGCGACGGGGCAGGAAGGCTTGAGCATGCTAGGGGGGAAAGGGGCTGACATCGTGGTGCTGGACCTCGGACTTCCAGATCGCGATGGCGAGGATGTTCTCAAAGAGCTGCGTCTGTGGTCACGGGTCCCGGTCATCGTCCTGACCGTTCGCTCGGACGAGGAGGGGAAAGTCGCGTTGCTCGACGCCGGTGCCAATGACTATGTGACCAAGCCCTTCGGGATCGAGGAACTCATGGCTCGCATTCGCGCGTTTCTCAGGGTGAGTGGACTGCGTAGCGAGACAGGGCCCATCTACGATGACGGGAATCTGCACATCGACCTTCCCCAGCGCGAGGTAAAGCTCCAGGGGCAGGTCGTCACCCTCACCCGCAAGGAGTTCGCGTTGCTGGCCCTTCTGGTCGAGCAGGCAGGCCGTCTGGTGCCACAGCCTCAGCTTTTGAAAGAGGTGTGGGGCCCGACCCACGAGGAAGATGCGCACTACCTGCGGATTCTTGTAGGGAAGTTGCGCAACAAGTTGGGGGACGACGCATCGGCGCCAACATACATCGTGACAGAGCCGGGTGTCGGACTGAGGTTCGTCGGTAAGGAGCGGATCTGAATGCGTTGAGTTGGCAACAGAGCCATCCAGTCATTCGTGTGTCGCGCGTGAAGTTATGCATATAGAGTATTCGAAATCGTTGTCGGTCGATGAGCGGCAGCACATCGTGAATGAAGTCCTTCGCCATGACCGCGCGCCGGTAGGCGTGGGTATGCCGCGGGCCATTGGCCTCAGTGCCCGCATTAAAGATACGCTCGTGGGCGGAGTGTGTGGCCGCATCGAGAAAGACCGCTTGTACGTCGAGTATCTGTGGGTGGACAGCCGATTTCGTGGCCAGGGCATCGGTTCCAATTTGCTTCAAGCGGTCGAATCCGCGGCAAGGGATGGAGGTTGCGTCGAATCTCAGATTGAAACGCTATCGAGGAAGACGGCTCGGATTTACTTGGCGAGGGGCTATCGAGTCACGCATCATCTGTGCAACTACATCCCCGGATTGACGCTCACTGTCATGACAAAAGAGTTGGGTGAGTCGCATATCGTCGAGTGCTGATCCGCATTCTTACCACTGGGCGGGCGGTAGGTTTAACCGCTGTATCGCGCGCTTGATGAGCCAAGCCATGGTGATGGTGCCCAACAGATAGATGACGCCCGTCACGTTCGGCATGTTGCCGAATGAGGAAACCATGAATTCCTTGATTTTGAGGTAGGCCCATCCTGCCAAAGATGTCTCGTCAAATAGAATCGCAGCGAGCATAATGACCGTCGATAGCCAACTATCCTTGCGCTGGCTATTGGCGTGCCTGAGCCCGTTTTGTGATCGAAGCACCGCAGCCCTCACTTGGATTCGCATGGCAAGAAGCACGTGCACCCCAGCAAGAGTCCAGAAAAACGCAGCTGCCGCGCTCATCAGAATCGACCAGAATCCGTTACGCGGTGCCGCAAAACCTTGCGTAGAAGATTTTTTATCTTCGGCTGCTGGGCTGGGTCAGGTCGACTCAATGCTCGCAGAAACCGGTCGCACAGCCAGCGTGCGTCATACCGACTAATTGTTTCCATCAACGCTCGGTGCCGCTCTTGTCGCTCAGCAAGAGACATGGTGAGAGCGCGGTGCATGACATAGGCCATGGACTCCTTGTCGTAGGGGTTGACAGCCAGGGCAGCCGGCATTTGTTCGGCATCCCCCGTAAACTTCGAGAGAACCAGAACCCCGGGGGCATCGGGGTTCTGTGCCGCGACAAACTCTTTTGCCACCAAACTCACGCCGTCTCTAAGCGGGGTTACGAGCGCAACCTGCGCTGCTTGATAGAGTCCGGCAAGTTCCTCGCGGCTCAGCGTCCTGTGGATGTAGCGAACAGGCGCCCAATTCAGTTCCCCTATGTCCCCGTTGAGCGCGCCGCACAGGGATTCAATTTCACTTTGAATATCGGTGCAAGAATTGGTTTCGTCGCTTGCGGGGAATGCGACCTGAATCAAGGTTGCGCAAGAACGCAACTCAGGAAACCTATTTAAGAATTCACCAAAACCTCGAACTCGATGAGGAATGCCTTTGGCGTAGTCCAAGGGGTCGATACCGATGAGGAGTTTGCGTCTTGAGTACTCCTGCTGAATTCTTTGCAAAGCCTCTTGTGAACCCTGGGATTGCGCGAATGCTCGGAAGTTTTCCACATCTATCCCGAGAGGGAAGACGTCGACCAAAGTTCTCCCGCGCCGCGTAACCACGGAGCCCTCAACAGCCTGGTCTCCAAAATAGGTCCGAACGTAGGATAAGAAGTTTTCCTTGTCTTCGTGCGACTGAAATCCCACCAAATCATAGGCAAACAGCGCGCTAAAAAGCGATTCGTGATTCGGCAGTGCTGCCAGCGTTGCAGAGGGCGGTAATGGCGTATGGAAAAAAAAGCCGATACGATTCATGACTCCGGCCGCGCGCAGTTCCTCGGCCAACGTGATGAAATAATAGTCATGAACCCAGACAATATCGTCGTCGTCAAGGATGGAAGTAAGTGTATCGGCGAATCGCTTATTGACCGCTCGATAAATCAACTCGCCTGATCCATCGAATTCTGCCAAGTCAACGCGCTGATGCAGCAGCGGCCACAGCTGACCATTGGCATAGTTTTTGTAGTAGCCATCATGTTCTTTTTGGCTGAAGTGGACGCAGAGATATTCAACATTCCCATCAATGGAGCGCTCAACTCGGTTTTCTCCATTTGTCTCCGCTGTGATCAGCCCGCTCCAGCCGAGCCATAATCCACCATGCTCTCGAAGAAGCTTGCCCAAGGCGACGGAAAGTCCACCTGCATCTGGAGTGTGTAGATCCGCCAGACGGTTTGAAAGCACAATCAACCTGCCGCTCATACGACCTCTCTGCTCCCAATTGCAGCGATGGAACTGCACAAAAAACAAGGCAACAGGTGGAAATGCTACGTTGGAGGACGAGAGCGCTCCGTAAAATTGGCGATAAATTCCCTGAGCCGCCTTGTTTAGGCGGTAAACATGAAGCAGGATCGGAACGTTCGACGCTGAGACAAGGCGCCGAGCAACCTCGGTATCTTGTAGGCGTTGCGCCATCTGGGCCGAGGCCAAGTCCGCTCCAGATTCCGCGCTGGTTGCATGCGGGTGTGCCCAGTTGAGCAACGTTGGCGGCTGCACCGGGCGAAACCACTTTCACTGGTCGCGGTTCGCTTGAACAAGTGAAAGATACGGATTGTTCGGCGGCGGGTTCTGGAACAGCTGCAGAGGGTCTGTGAGAAGGTAGCCATGGAGGCGGCGCGCCTTCCTTGGTCCAGCCACATCACAGATCCAGATGTTCAGGCCGTTGGGTTGCTTGCGATGCACTTGCAGTCGTTCGAATCGTTTTTGCACCCATTGCCAATCTGACTGCTCCTCCTGTTTGGCCAGCGCACTTACCTGCGGATGTTCCTGCGCATACCGTTGGAACACGCCGGGACTGACCAAGTACGCGGTATCGCTCACCGAATGCACCAGCGCCTTCGCGTCGTTGATGATGAGGCGCCGCGAAGCGATGCCCTTTCGCAGCCACGCCATGAAGTGCTCGCCCGAAGGCTTCGTCGCCGAAAGCGCGGGCGCGGGCGCTGGTGTTGGTGACGAAGGCAGGGCTGCTACCGAGGCTGACTCGGGCACATCGGGGCGCATGTCGGGCGCATCGTGCGAGGCAGTTTCCACATCTTGTGCAGAGGCCATTCCCACCATCGCCAGCATGTCCTCGACGACGTCGGACATGACCTGAGGCTTGGGCGGATGAAGAATAGAAGCGGTGCTTCCAGCTTCTTCCCATGGCAGCGCCTCTTGGCTTGCCGAGGCGGCCTTCGCATCAACCGTGGGAGGTGGGAGCGACGTATCGGCCTCCTTGTCCGCAGGAGCCGTGTCGATCGCCACCGTCCCGGCGAACGGCGCCGGCCGTTCGCCAGACTCCCAAATCAGCGCAGGTGCCAGCCGCAACAGGGTGAACGAGTGGGACCAGCCGGTCGAACTGGTCACGGTCGCGCGCCAGATGGCCTTGCCGTCGAGCGTCGGCTGCAACATGCCGTGGTCCTGGAGCACATTGAACACCGCGGTGTTGTTCGCAGGGATGCCATCGACACCCTGGGACAGCAGGTGCGCGCGCAGCTTGTCCGATACCGTCTTGCTCACCAGCCACAGCGCGTCCTCGGTGAGCCAGCCATCGGAGGCTTCGGGCTGGTTCAGTTTCAGCTCTTCCTTCAGCAAGTAGCGCAGCCCGTCGACCAGCTTGCGTTGGAGCGAGTGCTTGGGCGCGGCCATGGCGCGCGCGGGATCGCCGCCCAATTCCTGAGCGACGGAGGCGCGGTCGGCCTGCACGACCAGCTCGCCCAGCACCCCGGCGTGCTCGTACTGCCCGGCCAGGACGTAGAGCAGCGGCGCCCACAGGGAAGGATAGCCACTGAGCCAGTCCAGCAGATCGCGGTCGAGCAGTTGCCGGTAGAGCAAGCCAGTCGCGGCGCTGTGCAGACGGTATTCGCGGTCGTCGCGGTAGCGGAAGCGGTAAGGCTGGCGCAGTGGGCCGTGCCACGGGTGCCAGGTGCTGCCGTCGGCCAGCTCGACGTGCAGATCGACGGCCACCTTGCCGATGTCATGAAGCAGTGCGGCATAGGCGACGGCCGCAGTCCAGGCTTCGGCCTGCGCCGCCTGGTCTTCGGGGCTGGCGCCGATGGGCAGCAGATGGGACTGCCGCAGTTTCAGGCTGTAGGCGACGATTTCCAGGCCGTGGTCGAGCATGCCGCCCGGATAGGCGTGGTGGTGCGCTTCGGAGGCCGGGAAAGCCTGGACCAGCTCGGCGTAGCGCTCCAGCGGGGCGCGGTAGAGGGTGGCGAACTGCCGGCGCGAGAGCGACGTGCGCTGCCAGATGTGTTCCAGCAGCTTCTGCCGGCGCGGGGTGGCCAGCAGCGATGCGGCCGACTCCGGCCGCATCAACCCTTTCGGGAGATCGACGGCGGGAGCTGGTGACGGCGCGGCAGCGACCGGGGGCCGTTTTCGCTGGAACAGGGAGAGCATGTCGGTGTCCTGATGGCGGGCCGGGCGGGAGGCCTTTTTGCCTTTTCGAGGTAGGGCCTTTCCCCTTGCACCCCATTCCCTTGCCGTTTCGACCCTTTGGCCTTTCACCGTTTCGGTATAGCGGGGCCTGGGTTGCGGCTCCAGCGTCAATGTGGAACCCGCACGAATGGATTGGACGGCGACCCGGCACCGGGACCGGCCTATGCTGCCAAGACGCTACCAAGGTAGGCTTCCACCAAGGCGACAAAGTTGACAAGAGCGACAAAGGCGACTAGAGTGAATCCTGTCTCAAACCTACTTGGGAGCTGACCATGCCCACTGCCATCGAATTCATTGCCGACCGTCTTCCGCGCGTCACGGTGGAGGATGTGCGCCGCTTCGCCGATACCGTCGAAATCCGGGATGCCCCGGCGTTCGCGGCCGAGTTGCAGGCGTTCATCCACGAGCGCGTCGAGGCGGTGACGCTGCCCGCCAACCTGGAAGGCGAGACGGTAGAGCAGGCCTTGGAGCGCAAGGCGGCCGCGTTGCGCGCCGACACGCGCTGGGCACCGACTGAAACCGACGTGCAGAGAGGCCGCGCCGTGCTGCTGGAAGCCTTCAACCAGCCGGACAACCTGCTTCCTGCCGAGTTCGCCAAGCTGGCGGACAAGTCGCGCCAGCAAATCTACAAGGACATCCTCGCCCGTCGTCTGCTGGCCCTGAACGTGGGGCCGCGCGGCCAGAAGTTGCCAGACTGGCAGCTCGACCCGGTGAAGCAGCAGTTGACCCAAACCGTGCTTCAGGAGGTCGAGGGCATCGACCACTGGACGATCTACCGCGCGCTGTCCGAACCGCTCGAAGGCTTGGGCGGTCGCTCGCCGGTGGATGCGGTGACGCATGGCACGATTGATGACGTGGCCGAGGCCGTGTTCAACGTGCTGGGCGTCCAGGTGCATTGAAGCGAGATCGCCATGAGCCACGAGCTGCCTTCGTTCCTGATCGATGCCGGCGAACTGCTCCAGCATGTGAGCCGCGTCGTCTATCGGGGCAGCCCGCTGTACTTTGGCCGCAGCGGCACGAATCGCTACGATGATCCGGCGGGAACCTACGGTGTGCTCTACCTCGGGCGCGACCTGCCCACGGCGCTGATGGAGTCGGTGTTTCACAAGCACAAGTGGCTTGAAGATAAGAAGCGCTCTATCGCCCTGGAGGAGGTCCAGGCCCGGATGGTGCGCGCCGTAGGGGTGATGGCCGACGTGCTGCTGGCCGACCTAACAGCACCGGGCGTCATGGCGGGCCAGTTCGGTCTGAATCTTGAGCAGTTGGCCAGCCGCGACTACACGCACACGCAGCAGGTGTCCGCCCAGGTGCATGCGATTCGCGGAAATGACGGCCAGCCCCTGTTCGACGGTGTGCTCTATCCGTCGCGCAACAACTATCCGGCGGCGAGCATCGCGCTGTTCGAGCGGGCGGGAACGAAGATCAGCGTCATCGAGGACATCGACCTGGCTGACCATGTGGATTGGCCGCGTTTCGTTGCCACCTACCGTGTCGGCATCGAACCCGATCCCGGCCCGGTGGAGTCGGAGGACGAAGCGTCCTGAAGCAGCAGGAAAACACATCGAAGCCCCAAACCGAATGAAGTGGAGCAAACTGGAATAGGCATTCCTCAGCAGCAGGAGACGACCATGGACACGACGACCCGCACCAGCACCGCAGAACGCCTCGGCCGCGCCTTTGGCCGCGGATGGCGTGCCTATGCGCGCGGCGAACGGCGGGCGTCGAATTGGTTGGTGTCCAAGGGCATGCCGCGAGCTGGCGCTGCCGCGCTCGTGTGGGTAGCCAAGCTGGCTGTACTGGGGGTGCTGCTCTACGTTGCGTTTTGGTTCGCACTCGTGCTGCTGGGCGTTGCGGCGGCGGGATGGGCTGCTGCTGCCAATACTTCGGATGAGGACGAGTGGCCTTTCACCGACCTCACCGAGCTGCGCAAGAGGCCGGGCTACGATCCCAACCTGTACAACGACACGTCGCACGAGTTGTACACCGACGACTGACCGGCCTCGCGCTATTTCAGCTTTCCTCCGGTGAGCGCCCCAGCACCCTTGCCGCCAGCTTGGCCGGCGCTCTTGCTGCCATCGGAAAGCCCCTGGATGACGTGCCCGGCCCGAATTCCAACCCAGGTAAGGCTCGCCAGCCAGAATCCCGGCAGAACCAGGAACATCGTGCCCATGACGAACATCAGGAGCATGTCGCCGAAGGCGTTGTTCAACCCTACCAGCGGGTCAAAGTTGGTGTGCGGCCGGTTCCAGCCAAAGCCCCAGCCGTAGAGTGCGTCGAGGATGGTGCTGTCGATCCAGCGTGCGAGCTGGAACCAGAAATCCGTGAAGAACAGCGCGAACTGCACGACGCTGACGGTGACGACCGTCTTCAGGTCGTAGGTGCCCACGACCAGCACGAGCGGGATGCAGATGACCAGCGCCATCTTGAGCAAGGCGAGCACCATGGGCAGGGCCTGTCTCACGACGTCCATGGCGGGAAACGCGGCAATCGCACCGACTGCCATCCCGACGTCGCCCGTGGCGCGCGTCACGATGTTCGGCAGGGTCTTGTCGATCTGGCCGCCGTAGTCCGTATAGACGCTGCCCTGGTTCAATTTCTGCTGCCGCGGTGACGCGATGGCGCGGATCACCGAATCGTCCACCTCGGCCCGGCTGAGGAACCCGGCCCAGCCCGCCAGGCGATTCAGCAGGCTCGGGGCCACCTGACCCAGAAGGCGTGCCCGCAGGCCGTTGCTGCCGTCTGACCACCACTGCCTGCAAGTCGGGTAGCCGCCACCATTGGCAACTTGCGCGAGGCCAGCATCGCGGGTGTCGTCATAGGGCCATGCCTCGCGCGCCGTGCTGGAGCGGTAGCTGTC
Source organism: Burkholderiales bacterium (assembly GCA_017302505.1). Classification (GTDB taxonomy): domain Bacteria; phylum Pseudomonadota; class Gammaproteobacteria; order Burkholderiales; family Burkholderiaceae_C; genus Rubrivivax. The sequence continues at coordinate 28,319 of JAFLDH010000010.1, forward strand.
GTAGTAGCCACCCGTGTCCGTGAAAAAACGCGAGCCGATCCAGGTTACGTCGTGCATCTGCTGCTCATCGAGATCCGGGCGCTGCATGAACAATTTGGCCCGCGCAGGCCCATAGCAATCCCGCGAGAAGTCCGCGACCTCCTGAGCCAGTACCGGGTCGTCAATGCGGGTCGCGTCGATCTCCATCCTCATCTGCCGCAGGTCCGTACCGCACGGGATCGCCGCCACCGAGGCGCTCGTGACGGCGCGCGAGAGCGCGTGCATGAAGGCCCACCAGACCGGCACCTTCGCCGACTGGTTGTTGATGGTGCTAAATGACTGCGACCAGCCGGTTTCCGTAGGCTGCGGCACGCTGACCTGGCACTGCGCCGAGCGCGAGCTGTCGTACTGGATGGTGCTGAGGTCCACGTCGATGAACGGAATGCCCGCGAACATCACCACCACGATCGCGACGAACACCCGGTTCTCGATACGGGCGGCACTCAGAACGCCTTTGTTGCCCTCGTCAGCGCCTTCCGCGCGGGCCTTCAGCCACTCCTGCACGACGATGGCGACGAAAGGCAGCGCGAACACCCCGCTGGACACCAGCACGGCCCAGATGCCGTTGTTGACGATCCAGGACACGAGGGTGAGGTAGTACTCCAGATAGTCGGTCGTGAAGAGCGTCATGACCCCGATCTCCCCTCAAGCGGCCTGCATCAACAGGCTGGCTTCCAACGCCACGATGGCGACGACGCCGGCGACCTCGGTGCGGATCAGCCGGCCCCGCGCCTGCCCATCTGTCCCGCTTTGGTCTTCGCGGGCCAGCACCCGGCGGCGCATCCAGAGCCATCCATAGACGGTTGCCGCGTACACGCACAGCCGCCAGATGAAGAAATACCCTGCGGAGGCCGCCAGCCACCGTTCCCAGCCTGCAACGCTGCCAACCAGGTAGATGCCCGCGACGTTGGCCCCCACGGCAGCGGCAACGATCAGTGCCAGCCACAGCAGCGTCTTCGCCGCGCGCCGGCTAAACAGCCAGCGCAGCGGCCGCCACGCCATGCGTGCCGGGCTCATGGCCGACTCCCCGGATTGCCCTTCTGGAGCTGGTCGAGACGGTCCGGCACAGGATCGCCCTCGTAGATGCCGCGCGAGCCTGCTGCGCGCGTGCCGTGGCGCTGGATGATCGCCATGGGGGAGTTGTTCGCCAGCTCGCGCCGCAGTTCCAGTTCGGTCTTGAGGTTGCGAATCTCTCGGTCGAGCGTGTCGCTCTCGTGGTTTACGGCCTCCACAGCAAGCTCGTTCGCCGCGACATTGGGCTCCTTCTTCCCCGTGAGCAGCGTGCGCTGCAGCAGCAGCGCCTTCTCCAGCACCGACGCCAGTGCGACCTCGGATGCCAGGCGCTGCGACAGCAGGTGCTGGTCGGGCTCGTCGCGCAGCGCCTCGATCACGCCGCGTGTGATCGGCAGCGACGCACTGCCAGCCTCGCGCAGGTTCTCCGGCGTCGTGTTCCTCGCCTTGGAGACGAGATCCTGGAGCGCCTGCAGCTTGGCGTCGTACTCTTCCTGAATCAGCGGCGTGAGCCCGACGCCGGGCGTCGTCTCGGTCTTCGTGCAGGCGTCGCAAGTGCGCTGCTCCTTCTCGCCAAGCACGCGCGTGGCCCACTCGATGGCGGCCTGCGGCGAGGTCCAGGTTTGGCACGACAGGCTTGTGCAGCTGGTCGGTGCGATGGACGACGTGTCGTTCACGCCGCGGCCGTTGACCAGGTTGTAGCCGGCGCGGGTGACATCGCCGACGACCCTGATCGCGGGCTGGCCGGAGCCGCCCGCATTGCTGCCCCCGACCCACGGCACGCCGTCATTGCCGCGGCGCGTCTCGGCCTGCTCGATGGCCGAGACCGCATCCGTGCTCGACACGGCATCGCGCAGCGCCAGGCCTTCGGCCATCTGGCTCCATCCCAACTGCCCGCCCGCCGTCTCGGCCATCTTCTCGGCCATGGCGCGGCACGTCAGCTTGCTGCGGTCGAAATCCAGCCGCGCCTGCAGCACGCCATTGGTGAGCAGGTTGTACAGACCGGGATCGGCCCGCTGGATGATCAGCGCGGGCAACGATGCCACCGCACTGGTGGCACTCTGGATCACCGACGACATGATTTGCTGGAAGCCGTTGGTGATGCCGTTAAGTTGGTTCTTCAACGTGGTCTGGATGCTCATGTCGCCGCAGATCAAGTTGCTGTTCCAACCCACGCCGACACCGAGAGAGCGCATGCCGGCCGCACGGCCCATCGACACGGCGTTGCCGCCACCGATCGAGTACATGACGTCATCGCCGATGACGCTGCCGCTGGTCTGGTAGCCCAGTTGACCCCAGGCCACGCCGCTGCCCAGCGCGAGTGCGCCGGCCAGCGCCAGGACGATCTCCGTGCGACGTGCCGGGCGGGAGAACGGATTGAATGCAGGACGGAACTTCATGGCACCACCTCAGAGGAAATCGACGCTGCCCAGGAACACCTGGCCCCGGCGCTCGCAGCAGGCATACGGCCGCCACAGCGCCCATGCGTAGTCGCCTTGCTGCGCCTGGGTAAGGAAGCCGCTGCGCGGGAAGACCGTGCAGGACGACGACAGGACGGGTGTGAGTTCTTGCCACTTTCCGGTCGAGGCATCGCCCTCCATCAGCGCGCCGGCCGGCCAGTAGCCGTCGCGGGAGTTGGCAAGCAACGGCTGATAGACGTGGATCTGCCCCCGGCGAGTGACCACATCGCCCGCACGCTGGGCCACCACTGCGCCGGCCTTGAAGTCGTCGGTCTGGTGCAGGAAGCCACCACGGGGATACACGTTGCCCCAGAGATTCATCGTGGTGCGGGCGCCGACTTCGCGCCGGCCCGGAATCAGCGCTTCCGGGTAGGCTATCTCGGGCACGTTGTAGCGCCAGGCCAGCGTATCCAGAGTGCTGAGCAAGTACGGCATGAACGCCGTGCCCGCGCCCTCACAGAAGTAGCCCGACGAAGAGACGAACTGGTTGAACACCTCGGCGCCGGGGTGGCCGATGACGTCTGCGTTCTTGAATTTGGCGAGGTTGTTTTCGTGGTCTTCGTTCGTTGTTCCGTCGCCGCCTGCCTGAGCGGATAGATTGGAGGTGCTCATCGCCCGAACCTCGACCCAGGGGTTCTCGCCGGTGTTCGAGTAGGACGAAACCACCGCGTCGGGGATGTAGTGGCGCACCTTGATGGATGTGCGCACCGTGCAACCCGTCCAGGTGCAGTAGAGCCAGTAGCAGATGCCTACCACCCGGTACTCAAGGCAGTCGGGCGAAGCCACCGAGCCGATGATGGTGGCGGTGTTGAGGGCGTAGCTGCCGGTGGCACTGAACATCAGCAGCGAGGCCACGGCAACGCGCAGGCGGCGCAGCAGGTCGAATGGACGGATCACGGCCGCGCCCTCCGGTGCTGCTCGATGCGCGCGATGGCACGGGCCACGTCCGGCTCGCCATAGACCACGTAGCGCTGATCCACGACGACGGCCGGGATGCTGGTGATGCCCAGGCTCCATGCGTCGGTAACGCCCTGGTACGCGGAAGCGAGGCGGCGCTGGAGGTCGGCGCCACCGCTGCCGAGCCGGCGCTTGACGATGGCCGTTGCCTGTTCGGGATCGGCAGGCAGTTGCGCAGAAAGCTCCGCTTCAATCCGGTGGGCTTCGTCCAGCTCGATCAGCCGCTCGCCGCCCATGGTCTTGACCGGATGGCGGCTGTCGGTGACGACCACCACGTCGGCGGCGAAAGCAGCCGGGCTGAAAACAGCCAGGGCGGCCGGCAGCGCCACGGCCAGGCCGAGGGTTCGCCAGCCCGACGCTAACCTGGAAAGAGATGCTGGCATGTCGCGTGCCCCGGAAGTGGATCAGGGCCATAGTCAACTGCTAGAAGCAGTCCAGCTCCACAAACAATGCGAACTACGGGTTGCCCTGTTTGTTGTCGAATATCCGTCTATGCTGGGCTTGGGCCATACTCGTGCCAGCTCTACGCGCAAAGGATAAAAAATGGAAATGGATGAACTTCACTCATCGATTGCGAGTTACTTGCCAGACAGATATCTGATTACGTTTTCCCCTGGCATGCCCATATTTTCCAAGGAAGATATGCAATCTCGTGGATTTTCTGACATCAAGCAGATTTCCTATTTTTTCCATGAGTGGATGCACTACCTGCATAATGTTTCCACGGTTCATGGGATCAGTTCATTTTCTTCTCTTGTGGAGACGTGGAGTGCATTTCGATGGACAACAGACGATCAGGGCATGAGTTCAGGAAGAATCGATCACGATACTCCTGACTTATTTCGGGTAGGTGAGCTGATGAGTCTCATGGCGGCGGCGAGGACAAACGGAAGGGGCAAGCTTCCGAAGGGCACGCATCCAGACAATGTTGAGGTTGATGGGTATTCCCATAAGGATGCGAAGATAGAAGGCGGTGCATCCAACTTGCTTCTCTCTATTTGGTATTCAAACTCGATAGGCGATAGAAACAAGTTGGAGGTGATGTTTGGTCCGGGTGAGATTCTGGAATCTGTGGCATATATGCTGGAAAAGAGATTTCTAGACCGACTTGCGCAGGAAGAGCCTGATGCTGTAGAGGTCGTTCCATACCACCTTCTGACGGTATTTGCGCGACACGCCGCACCCAGCATGAGTGAGGACGATGTTCTGTTCTGCGCGCTAACGAGTCTCCAATGCACTGATCCGGTCAATTTCCTGACGAAGCTTCTGTTGAGCTGCGAGACCATTGATGAAAGTAATGGCGCCAGGACAGAGCGCATAAGAAAATCCGCAATTGATCAAATCCAGTATGCCGAAGGTGTTGTTTCTCAATGGTTGATCCGGATGGAGCAGATGTTTCCCAAAGATGAGCCAATGGCTTTAGCTGTAAGGGAGGCGGTTGCCTATATGCGTGGAAATCTCAAAATAAGAGCAACCCATCCCTTCTTTGAAATTGACATGATTGAGGAAATGTATGCCAAGGGTGCAGAAGGATTTGGCGACCTTATGAACGACTTGATGAAAAAGCATGGAATGTGCTCGGGAAAGCAGGAAAGTTTCGGTTCCCCGGATGAAGTGCAGAAGGATATGCTATTTGACTTTGCCGCCGTCGGGCGAGATCAGGATCTGACAAATGGGCGCCGGATCATGCAGGCATCATTTGATTTTATTTTTAGACATTTTTCCGTTGAAGGCGGATTTGTTTCAACCTCTGATGCCAGAAAAGGGAAGTGCCCGTTCTATACTTCGTGCGATTTGCCTCCCCGCATCAGCCTGCCAGAAAATTGCAAGTCTCAGCCTTGGATGGCATTGCAGTCCAATCCAGAGGAACTATGTTGGTATGCCGAGGGAGTGCTAAAACTGAAGCCAGGACCAGTAGCCAACATCGTCCCGTAGCATAGAAGTGGGCTACTGGCTGAGGGGCCTAGTCAAGGCGTATTTGCCTGTTCCGAAGAGGATGCCAGCATGTCCATGGCTGACAACAGGGCGTCGCCCTCGATCGGCCCCTGCAGCAGAATGGCCTGGCCGGTCTGACGATCGTGCAGGCGCAGCGATGGCGTGGCGGTCACACCGCTCTTGGTAGCTTCCACAGACTGGGTGCGGACTACCGTATCGGCCCGCTCGCTTGCCATGCACTGTTCGAGGGCCGGCGTCGACTCGGGATAGCGCAGGCCATCGGGCAAGCCCTGGCCGTCGCTGCGCGTGTGGGCATAGACCCACTCGACGGCTTGCCAGAACGCGGCATGCCCGCCAGCTTCGGCGGCGCACTCGGCCAGACGCGCCTCGGCCGACGCAGCCGGTTCGTGCTCGGCCAGCGGCAGGTGGTGCCATTGCAGGGCCACGTCGGTGTTGATGCCGATCCACCGCTTGATCTGCGGGAAGTACTCCCGGCAGAACGGACATTCCAGGTCGGCATAGAGCGTCAGCGTGAAACGGCCATCCGGGTTGCCCATCTGCCAAGGTGGCCCAGCGACTCGCGCCGTGTCGATCGGCGCGGGCAACTGCGGTGAGGATTCGCTGGTCGACCGGGATACGAACCAGATCAGCAGCAGCGCGACCAGTGCGGCGGCCAAGGCCCAAGGCCAGCGGGGGCGACCGTGGCGACGGCGGAACGCCTGGACCTGCATCGGAATGGAAGGACGTTTCTGTTCCATGGTGGTCTCCGGCTTACGACAGTTCCAGGGCCGGCGACTCGATGCCGCGGGCCTGGTCGATCTTTTCGGCCACCTTGAAAGCCGCTTCCAGTTCGGTGCAGCCGTACTGCTGCATGAGCTGGTAGCGTTCGGCCTTTTCCTCGGGTTCTGTCTGCGCGAGGGCGAGGTACAGGCTCGGCGGCACGGCGCGGAACAGCACTTCCATGCTCTTGGAGAGGATGACGCCTTCGGTGAATTTCCCCGCCTCTTTGCGCGCCGACAGCATCAGCGCCTTCTGCGCGGGCGAGAGTTCGCGGAACCGCGCGATCTTCTCGACTTCATCGGGCGGCATGCTGAGACAGATCCACCACTCGATCATGTTGAGCATGGGCTCCGCGGCGCGCGGCAAGTCGTCGATGTTCTGCGTTGCGAGCCAGAACCAGGCCCCCAACTTTCTCCACATTTTTGTAATTTTCACGACATAGGGCGCGAGCAGCGGGTTCTTCGTGATGATGTGCCCTTCGTCGGTGACGTTGATGATCGGGCGGCCCATGTACTGGTCACGCTCGGCGATGTTGTTCACAGTGCTGATCAGGCTGATGTAGGCGATGGAGAGCTGGGCGTTGTAGCCCTCCCGTGCATAGGTCGCCAGATCGACCAAGGTGATGTCGGCTTCGGGCCACGGCGTGCCGTCGCGGTCGAACATCTCGCCGTCCGTGCCTTGGCAGAACATATCCATCGCGTCCGCCATCTCCAGCAACCGCACGCGGCGCATCTCGGGCAGCGTCGGGTCCTGGCCACGGGTGCGCAGCGCGTTGCGCACGTCGCGCGTGAGAACGGTGCGCTTCTCGGTCACGCAATGCTCGGCGGCGTCGAGGATGCACTGGCGGATCAGCGAGCGGTCGGCCCGCGTCATCCGGGCTTCTTCCTTGTCCTCGCCGCCCGTGATCATCAGCCGCGCCGTGATCTCCAATTCGCCGAGCACGTCGCGCTGCTCGTCCGCCTCCATGGCCGAGGCATCCGGTGGCAGGTCTTCGTCCAGCGCGTCGGCATCGAGGGTCTGTACGTCGCTCGGCGTTTCGATCAGCCGGCGCGCATCCGCAAACGGCGCGAGGCTGATGCCGGAGCCTGGGGCCAGCTTGACCCGGTTCACCGTTAGCCCGAGCCTGCGTGCGAAATCGCTGAACAGGCCGAAGCTGTTGCCGGCCTCCACGATGAACAGCCGCGGGCGGTATACAGCCGTGACCTGGTTCAAGAGGTTGTTGAGCGTCGCTGACTTGCCCGAGCCGGTAGGGCCGAACAGGAACAGGTGGGCGTTCATCTGCCGATCCAGGCGATTGAGCGGATCGAAGGTGATCGGGCCGCCACCACGGTTAAACATCGTGATGCCGGGGTGCCCCGTGCCCTGGGCGCGGCCCCACACCGGCGACACGTTCGCGATGTGCTGCGCGAACATCAGTTGGGTGTACCACCTGCGCCGATCCTGGCCGGGGTTGTAGCAGCACGGCAGCCAGCGCAAGTAGCTGTTGAGCGGTGCCACCTCGTCGTCCTCGCGCACCGGCTGCAAGCCGGCGTTGAGCATCACGTTCGCCAGGTCCAGGCCGCGCCGGTCCAGTTCCGCCTCGTCGTGTCCGCGCAGGTAGAAGGCCAGCGTCCCCCGGTAGAGCTTGTGCGCGCTGCCGATGAGGGAGCGGGCTTCCTGCACGTCCTTGAGCGTCTGCTCCGACGCCAGCGTCTCGCCCACGGCCTTCTTCGCCAGGTGGTTCAAGTCCGCTTCCAGCACATCCTGCGGCGTGGCGACCATCGTGAGACACATCAAGGTGTCTTCCGGCATCTGGTCGAACAGCGTGTTGATGGCATCCCCTTTGCGGGTCTCGCCGGTCAGGTGCCCGGTGCCGGGCGGCATGCGCAGCCGGTCGGTGATCAGCACACGGTGCGGCATGCCGTCGAAGTACCAGGTGCCGTGCTCCACGTCGGAGCGTGGCTGGCCGAAGAACAAGCGCTGGCTGAAATCCCGCCCGCTCGCCAGCTCGATTTCGCCGTCCTCGGCCTCGTCGGGGTAGCGCGCCAGCGCGTAGAAGCGCTCCCGGTCCTCTGCACTCGGCCCGAGCATCGCTGGGCGCGGATTGAACCACCGCAGCAGCCAGTCGTGGACGTCGGCCGCGACCATGCGCCGTGCCTGGATGCCGGCGTTCGCCAAGCCGCCGCACAGGCGGTCGCAGACGATGTTCAGCATCTGCTCGGGCGTCTGGCTGCGGCGGCTTGCCTGCCCGGTGGCACGGCGATAGATCACCATGCGCACCCGCCGCGTCTGGCCGCGCCAGCGCAGCCGCGTGACCACCGTATCCTCGAACAGGCCGCCGGGCTTGGCCACCGCGCGCAGGTGGTGGCCGAAGAAGCGAAGGTAGAACTCGGTGAATGCGGTATCGCGGGCGCGCGGCTGCACGTAGTCGAGCAGGGTCTGCATGTACTGGTCGAAGCTGGGCTCGTCCTGTGCGTAGAGCTGGAGCACCCAGGGGTTCTCGTCCAGTTCATCGAACGAGTCCTGGAGCGCGTTTTCGAGCGCATCGCGGGCATGTGCCAGCCAGCCGGGTTCCCGCCCCTCGGTGCCCAGCGGCACCAACTCGTAGAAGGCCGCCACGGATTGCCCGTCTTCGAGCAGCATGGACTTCGACTTCGGCAGGAACTCCACCCACGGCAGCAGTTCCGCGAACGACGGCGCGACGTCGTACAGCGCCTGCTCGTCGGCTACCGTCGCCGGCCTGCGGCCCTGGACCGCTGCGCCGGGTTCGGGGACGCCGGCCTGGCGCAAGGCCTCGACGTGGCGCTGCCAGCCGTCCGGCTTCTCTTCGTCGCCGGTGCCGGATGCGGCCAGCTTCGGCCAGGGAAGTTTCCAGCGCATCAATAGTCCTCCAGCCGTTCACCGGGCATGGCGTACTGCACGCGCTGGTACAGGGGGAAGACCGTCGTGTAGCCCGGCACAGGTACAGGGTCCGAGCCCGCCAAGTGTGGATACACGTACATGACGAGATCGGGATTCGGCAGCCGGTGGAACTGGCGGTAGACCTCGTTGCGTGCGGTGCGCGTGTAGCGCATCTGCTCGGCGGGCGCGGCCTGCACATCGGCGTCGGTCAGCGGCCGGCGCAGGCTCTGGCGCGCGTCGAGCAACTGCCGTCGGGCGACCTGGCCGGTGCCACTGCCGCCGCCGCCCGTTTCCTGCTGCCAGATGTCCATCATGGTGCGGTCGCTATGGGTCAGCAGCTCTTCCTTGCTGGTGGCGCAGCCGCCGAGCACGGCGACGGCCGCTGCCAGCGCGAGGCCTTTAATCGAGTTCGAGCGCATGGCTTTCTCCTGCACGGTGATCGACGCGCCTGCCTTCGGGGTCGTGATCGATAGCGAGCGGCTTTTCGAGGTGGACGGCGACCTTGGCACCGGGCTGCACATAGACGGCGGCGAAGGCTTGGCCGTAGAGCTTGTTGACCCAGGCCGACATGTCCCGCACGCCGCCCGCGAGGATCTGTCCGACCGCTTCCTGGCCGCTGATACCCACGGTGCCGATGGAGCCGTCCGAGCCGACGTAGGACATGCGGCCGCTGTCGCTCTCGATGAGCGAGGCCACGCCGGCACCGGCCGCCGTGATCAGGGCCTGCGAGCCGAGGTATTGCTGGGCGTTGCTGCGCCGCTCGCCGCTGACGCAGGGGATGCCGTGCGGATCGCTGATCCAGCCCAGGCCGTCGCGTTGCTGGTTGTTCTGCTGGTTGCCTTCACGGTCTTCGGGGATGGTGCGGATCGTGCCGTCGTTGAAGACGAAGGTGATGCTGCGCACCTGACCGCGCACGCACGAGAGCGTCCAGTCACCCGATGCGGTTCCGCTGAACACGGCACCGGCCACGTCGGGAATGTCGATGCCGTTGGCAGTCAGGTTGTCCGGCCCGACCAGCACCTTGAAGGGGTACGGATCATTCACCGTCCCGTCGATCGGCACGCGACCGATCAGCGCCGTCATCGCGACCGACCCCATGAGCGTCGAGTTGGTCGGAACGGTGTAGACCGGCTTGGCGCTCTTGACGCCTGCCGCACGTGCGCCGGCGTTCGCCACGGTTTCCGCGGTGGTTTCCAGCGTACTTTGCGCGGGGCCGAAGCTCGTAGGGAAGCTCATGCCGTTGCCCGTGCCACGACTGCCATTGCGGCCCTCGGCCTTCTTCGCGTCGTCCGGTTCGACCCATCGCATGCCGCCTTCCATGCCGGCCTCGTCGCCATCACGCAGCCCCAGGCCCACCGGCAGATCAGCATGGCCGCCGCCGCGCCCGCCGATGCTGTCCAGGCGCCGCTGCAGGTCGGCGAGCAGCCCCTCGGTCTGCTGGCGCGCACTGGCCGCCTGTTCCTGGTCGCGGCGCAGGTTGGACCGCTCGGATTCGAGGGCCGAATTGATGCGCTGGTCGATGGAGTTTTCGCGCTGGCGTAGCCGCTGGTTCTCCTCGCGCTGCGACTTGTTGTCGGTCAGCGCGGTCTGAAGCTCGGTGCGCAACTGCTTCACCTGGGCCACCAGGGTTGCCACGGTATCGCGCGGGGTATCGCCTTCGATGCCCAGCGCCTTCATTTCCTCCGGCGTGAGCTTGGAGCCGGCATCCGCGGCGGGCGGTGCCGACGTGCTTCCGCCGGAGAACAGCCGGATGGCAACGAACAACACCAGCAAGGCGACCGGGATCATCAGCCACTTGAGCAAGCCGTTACTGCGCATGGCGGGCCTCCTTGCCATCGTCGGCTTCAGCTTCCGGCTGCGGCTGATGCACGGCCGGGTCGAAGCGGTGGATCGCCGGCAGCAGCGATTGCGCGAGGCCGCGCCCGCGCGTCACCAGGTACAGGACGGTCGTGTCCTCGGGCGTCCCGCGGGGGCCGAGCGCTTCGTGCTGGAAGGTGGCGGTGAGGAAATCGCCTTGCAGCACGCGCGGGTCGAGCGGGACCCAGCCGCTGCTGCTGTTGGTGAGGCGCACGGCAGTGACCCACTGGTCTTCCAGACGCCACGACGCGAGCGCGACCGCGCGCACCGGCAGCGTCGGCATCAGCGTGCCGAGGTCGAGGTCGCGGCGCAGGTTCACCCGTATGACGCCGGGTAGCGGCTCCACGGTGCGCAGCGGCGCGTAGAGGTTTTGCGCGGCGAAGCGCGTCAGGACGACCGGAACCGGGGTTTCGCGCCGGGTCGCCCGCGTACGTGCCTGGTCCTGGGCGCGTGCCGGGGCCTCATCGGCACCGGCTGCCTGATCGCCGTAGCGCGCCGGGGTGCTGCTGCCCTCGACGATACGCACCGGCTCCAGTTCGGCCTCGCCGTCCTTGGGCGGTTCGGCCGCGATGTCGAGCAGGATCAGCGCGCCTGTATCGGCGTCCTGCAATTGCAGCCGCGTGGGCTCGATCGGTTCGCTGGCGCGCAGGTACACCGCGCCACCCGCGCTCTGCACGCGCAGGCGTTCGCCCACGCCTGCTGGCACGCCCACGCGGACGTTCCGGTCGATGAACACGATGCGCTCCTGGCCGACCTTCAGCGGCACCGCCAGCGGCATGCGCTCCCAGCGCAAGATTTCCACCGCCTGAGCGGGGGCAACGGCGACGGCCAGCAGCCCCAGCAGCGTGAGTACAGGATGCTTCATGGGGTGTTTTCTCCTTGGGGCGCTTGCGGAGATAGGCCGCCAGGCGCCGGGCGCGTAGGTTCCGGGGCGCTGATGCGCTGCGGCGCACCGTCGTAGCAGTCCAGCGCCAGGCCGAACGGGTTGCGGGCGGGATCGACGTCCACCCGCGTGACCTTCACCGGGTAGCGCACGAGCGCGCGCTTGACCTGCTCGGCGCCGTAGTACTCGTCGGCGGTGATGTCGAGCGTCACCACCCAGTCGCGGTCGGAGACCACGCGCACGCGCGCCGTGGGGTCGTCGCCATAGCCGCGGCCGGGGATTTCGTAGATACCGCGCACGCGCTGGCGCAGCTCGCCCGTGCTGCGCCGGTAGTCGTAGTCCGCGCGCAGGAAGGCCTGGCAGGAGGGGGTGAGGTACGGCGAGAGCGTGTGGAGGTTGCGCGGGTAGTCCTCTTCGCCGTTCGTCGGCCAGCGGTTGAGGGTCTGGAACACGTAGAACGTGAACGCATAGACCGATTCGGGCGGCACTTCCCACCACTTGCGGGTACTGCCGGAGCGCAGGTCGGGCGGGACGTGGATGGTCAGGTCGCGCGGCGCGCTCCACCAGCCACCGCCCATGACCAGGGCGACGATGACCAGCGCACCAGCACCCAGGCGAAGTGTCTTGATGTGTGCCTGCAGGTGGGTGATCTCGTTCTTGAAGCGGCTCATCGCGCGCCCCTTGCCACAAACCTTCGGGTGGACCAGAAGCCGGAGCGCGAGATCAGCACGTGGCCGCCCACCCAGCCGGCCATCAGCGGATGGCGCGTGGCGATGCGCCATTGCAGTTGCCGGTACAGCCAGGTGTCGGGGCGCCCGCGCTTGAGGCGGCGCAGGATGCCGCCGCCGATGAAGACGCCCAGGGCCACGCCCAGGACGACGAACGTCGGCGCGATGGCGATCGTGCGGAACACCCAGGACAGCGGCGCGCCGACCAGCAGGCCGGCGGCGCCGGACAGGCCGCAGCAGATCCACAGTTCGTCGGCGGTGAGACCGCGCACGACAACGGGGTGGCGGTTGAGCCGGTGCGGAAGGAACGTGACTGTCCCGTCCGCACGGACGTGCTGCTGCTCGGACATACCGGCCTCGCCTTACAGGATGCCGGTGGCTTCGGTGAGCAGCCAGATGCCGATCACGAGCAGCACGGCACCGATCGCGACGGTGAGGCCGAACTGGCCCCAGGTCTTGCGGCCGGTGTGGATTTCCGCGTAGGTGCCGTAGGCGTGGTAGCAGACGCCGATGAACATCGACGCCACGACCAGGAGTGCCACGAGCATGATGATGTCGTAGCCGTAGTTCCTGATCGTTTCCATGATGCCGTTGCCGGTGCCGCGGGTCGGGTTTTCCAACTGCGGCAAGCCTTGCGCGAACGACAGCGCGGGCAGCGCGGCGGCGCCCAGTGCCACAGCGGCGCGCTGGGCAAGACGGGAATGGAGGATGCGGTTTTGCATGGTCGTGCCTTTCAGGTCAGGAGAGGAGGAAGAAGCTCAGGACGAGGTACATCGCGACGAAGCGGATGCAGACGCCGAGGAACTGGCGCTGGTTGAGGCGGCTCTCGGACCACCCCACGTAGGCCGTTCGGATGGCCCAGACGCCCCACACGAGCAGGACCGCGAACACGACGCCGACCAGGACGGTCGCCATCGCCGAAGGCGCGATGCCGCTGTTGGCTTGAAATGCCGAGACCTGGGCGCCGTTCATGGCTTGCCTTCCGCAGAAGTCGTCGGGGCGGGCAGGGTGACCCGCTCGGTGCGGTAGTCGCCGGCCAGTTCGTCTAGGTCGCGCGGCTGGGCACGCGAAGGTGTCAGATGGGCCTGGATGCCGGTGCGCACGCGCGCCAGGTCAGCCAGCAGCCGCGGGTAATCGAAGTGGTCGCGCTCGCCCGGCCGGATGGGGGCGTGCGCTGCGCTGTCGGCGACGGTGCGCTCCAGCGCATCGAGCTGGCGCAGTGCGGCCACCAGCTCCTGGCGCTGTGCGGGGGACTCGGCCAACGCCATCGGGGACTGACCCAGCAGCAGGGCCGTCACGAGAAAAGTGGGCACGCCGCGATGCGCGGCGCGCTGCCAGATCGGAGCCAACATCGCGCCATTCCTGTGTGATCAGCAATGGCCAGATCCTGGAGATCAGCGGTGTTTTAGGCCGCAAACAATCCGAACTGGCTCGTTCCCCTATTGAAGCGGAGGCGAATGACGGCGGCCGAACGGCCGAGATCGGCGCCCCGTTTCGTTTATTGCGCTTTTCGTTTATTGCGCTTTTCGTTTATTTCGACTAAGATGTGGATCGCAACCCGTTTTCGCCCAGGAGATACCCATGACCGTTACTGCCCAATCCAAGATGACTCTGCCCGCCGAGGGTGAGGTGAAGGCAGCCGTGCAGGGGCAACGCGCCTTGGCTGCCTATCTAGCGACGCAGTTTGAAACTCAGCACATCCAGATTTTCGATGACCAGAAGCAGGCGCACCAAGTCGAGCTGCCGACCTCGGCTTTGCGTTTGTTGGTGGACATCTTGGCCGAACTGGCCGATGGCAATGCTGTGAAGGTGGTGCCTGTCCATGCGGAGCTGACAACACAGGAGGCCGCGGACCTGCTCAACGTGTCCCGTCCGCATTTCGTCAAGCTGCTCGAAGATGGGGTGTTGGCGTTTCATCGGACTGGCAAGCACCGCCGGGTGAGGTTTGCCGACCTGATGCAGTACAAGGAGGCGCGTGAGCGCGCCAGCGAGCAGGCGATGGCTGAACTCATCCAGCAGTCGCAAGAATTGGGAATGGGGTACGAATGAGGCATTCCCCCTTCACGGCCGTCTATGACGCATGCGTTCTATATCCCGCGCCGCTGCGGGACTTCTTGATGTGGCTGGGGCTGTCCGGTCGGTTCCGAGCGCGCTGGAGCCAAACCATTCACGAGGAGTGGAAACGCAACCTGCTGATCAATCGGCCCGATCTCACCAAGGCGCAAGTCGACCGAACGTCTGACCTGATGGATCGTGCCATCCCCGATGGATTGGTAGAAGGGTACGAATCGCTCGCGGCCGGTCTGACCTTGCCCGATCCGGACGACCGCCACGTGCTGGCCGCCGCCATTCGCTGTGGGGCGAGTGTGATCGTGACATTCAACCAGCGAGATTTCCCGAATGAGCTGCTGGCGCCCTACGGCATCGAATCGCAGCACCCGGATGAGTTCGTGGACAACTTGCTGGATCTGGATGCGGCTGCAGTCGTCTCGGCCGCACAGCGCCAGCGCGCCCAACTTAGGAACCCGACGATCGACGTCGATCGCTATCTCGATATCTTGCTGCGCCAAGGCCTGGTCCAGACCACCAAGGTACTTGCCGGCTACCGCACCATCCTCTGACCTGTTGAGACACACGGATGACCAAGAATCCCCCGACGGATGTATCCCTGCCGAAAGGCATCCACCGAAGCTGGAAGCTGCCGGACGCCTCGCTGGGCGCGCTGTGGGATTCAATCGTGATGGACGAGGCGCGCAAGAAGCAACTGCTCTCTCAGGCGATCGTCAACTTCACGGTACGACCCAAGGTGGAGCGCACGGTGTTGCCGCTGCATGGTGTGATTCTGCTGGTGGGACCACCGGGAACGGGAAAGACATCATTGGCGCGCGGCCTGGCGCACCGCGTGGCGGAATCGTTCCCTTCGGGGAAGTTTCGTTTGCTTGAAGTCGATCCTCATACGCTGACCAGTTCTGCGATGGGAAAGACACAGCGCGCAGTGGCGGAACTCTTCTCGCAATCTATCGCCGAAGCTGCCGCGGTGGGGCCTACCATCGTGCTGCTCGACGAAGTTGAGACTCTTGCAGCGGACCGATCGAAGCTCAGCCTGGAGGCCAATCCCGTCGACGTCCATCGTGCGACAGACGCGGTGCTGGTTCAGTTGGACATCCTTGCCGAGCAACACCCGCATCTGTTGTTCGTGGCCACCAGTAATTTCCCGCAAGCGGTCGACAGCGCCTTCATGTCTCGTTGCGACATGGTGATGGAGGTGCCGTTGCCGGGCAAAGAGGCATGCAAACAGATACTCATTGAGTGTTTGAAGGGGCTGGCCAAGACCTTTCCGCACATCGGCAAAATTGCCTCGGGGGCCCAGTTCGACGCTTGCGTCGGCGAATGCGTGGGGCTGGACGGCCGCGCCATCCGAAAGGTGGTAGCAAACGCGCTTGCCGCAGATCCCCAAGTGGCAATCGATCCCAACAAGTTGTCGATCGATCATCTGCGCAGTGCGATCGGCCAAGCCAAGCAAGCGCGTCTTCAAGGAGGAAAGCAACGATGACCACTGTCGTCAGTCGAACGTTCCGAAGCAGCCCGCATCGCGATGCACTGCAAACCTGGGACGCTATTGTTGAGCTGCTCACACAGGGTAAAGAGAGTGCCGCTCGCACGGAACTCAAAGCGGTAGCAGGAGTAGCGGCCAGCCTGATCACCGATCAGGCGCCCAAGGGTGCGCCCATCGTGGCGACCTGTGACGGGCCACGAACCCGCATCTACTGCCTTTTCGACGAGGATGCCATCGATGGCAGCGATGCCAGCGAAGACGCGCTGGGTTTCGAGCCGCTGAAGGGCGACTGGGCGGTGTCTCTGCCGTGCCCAAAGGACGAACTCACCTGGGTTCAGGCGTCTCTGAAAAAGCACAGCACACGCATCACTGCGAGGGACATGACCCAGGGCATTGCCACCGACGAACGGTCCGCCAGTGCACAGGCGCTTTCGCTCGACCTTGGAGGGTTCCTCAAGTCATGAGTACCGTCGCCACCTACTCGTACACGCATTCGGTCACGTATGTGACGGACAACATCCTCAAGAGCCTCAAGGACATCATCCGGCTCAGTGGTCTGGATCCCGAGTTCTTCGCCGATCGATGGGAGAGCAACACGCGCGCGATCAAGACCTGGCTCGGAACTGGCGATCTGCGAAAAGTCATCCTGGAGGTCTACGACCCAGCGACAGACAAGCTAGTCACTCGATGGGACATTGACATCGTGTACGGCTGGTCGGATGGAGACGGCAGCTTCTGGACGGATACCGAACAATTGAAATACGCGATCAAGAAGGCTGGACTGCTGCCTTCGCAGGCCAAGTACAAGCTCTTGCTGGACACGAAGCCAGAACGTCCAGATGTGGACGGCTGGAGCAAGGGTAGCTACCGGTCAACAGATGGGATGGTCAAGCAGAGCCTCGGCTCGACCGTCGAACACAGTGGCCTGGCGGGGCAGGCCGGATATTGGAGGCAGCGCTGATGCTATCGATCGATGAAGCTTTCCGGAAGTTCAAATCGCGCCTTGAACTCAACGAGCGCGAACAGAAGAACGCCTCGCAGCGCCAGAATGAAGTGCGGGACTACCTGCAGACCAAGTTCGGGATTGCCCGCAGCTTCTTGACTGGCTCCTATGCGCGGTACACAAAGACCAAGCCTCTGAAAGACATTGACATCTTCTTCGTGCTGAAGGATTCGGAGAAGCACTATCACGGCAAGGCCGCGTCTGTCGTGCTGGATGACTTTCATGCGGCGTTGGTAGAAAAGTATGGTGCCGCTGCCGTCCGCAAGCAGGCGCGTTCGATCAACGTTGACTTCGGCGTGCACATCGACGCTGAAGACAATACTGATTACCGCGTGGTCAGTGTGGATGCCGTGCCGGCATTCGACACGGGAAGCGAATACGAGATCCCCGACTCGGCTTCCGGAAAATGGATCAAGACGGATCCTGAAATCCACAAGGAGCAAGCAACGGCGGCGCATCAGGCCTACGGGAACGAGTGGAAGGGTCTCGTGCGCATGGTGAAGTACTGGAACAACAATCCCAAGCACGGTACTGACAAGCCGGTAAAGCCATCTTTCCTCATTGAGGTCATGGCGCTGGAATGCCTCTACGGTGGCTGGGGAGGCTCGTTTGATCGCGAGATCCAGTCGTTCTTCGCCACGCTCGCAGACCGCGTCCACGACGAGTGGCTCGATCCTGCAGGTTTGGGTCCGGCGATCAGCAACGACATGGACGCCGCACGCAAGCAGCGAGCGCAGGAATTGCTGGCCCAAGCAAGTCGTGACGCAGCAGTTGCCATCGACCATAGCCGGCGGGGACGTAACCTTGAAGCGCTTCGTGCCTGGCGCACGCTTTTTGGACCGAAGTTTCCATTGTCCTAAGTCCCCGGTTCTCCCACCATCCAATCGAGGTAGAGCATGTCTCAATGGTCGCTTTCCCAACTGCTGTCGTCGTTGCATGACGATATCCAGCAGCGCCTGTCCGTGGTGCGCAAGAGCTTCGCGCATCCGGGCACGAAAGGCGATGCCAGTGAAAACGTCTGGATCAGCATGCTGGACACGTATCTTCCAAAACGATACCAAGCGGCCAAGGCGCACGTGGTGGACAGCTTGGGAAACTTCAGCCAGCAGATCGACGTCGTGGTGTTTGACCGGCAGTACTCGCCGTTCATTTTCACCTACGAGAACGAGACGATCATCCCTGCCGAAAGCGTGTATGCCGTGTTCGAGGCCAAGCAAACCGCTGATGCCGCGTTGGTCGCTTATGCGCAAGAGAAAGTGGCCAGCGTGCGCAGGTTGCACCGCACGAGCCTGCCTATCCCTCACGCCGGTGGAACTTATCCGGCCAAACCGCTCATTCCGATACTTGGCGGCCTGCTCACCTTCGAGAGCGAATGGAGTCCCGCCCTGGGACCCTCGATGGATAAGGCACTGAAAGCCGAGTTGGCCGATGGGCGTCTTGACGTCGGTTGCGTCGCCGCCCATGGACACTTCTTTCACGACCCTGCCAGCGGAAACTACAGCTACATCAACGAAAATAAGCCGGCCACGGCGTTTCTGTTCAAGCTGATCGCCCAGCTCCAGTTCAGTGGAACCGTTCCCATGATCGACGTGGAAGCCTATGGTCAGTGGCTGACGAAGTGACGGCGCGTTCGGTGGGTGTTGGCGGACTGTAATTTATCAAGGCTGAGTGCTTAATCATGGACCACCGTGCGCGCTGAACGACAGCACGCCATGAAGATATAGGCCGCGATCATCAGGCGACTGAGTTGTAGACGGCAGATAACAACACCAAGACGCGACTCAGAGCGTCTGTCTGTGTAGGGGGGGGCTACATGGCAAGCATTCATTCGGAATACCAACGTTTCCTGGTGCACTTGGCGCAGCGGCAGGTGCACGACGACGTGCGCCGACTTGCGCGCGTGGTACTCGACCACCTGCAGCCCCTTGCGGAGGTGGGCGCTGCACGACGCGGGCGATCCACGCGCCTCGCACCACTGGCTGTTGAGCATCTGGCGCAGACGCCCGCCGCATTCGACGGAGAGTTGGGTGACCCCGAAGCCGGGCCGGCCCTCGGGAGATTGCATCAGCTCGACGTCGGGCCGTTTCGGGGCTTCATGCTGACCTGCCCCCTGTAGACGTACCAATCAAAAGTGGAAGTCCGGGTTCAAGATTACTCGATGGGTATTTGGGTTGATGGGGATTGAGCTGCATCGCCAGCGCGCTGGCGATGCAGCTCGGCGAAACGAGCCGGTGGCATGCGTCCCAAGCTGCTGTGTGGCCTGACCTCGTTGTAGTCCGTTCGCCAGACCGCCACAGCCGTCCTGGCCTGATGCAGGGTCTCAAACCAGCTTTCGTTTAAATGCTCGTCACGGAATTTGCCGTTGAAGCTCTCGATGTAGCCGTTTTGCATGGGGCGCCCAGGCTGGATCAGGATGTGGCGAATGCCATGCGCCTGCGCCCAAGCCATGAAGGCCCGGCTGGTGAACTCCGGGCCGTTGTCGGTACGCACCGCCTGCGGGTAACCACGGAACAGCGCAGCGCGATCCAGCACCCGGGTGACGTACTGACCTGAGATGCCAAAGTCCACCGCGATCTCAACACTCTCGTGGCTGAAGTCATCGGCCACGGTGAGGTACTTCAGCCGCCGGCCACCCGAGAGGCTGTCGCTCACGAAGTCCATGCTCCAGACCTCGTTGACCGTGCGCGCCAGTTGCAGCGGCACACGTTCGTTGACAGGGCGCTTACCCTTTTTGCGACGGCGCACTGCCAGGTTGGCCTGCCGGTAGAGGCGGTACACGCGCTTGTGATTGACCCCGGGGAACTGCGGGCGCAGCAGGTCGTGGATACGCCGGTAGCCAAAGCGGCGGCGCACATGCGCGATCTCCACGATCTTCTCGTGCAGATCCTGCGTGGCCTGATCGGCCTGCGGCGCATGGCGGTAGCTGTCGCGGGAAAGCCCCACAAGACAGCACGCGCGGCGTTCGGACAAATGGTGTTTACTGACCATGATCCGGATCGCCTCGCGCCTGGCCTGTGGGGCTAGCGCTTTACCCCCAGAACGCTCTTGAGCGCGTGCATGTCCAAGTGGGCTTCTGCCAGCAGTCGCTTGAGCTTGGCGTTCTCGGATTCGAGCTCACGCAGGCGCTGCGCCTCAGAGACCTGCATGCCGCCGAACTTGGCGCGCCACTTGTAGAAAGTGGCATCGCTGAAGCCGCCGTTGCGGCACAGCTCCTTGATCGGCATGCCCGCTTCGGCTTGCCGCAGGAACCCAATGATCTGTTCCTCGCTGAATCTGCTCTTCTTCATGTCCGTCATTCTCCTGGTGGTTGACGGACTTCACTAACTTCAGACTGGTACGGCTGGTGGGGGGCAGGTCAATGCGTCAGGAGACATTCGACCTCAGCCATGACATCACCCTGGTCTACGGTGCGAACGGCACTGGCAAAAGCAGCTTCTGCGAGGCACTGGAAGTCGCGATGCTTGGCTCCATCAGCGAGGCGCAAGTCAAACGGGTGGACCAAAGGATCTACTGCAACAACGTTCGCCTGCGCCGTCATGTCGCGCCTGTCCTATCGTCCCGGGTGGAAGACCAGCCCCAGGCTGTCCAGCCAGATGAAGCCGAATACCGCTTCTGCTTCATCGAGAAGAACCGCCTTGACGACTTTGCCCGCATCGCCGCGCGGACGCCGGGCGACCAGCGGCAACTGATCGCAACCCTGTTCGGCGTGGACCAGTTCAGCGAATTCGTGCGGGGCTTCAACCCTTTGCTTGATCAGGACCTGATGCTCGCCG
>JAFLDH010000100.1 GCA_017302505.1 Burkholderiales bacterium
AAATGACGTCCTGATAAGAACACTTCTCAGGACATCGCGAAAATTCTTCTATAGTGGGGGTACCGCTCTTGGGGGACCCCTTTTTCATGCCTACGGAGGTGGTGGCTTCAGAGGTAGCGCCGGCCCCTGGCCAGCTCACCGCCAACGCCAGCGTGCCGCCGCGGCGCCGTGGCCGTCCGCGTGGCGCGAAGACCCGTCTGCTGCGCGAAGGCAGCGGCGAGCTCGGCCGCCATCACTTCGCATTTCTGCGCGCCCTCCTCGACGGGGTCGACCTCGAGCGCGCTTGGCGGCTCTACCTCTCCTTCACCGGGGGGCCCAGCGATCGTCGCCACTTCGCCACCCGTCTGCGCCTGGTCGTCGCGGCGATCGAGCACGCCGGCGAGGCGCGGGGTTGCGGTTCGGAGTTGGCGGTGGCGCTGCCGGCCCTGCGCGCCCTGCCCGACTTTGCCGTAGCGAAAGCCGGACGAGGGGCAGGAAAAGCCGGACACATCAGCACTCCCGAGGTGGCGCTGAGGCCGGCATCAAGCCGGCCACCCTCCCCTAGCCTCGAAGAATGGCGCTCGCAGTACTGCGGTGCGACCGGAATCGACGAGGACTTCTACACGGAAGCGGAGTGGCTCGAGCTCTACGGCGAGGAGTTCGGCGAGGACGCGGCGGCGGGCCAGACCGGGGCAGGAAAAGCCGGACACTTGGCCGCCCCGTCCTCCCCTGCCCTGTCCGCCACGACTCATTCGCGACTCGTCGAGGGGTCGTCTGCCGCGAACACCCCGCGGCTATCCGCGACCCAACGCAAGGCGGTCGTCGAGGCCCTTGCGGCGCTGGAGCGCGTGCTGTCGCGTGAGGCCGGCCTGGACGACGAGGCTGGCTTCTGGCTCGGCTCCGGCATCCCGCGCGACCTGGCCAAGGTCGGCGTCAAGTCGCTCGGCGACCTGGTCAACTACATCAACATCTACGGGTTCCGGTGGCACCGCCGGGTGCCCCGGATGGGCGTCGTTCGGGCCCGGCGGTTGCTCGAGTGGCTGACTCCCATCGCCGAGGCCGGCGGACGGCCCTTCAAGGAGTCGGCCCGGCGCCCCGAGACCGACCTGGCGCTACTGCGCCGGCGGGAACTGACGGGTCGGGGGGTGGCCGGTGCAGAGCCGTTCGCCCTGGTCCCGATCGTCGACGGCACCTTGTCCGATGCCCTGTCTGGCCGTCAGGGCGCCTTTCGATCACATGAGGCCAACGTCTGGGGCGCGGAGACCGATGTTCAGGCGATCAGCCAGTGGCTGAGCCGGTACCAGGGGCAGACCCGGCGGGATTACACGCGCATCGCCGAGCGCTTCTACCTCTGGTGCATCCACGTCCGGCGCAAGGCCCTCTCCTCGCTCCAGGAGCCCGATCTGCAGGCCTACCAGGCCTTCCTGGCGGCTCCGCCGGCCGATTGGGTGCAGGAGCGCAAGGTGAGGCGCGAGGACGCCTCCTGGAGGCCTTTCCGCGGCCCGCTGGGGCGGAATAGCCAGCGCCACGAGTTCACCGTGCTGGGCAGCATGTTTTCCGCCATGCACGAGAAGGGGTACCTGCGGGCCAATGCGATGGCGAACCTGGGCCGGACGCTGGGCCTGCTGAAGCCGAGCATCGACGTTCGCCGTTCCCTGAGCGAGCGCCAGTGGGCCTTCGCCATGGAGGTGCTACATGAAAAGCCGGACACTCCCGAGCGGCGGCGCCTGCAGTTGCTGCTGGAACTCGGCAGCACCACCGGCCTTCGTTTGTCGGAGATGGCCACGACCCGGCTGAAGGGCTTCCGGCGGGAACTGGTGGATGGGCAGGAGGCATGGTTGCTGGACGTCATCGGCAAGGGCGGGAAGCCCCGGACGGTGATGGTCTTCGACGAGATCAAGACGCTGCTCGAACAGCACCACCGGGACATGGACGCTGCAGGCCTGGGCTTCGACTCACGTGTGGAGAGAGTCCAGGCGGCCAACAGCCTTCCGACGACCGCGGCAGGCGAGCGCATGGCAGGAACTGGCCACGAACTCGACAGCAGGCCCGATGAGGGGGTGGGGCAGGCATTGCAGGACGCGTTGCGGGCAGAGCACCAACAGGCCTGGCGGCCCCTCGTCGGGATCCTCAAGCGCCCTCCCCCGCGGCGCAATCTGGACCGGCTCGGCGTTCCGTTCGTGAATCGCGAACTGCCGTCGCAGGCTGACCGCTACGGCGCCTTGGAGCGCTCGGCGATCTACAAGGCGCTGCGCCGGTTCTTTCGCGAAGTGGCCGTTGCCGCCGCTGCGCGCGATGGCGCCCCCGGTTCGGCGGACTTCCTGAACGCATCGACTCACTGGCTGCGTCACACCTTCGCCAATTCCGCCGTGAAGCAGATGCAGCCCCAGGTGCTGCAGAGCCTGCTTGGGCACTCCGACCTTCGCGTGACCTCTGTCTACGTGAAGGCGGACGCTGTGGACCTCGTGCGGGGGATGCGGGCGATGCAGCGGGCGGCCGGATCGGGGACTGAAGAAGCGCCGCGCCGCAGGGCATCAGCGGCGTCCACCACCCCAAAGTAGGCCTGCGGAGGCGGGGTGTGGTACCGAACCACACCCCCCGTCGGCGGCCCCTGGAAGGGGCATTCTGGAGCGCTGTGGTACGGTACCACGGAGCGCATTTGAAGGCCGATCGGGACGGCGCTTCTGGGACCCGTGACTCGCCGGAATTGGTCCGGATTGAGCTTCGGCAAGAGGGTCGATGGTGTCCGTGGTACGGAACCACGGACACCCTTTACGGTGCTTCCGGGAGGTCCGAAAGCAACTTCTGGAGGGCCGTTTCGAAGGCTGCCCAGCGGGCCGGCGGCAGGACACCACGAGGCAGTTCCACGGTGACTGCACCACCCTTCCCCGCTCGGATCACGCCCTTCTTTCCATCGGCAATCACGAAGGCCCGCGAAGCTTCCTTTGCCTTGGCCTTGCCCTTCGCCGACACCGCCTCGGTCAAGCTGCGGAACACCTCCGCAGCAGCCGGCTTCGGCGCGCGGCCGGCCAGCAAACGGGCAGCCGACAGCACCGCGTCCGGATCCTGCTGGTAGGCCTTGTCCAGCGCGACGGCCCAACGGAACTGAATGTCGACCGGGCTGCGGAACGCGCCGACGATCTCCTGCGGCAACTCGGCCACACGAAGCGCCTTGGCCACGTTGCTGTGGTCGAGGCCGATCTGTTCGGCCAGCCGCCGCGCGCTGGGAAACAAGCCCTCGTTCAGCGCCTTGTGGTAGCTGACGCCCTGCTCCCACGCCGACAGGTTCGACCGCCCGCGGTTCTCCCGCTGCATCTGGATGTAGAGCGCCTGGTCGTCGACGTTCTCGTCGACGACCGCACGCACCGGCAGGCCCAGTTCGAGGCACGCGCGCGTCCGACGAGAGCCGTAGACCAGTTCGAACCGAGGCCCGTCCGCCTGCTCAGCCGCGGCACCGCGAGCGGGTCGCACCTTGATCGGCTGCACGTTGCCGCCGGCACTCTCAATCTCCTGCTTCAGTTCGATGAAGGCCTGACTCGAAAACGAATCCGCGTGGCGGTCGGCCCAGCGCGTCAACACGATCTGGCGCGGGTCGATCAATTGCTCGCCGACCTGCAACTTGAGCTTCTCGATCTCGGCATTGAGCTTCGAGACCGCTTCCGTGTCGGCGGCTGCGCCAGACAGCATCCGGGACAGCATCCCCACCCCGGTGCGAGGCACGGCCGGCTTGGCATCGGCCTGCGGCTCCGCAGCTACTGCGGGCGCTTCGACATGGTCCGGAATCTTGAAGGCGATTCCCTGCCCCTTCTTTTGCGTGGCCACCTCAACCTCCCACCTGGCGCTGCCAGAACGTTTCCATCTGCTGCTCGATCAGGTCCACAAACCGATCGTAGGCCTCGAAGGCGCTCTTGAAGGTGCGCGTCGAAGCGTTGTCGCGCGTCGCGTCGTAGACGGTCCCGAACTCCTTGCTCGCGGTCCGGACGGCCTCGACGTCTGGAATCTCGACCGGCAGCACGCGCTCGGCGTAGGCGGCCTGGATCCACTCGCGGATGATCGCCGTCGATTGCCCGGTGTTGTCCTTGGGTGCGGCGTACTTCACCTTGGACAGCAGGATGTTGATGAACGCGAAGTCCTTGCCGGCGCCCCGTCCGGCGAAGTCGTCGGCCAGATCCTTGAACAGATCCCAGAACTGCGCACTCGACGCGAAGTCCAGGTTGCTCGGTGGCAGCGGCATGATGATGCCGTCGCTGGCCATGAGGGCGTTGACCGTCAGGAACGACAGCGACGGCGGCGTGTCGCAGATGATCACGTCGTACTTCGACCGGATGGGGTCGAGCCCGTAGTCGAGCGTGCGCCAGAACTGGAAAGCGGCTTCCTTCAACTGTCGCGTCGGAAGGATGAACTCGGCCGAGAAGAGGGGGGAGCAGGACGGCACCAGATCCACGCCGTCCCAGTAGGTTGGGCGGATCGCATAGCTCACGTCCGACACGTCGCCACTGAACAGCGGCAGCAGCGTCTGGGTAACGTCGACCTCGGCGTCCGGCAGGAAGCCGAACAGGGTCGTCATGCTGCCCTGCGGGTCGACGTCCACCACCAACACCTTGTGGCCACGCATGCTCAGCCCCTGGGCGAGGGTGGTTGCTGTGGTCGTCTTCGAACTTCCGCCCTTGAAGTGCGCCGTCGAGATCGTGATGGCCTCGCCGCCTTCGGGCCGCAGATGGTCAGCCCGGTAGTGCCGGGCCCACTGCCGCATCTCTGAGAGCGCGAACTCGCGACGGGCGCCCGTCGACGTCAGCCGCCCGGTCGGCAGGTCGCCAGGATTGCGCACGCGATAGTCGTACTGGGAACGCTCGATCTTCAAGCGCTCGATCAGTTGGGTCGCTGAGAACGTCGGCGGCAGCTTGCGGGCATCCGGCGCTAGCATCACACCGCGAGCCTGCGCCACGATGGACGTTGCCCGCTCGGCCTGCTCGGTGATGGCCTTCAGCGAGATTGGGTGGGTCGCCAGGGGCCCCTGTGTGGTCGGATCCATGCGTTCCTTGCAGTGCGCTATGACAATGAACGCAATTCTACGTGAGACAGTGCTTTTTCAAGACATCGATGAATTCCACGTCTATCGCAGACAAGCCAGTGCTCGGACTGCGAAGAACCTGGATTTCAGGACGTTTTGAATACTTCCTCCAAGGTCAGTCGTCGATCAGTTTTAGAAGTTCAATAGTTCAAGACTTTCTCTGCCAGAAAGTCATTTGAAATCAATAAGTTAGCCGGCTCTCCGTCCGGACTCCCGGCGCCAGTCGTCCGGACAAGGCTGCGGAAGCGTCCGTGAACCTGGTTGAAGGCGTCCGGGAAGTCCTGGGGATAACTTTTCCGCCTGTGGATAACTTGGCGTCCAAGTTTTCAGGCCCTGTTTCGACCCCAGCCACCGTTCTCGAGAGGTCGTCCGTCGCGCCCACGAGTCGCCCAAAGTGTCCGGGTTTTCCGGCCCGTAGTCGCTCGGAAGTTACTCAGTTCTGATCGCTCATCGAGTTGCAGGTGTCGCGTCCGAAAGACGCTGGTCAACCCGGACACTTGCCCGAGGTCGGCGCCCTAGAATGGACGCATGGGAAGTGTGGCAATCGTGAGGCAGATGGATGTGGTGCAGGGCATGCTGCACAAGTCCGTCATAGCCCTGGCGATCGTGCCCACCAACCGTTCGTTGACGGTCACCGGACGCAAAGCGTACTCGGTGATGCTGCATCTTGCCCAGATGCAGGCAGCGGCCGGAACAGAGGGTGCAGACGGCGGCTTCGCTGCGCCGTTGAATTCCATCCTTCGCGGCTTCGGTGCGACCAACAGCATCTCCAGCGATGCGAAGAAGTACATCGACCAGATGGTGTCGACGAAGGTGGAGTGGAGGCCACTGTCGAAGTCCGAGCAGCAGTTGCCGCTGACCTTCGGCATCGAAGGCAAGGAGGAGGGCGCCTCGCCGGCTCAGATCACCGACGAGTTGCGCATCTTCAACTTGCTCGCCGAGGTCCGTGTCTACAAGCGTGCAGGCGAGAACTGGGTCACCTGGTACTACCCGCCGTCCATCCGGGAAGAACTGGTGAGCCCCTCCCGCTGGGCCCAGGTCGACTTCGCAGTGCTGCGCCAGCTGACCACCTACTGCGCGGTGGCGCTCTACGAGATCTGCGCCCGCTACCGCGACAGCCCCGCGGGCGTCACCAGCCGGCAGCACTGGTCCTGGTGGGCCGAGTCACTGCGAAGCTCGCCGACCTCCAAGGTCCGCGCATGGCGCAAGTTCAAGAACGAGTTTGTTGCGCCCGCCATCAAGGAGATCAACGACCTCGGCGACATCGAGATCGAGTTGATCGAGTTCAGGCGCGGCCGTGAAGTCGAGTTCGTTCAGTTCGCGGTCAAGAAGAGCGCACGGCGTCCCGAGAGGATCGCGCCGGTGCCGCCCGACGTGACGAACATCCTGAGAGGCGGCAAGCTGAGCATCCGCGACACGGTGATCGAGGAACTCGAGCGCGCCTACGGCGTTGTCGCCGTAACCGAAGGACTCGAACGCTACGAGCGCTTCCTGAGCGGAGCGGACCGCCCGCGCATCGGCAACGCCGGCGCCTACCTGCGCACGATCATCGCGAACAAGGCGCGCGAAGAGGCGCCGGCAGGGCAGGGCGCCGAACCAGAGAAGACGGCGCACGTGGTTGTCGAGAGCAGGGCGGCATCGGCGATGCCCGCTTCGCGTCGCGATGTCGAAGACGCTGAGCGCCACCGGCGCTTCAGCCTGATCCGCGACCAGTTCGCCAAGCTGGACGCCGAGGAGCAGTTGGAGTGGGTGCGGCGCGTGCGTGACGAGGCGGACGCAAACACGGCACCCAGCCCGAGCATCATGAAGCGCCTTGCGCGCGGTGAGTGGCAGTCGCCGCTGGTCCAGGTGATGGTGATTCAGCACTACGCCAAGAGCGAGCTGGGTGAGGACTGGGCGACGCTGCCGTTGACGGAGTTCGAGAGCCTCATGGCCATCGACGCCGGCAGCGAACGCGACGTGGGCTGAACTCGCCGCAACTGCCCGGGAAAAAAAATGCCCCACTGCATGTGCAGTGGGGCAGGGCGCGCAGTGACTAGGCTGCAATTTGCTCCGGGACATCGTCGACAGCGTTGCTGCCGACTTCGTCCTTTCCGAGATCCAACTCGGCTTCGAGCTCACGCTGCCTCGCGATCAGCGCGGCCAAGCGATCCTCGTGCTCGAAGGGCCGTTGCAGTTCAGCCGAAAGGCCTTCGAGTTTCGAGCGCATCCTCGCGAGCCGCTGGGCGCAGTCATCGCGGTGCGGCGCAATCTCGCGGATCGTCTCGATCAAGCCGGCGTGGAGTGCCGGTCCCGTCTGGCAAGGTCTGCACTCGTGTGAGCTCGCGCCCCGCACGAACAGGTGCACCTCGTCCTCTGCGCGTCCGATGAACACGCACAGTTCGAAAGCCCCGACGGTGCCGATGACCTCGTCACGCGCGGACCGCGAGATCGATGCCCTCGCGCTTCGCACGGTCGCCCTGAGCACCTCGCCGATCTCTTCACGACCGCGGTGGGTGCGTCCGTGGACGTTGACCACCAAGTCCGTTCCGAGAACGGCGTGCGCCCGTTCGGAATCTGCCACGAGGGCCGCGAGCAACCGCTCGTTGCTCTCGATGCGCATCGGCAAGCCGGCCACCTCGGATTCGTTCGCGTAGCGTTGGTTGCGCCACACGGACAGCAGCGAGGCGTACTTCGCGATCTCCGCGTCGACACCAGCCTTCTCGATGATCTTCGGATTGCCCGACGCCAGCGCCTTCACTTCGGCGTAGGTCAGCGTTGCGAGTTCGACGTCCTCGACAGACCGGATGCCCTTGTCCCCGCTCATCACCTGCGCGATGAACTTGGCCTTGGTGAGCACCGTCTGCCAGCTGTACGCGTCGAAGCTGCCTTCGGTGACGTAGCGGATGATCTCCACCTCCGCGCATTCGTTGCCCTGGCGAAGGATCCGGCCCTCGCGCTGCTCCACATCACACGGACGCCATGGGCAGTCGAGTTCGTGCAGGGCCACGAGGCGCCGCTGCACGTTCGTGCCGACGCCCATCTTCGGGGTCGAACCGAGCAGCACCCGAACCTTGCCTTCGCGCACCTGGCGGAACAGGCGTGCCTTCTGCGAGTCGGTCTCGGCATCGTGGATGTAAGCGATCTGCTCGGCCGGTAGGCCCAGCTCGATCAACTCTTCGCGCAGCGCCTGGTAGACGCTGAACGCCATGCCACTCTTGGGAGTGGACAGGTCGCAGAAGACCAGCTGCGCCCTCTTGAGGCTCGCAGTCTCCTGCCAGATGTTGTGCACCTCTCGGGCGCACTGCGCCACCTTCCCGCCGGGGTCGGCTGGTTGGCGCCTGTTGATCAGTCGCATGTCCAGCGCGGCCAGGCGGCCTTCGCTGGCGATCATGAGCATGTTGTCCTCGCGCGGGTCCACCCGCGCGGTCTTCAAGCGCTCGGCGCGCTTCACGAGCGATCGCACGAAGGCGCGCAGTGGCTCGCTAGGCTTGCACGTTACCGTTCTGGGCTTGTCGCCCTTCAGCATCGGCACCGGCAGCTTCAGCATCTCGCGCGTGCGGATGTCCGACACGTCGCAGAACACCGTCATCAGGTCCGGCACGTTGATGAAGCGCGCGAACCGGGTGTTGAGCCGATAGCCGCTGCCGTCAGGTGCAATCTCCAGCGCCGTGACCGTCTCCCCGAAAGTGGCGGCCCAGGCGTCGAATTGCTCCAGCCCCAGCGAGCGCAGCGTGTTGGGCTGCAGGAATCGCTGGAACGTGTGAACCTCGGCCATGCTGTTGGCCACCGGGGTCGCCGTGGCCAACACCACGCCACGGTGCTCGCCTCGGTAGAGGCTCATCGTGTGGCGCGTCTTCAGGTACAGGTCGAACGCGCGCTGCGAGTTGCTCAGCGGCAGGCCTGCGATGCGTGCCATCTTGGTGTGGCGGAACAGATTCTTGGCCGAGTGGGCCTCGTCGTACGCAAGCCAGTCGACCCCCAGTGCTTCCCAGCAGAGAAAGTCGTCCTTGCGATCCTGGTTCTCCAGGCGTTCGAGCCGGATCTTCCAGGTCTTCTTCATGCGCTCGAGCTGCTTGACGATCCGGTTGGACCGGCTGTCCGCGCTGCACATGCGCACCGCCATCTCGATCTCGCGGATGGTGTCCTTGATGAAGTCGCCGGTGAAGCCGGCGGACATGGGCAGCAGCTCGAAGGTGGAGTGCGTCATCACGATCGCATCCCAGTCGCCGGTGGCCACCCGCGCCACGAACTCCCGCCGGCGGTCGCCGGCGAGGTCCTCCTTCGTCGCCATGAGCACGGCGGCGGAGGGATAGAGCCGCACCAGCTCTGCGGCGTACTGCTCGAGGCAGTGGTTCGGCACGATGTGGGCCGGCTTGTTGGCCAGGCCCAGGCGGCGCAGTTCCATGCTCGCGGCCACCATGATGGCCGTCTTGCCGGCGCCTACCGCGTGAAACAGCCCGGTGTTGCCGGACTGCACGACGCGCCAGATCGCGTTGCGTTGACTCGCGTGGAGCTCGAAGCACTGCGAAAAGCCCGGCAGCTTCAGATGCGAGCCGTCGAACTCCCGCTGGCGGATGCAGTTGAACAGGTCGTTGTAGATCCTGCACAGCCGCTCGCGCCGCGGAGCGTCCTCGTAGGCCCATGCCGCGAAGCGGTCCCGGATCAAGCCGAGCTTCTCGCGCGCCGCGAGCGTCTCTTCCTTGTTGACGATGTAGGCACCGTCCTTCTCGGGGTGCGGGTCGCGCACCGTGGGTGTCTGCACGTTCAGCGCATGCTGCACGAGGTCGATCGCGTGCATGCGCCGCGTGCCGTACTCCTGGATGCACGCGACGCTTTGTCGGGCCGCCCAGTCGTTGAAGGTCACCGACCAGGTGCCGGCCACCGCCAGGTAGCGCACGGCGGTGTCCTGCAGGCCGAGCACCTCCTTGATGAAGGCCTCGACCACGTCGGCCGGCACCCAGACCGCACCCAGTCGCAGCGCGATGTCGCCTGGCGGCAGATCCTCGGGGATCACCTTCTCCAGTGCCGCCACGTTCGCCCTGTAGGCGTCGCCAGCGGCGAGGGCCACGGTCAGCTTGCGCTTCACGTTGCCGGAGAGGTACTCGTCGGCCGGCTCGTGCCGGTCGCCCTCGGGATTCAGGTAGATCATGCCGCGCGCGGACAAGTCCGCCAGGGCGTCTTCGGGCGTGGCCCGCAGCAGCCGGGCCATGTAGTCGGGATCGACCCGGCCCTTCCACTGCATCGACAGGGCGAGTGCCTCGTCGGGATGCTCGGCGACCGTGGCCTCGCGGACGGGCGAGACCGTTCGCTTCGAGAAGATCGCGGCCTTGGTGGCCACTTCTTCCTCTTCGTCGTAGTGCTCCAGGGACAGGAGCAGCGGATAGTCCGGGTCTCGCCGGAAGGCGAGGGCGTTCGCACGGGAGGACAGGTAGCCGTGCTTGCCCACGAACCGGTCGTAGCTCTGGTTCAGGCGTCGCCTCAGTTCGATCAGCGCCTGATCCGTCGTGGCGCCCAGCTGTGCGCTGAGCAACGCGCGAGCCCGATCGCGGATGTCCACCATGCCGGCGATCCGTTGCCGGACCGTGGCGTTGAGGCGGTCGTGCAGGTCCACGACGTGATCGCCCTCCACGATGCCGATGCGGCCTTCGCTGACCACGAGCGATCCCGGCCGCGTGCCAGCGGGTGCCGGCACGATGTCCCGGGTTGTTCTGGCGGGGGCCTTGGGTTGCACGCTGTACGCGCCCTTGGGCACCAGGGCCTGGGCGCCGAGCAGCGCGGATTCGAGGTCTCCATCGAGCATGGCCGTCGGCACGGCCTGGAAGCCATTGCTGACCCGGTCGATGCGACCCAGCACATGCTCCGGATGGCGCACGAACCAACGGTTGATCCGCAGGTACTGCTCGTGGCAGCCTTCCCGGAGCATCGTCTTGGGAACGTAGTCCAGGTCGAGCCACTCGGCTGCGGCCGCCGCCTCTCCCGGCGCGCGCTTTCTGAGCACGACCAGGTCGGCCTGCACGCTGGTCGACGCGATACGCTCGAACGTGCCCGAGGGCAGTCGGAACGCGGTGACCAGGTCGGCTTCGGATGCCACGTGTGCGCGCATGCCCGAATCGCTCTCGTCCAGGAAGTAGGTCGAGGTGATGAAGCACACCAGGCCGCCAGGTCGGAGCACATCGAGCGCCCGGCCGACGAACCAGTTGTGGATGCTGGCTCGGCTGTAAGGCCGGTTGCGGTTGTCCAGCACGCCGTAGCGGCCGAACGGGACATTGGACAGGATGAGGTCGTAGGTTCCTTCGGCAAAAGTCGCAGCCTCGAAGCCGCCGATCCGCACATCAACGCCGCATGCCCCGTAGAGGCTGCGAAGGATGCGGCCAGAGATGCGGTCCAGCTCGATCGCCGTGACGCGGCTGCGCTGGGCAACGTCGGCCGGCATGCAGCCCAGGAAGTGCCCAGTGCCTGCGCTCGGTTCGAGGATGTTGCCGCCCTGGAAACCCAGGCGGCGCAGGGCCGCCCAGATCCAGTGGATGACGAGCGGATCGGTGTAGTGGCTGTTGTTGACCGATGCCCGCGCCGAGTCGTGGTCGTCGGCCGAGAGCAACTGGCGCAGGCGACCGGCGCGCTCGACCCAGGCTGGATCTCTGCCCTCGTCGTTGAAGCTCGCCGGGATGCCGCCCCAGCCGGTGTAGCGCAGCAGGGCGCGGCGTTCGCTGGCGCTCGCCGGCCTGGCTTCGCTCTCGATCGACCGGAGCGCGTTGATGGCCGAAACGTTGGCCTCGAACTTGGTGGCCTGGCCTTCGATGTGGGCGAGGGCTTCGTCGTCCCATGTCGGCCACTCGACCAACTGCGCGGTGTGGGCCGCGGCGGACATGGCGGGGCGCCATGCCTTGGGGACCTGCACTTCCACGACCGCTTGAACATCGACCGCAGCGGCAGGGGCCTCCGCAGCTTCAGCGAACAGGTCTGGGTATGCGGGGGCTTCGGTGTCGAAGCCCGGCAAGGAAAGGGTGTAGCCACCCTGGCTGGATGGGGACATGTGATCTCCGTGATGTGGAGAGAGCACACGCCCCCCTGGGGAGCGTGAGCTCCCGGTGGGAGGGGGTCCGCGGGCCGCTGAGGCGGCATGCGGTCGTGCGTCGACCAGCCGGACTGCCTGAAAGGCAGTAGGCCGATGCGAACGGATCTGGGGTTCGGTGCGGCCGCCTGTCAGGCGGGCACCGGAAGGACTCACCGCCTGAAGAGGCGGCGGCGGGGCAGGGCCCAGCGCGGATCTACGTGCGGGTCACGACCGCTAACGCCGGCTGTGCCGGAACGCCTCAGAGGGCGGCTGTGGCCGGAAGCCACGAAGCGAATCGAGTATGGAACAAGGGTGCTGGAAGGGAAAGACAACGCGCCACGCCGGCGCATGTTCATCGGGCATGAACCGACCAAAGGCAGCCGCGCCGCGTCAAAGGGGCGCGGCAGCTCTTGGGCTTGGACCGGCTGCGCTTCGGGGTCGCCGCCTTCAGACCGCCGCTTGCTACGATTGCTACGTTTTCTCTGCTATCGCTCTTGCCTGCAAGACGCCCTATGGGAACCAACGCCAGCCCCGCTGTACTGCTTCGGCGCATCGCCCATCTCGAAGCGGCCGTAGGACGACTGACCGAAGACCTGGAGAGCCTTCGAAGGGCGGTCAGCCGCCACGGGTTCGCCTCAAGCTTGGCCGGCGGCTTGCGATCGCAGGTGGCCCGGTCGCCGATTCCAACCGGCCTGGCCGGCGCTCTCGCGCGTGGGGAGGCAACCAAGGTGCAATGGGTCAAGGAAGGGCTCGTCGTCCCTGGTGAACAACTCGCACGAGCCTGGGGCCTCACTAGGCAGGCGTTGAGGCCGGCCGCAGGTCGGGGCGAGGTCTTCGCCGTGAAGATCGGCAATCGGCTTTTCTACCCCCGAGCGTTCTTGGCCCTGGACCGCCAAGTGGTGGCCACCGTGTGCCGCGCGCTGGGCGATCTCGACTCCTGCGAAAAGATGATCTTCTGGTTGCGCGAGCATGGGGCGGTGGGAGGGAGGGGGATCGCCGCCGCCCTGGACGCAGGGGTTGCGGTGATCAAGGTGCAGCGGCTGGCTGCGGCCTGGACTCGCGAGCGAGTTGGCGGGCGCGTCGCCGGTGCCTGAGACCGAGACATTCGACGCGCCGCCCCGAGCCTTCCAGTAGCCGAGAGCGCCGGCGCGAAGTCGAAAGGCACGACGGCAGGCCTCACGCACAATGGTTGGCATGAGCACTCGCAAGATGGCCAAGAAGACAGCGGTGGCGCATCCCGATTCGCGCTCGGGCGCGGCGGTGGACCTGCCCGTCGAGCCGGCGTTCGGCAAAGTGGTGGATCTGATTCGTGCTGCGCGCCAGCGCGCCCACCAGGCTGTGAATGCTGAGCTCATCAACCTGTACTGGCAGATCGGCGAGTACATCAACGACAAGCTGGCAGCGGCTGAGTGGGGCGATGGCGTTGTGGACCGTCTGGCGCAGCACCTGGCACGCACGGAGCCGGGACTGCGCGGCTTCTCGGCGCAGAACCTGTGGCGCATGCGGCAACTGTTCGAGACCTACCGCGACGCCCCGAAACTCTCACCACTGGTGAGAGCCTTGCCTTGGACGCACAACCTCATCATCCTGGGCCAGTCGAAGCGTGCCGAGGAGCGCGAGTTCTACCTTCGCATGGCCGTGCAGCAGCGCTGGGGCAAGCGCGAGTTGGAGCGACAGATCCGTCTGGGAGCCTTCGAGCAGGCGGTGCTTGCGCCAGCAAAACTCTCACCAGCGGTGAGAGAAATCCACGGTGAGTCGGCGGCTACTGTCTTCAAGGACGCCTACGCGCTGGAATTTCTGGAACTGCCAGCCGGACACACTGAGGCCGACCTGCACCGCGGCTTGCTTGGCCGGCTTCAGACCTTCCTGATTGAACTCGGCCGCGACTTTTGCTTCGTGGGGTCGGAGTTCCCGCTGCAGGTAGGCGGACGCGACTTCGCGCTCGACCTGCTGTTCTCCCATCGCGGCCTGAACTGCTTGGTGGCCATCGAGCTGAAGGTGGACCGTTTCGAGCCCGAGCACCTGGGCAAGCTGAACTTCTACCTGGAAGCGCT
>JAFLDH010000101.1 GCA_017302505.1 Burkholderiales bacterium
AGTGGTGGCCACGGCAGAGCTGTATCGACTGACCGCTGCCCAGGCAAACGACATCTTGTCCCAGCTGCGCAAGGCCTTGGCCGACTGGAGGCAGGTGGCTGAGGCGCACGGATTGCGTGGCATCGACGTTGCGCGCATGAGCGCGGTCATCCAGGCGTAGGCAACTTGCGCGTCCGTAGGACATGGCCGTACGAGTTCATCTTCATGCCGGCGACGCGGCCGCCTACAGCAGTGGCCGGGAGATCGCGTTGGACGGCCGGTGGACGGGATGACGATGGCCTAGTGTCCTGTCCCGCAGACACTGGCCTGGCCGCGTCGTGCCCGACCCGGCCCGGTCCGGGCACGGTGAAAAGGGGCAGTTATCGCCCGATGCAAATGTCGATCGAGCTTTTGACGGGGGCGACCATGCCGACGCACCCTCTGCCCGCAGAATGCGCCGGCAGTGCGTTTGCAACGCTGACGGAAGAATCCACCATGACGAGATACCTGTCCCGCCCTCTCTTGCTGGGCGTGTCGCTGCTCCTGTCGTCGGCCATCGCTCATGCGGCGACCGTGTTCACTGGCGACAAGATCGAGGGGGTGCCCGTGATCACCCGCCTCGATGTCGCCGATCTGGCGGCGGGCAAGGCCCATCGCTTCATGTTCCGTACCTCTGAGACCAGCATCGGCCAGTACTGGTATGTGCCGGTGATGGTGGCCAAGGGGGCGCGGCCCGGCAAGCGGGTGCTGCTGGTGGCTGGTGTTCATGGCGACGAGCTCAATCCGGTGGCCGCAGTGCAGGAGACGATGGCCCTGCTGGACCCGACCAGCATGTCCGGCACGGTGATCGGCATCATGGGGGCCAGCCCGCCCAGCCTGATGAACATCACGCGCACCTGGACGATCAACGACCTGGGGGGTGCCCAGATCAACCCCAACCGCACCTGGCCTGGGCGTGAGGACGGCAACACCGTCGAGCGCCATTCCTGGCTGATCACGAACCAACTGATCAAGGGCAACGTGGACGCGGCCGTCGACCACCATACCGGGGGCACGGGCACGGACTTCGCCAAGTTTCTGTTCGTCTATGGCGATAGCCCCGAATCGATCCAACTGGCCAAGCTGTTCCCGACCGATCAGATCATGCTGGACCCGGGCTACCCTGGCACACTGGAGTACTCACTGGTCAAGGCCGGCATCCCGGCCGTCACCACCGAACTCGGCGGCGCACGAAAGTTCGTCCCCGAGATGGTGAAGATGGGCGTGGACGGCAATATGAACGTGCTCATCCACTACGGCATCGTGGCCGGGCCCATGCGGCGCACCTCGGCCGACACCAGTGTCTTCATCGGCAACGACCTCGAGTCGGTGCGGGCGGTGGCCGGCGGCTTTCTGACCCTGCAGGTGAAGCTGAACGACACTGTCAGCAAAGGCCAGCGCGTGGCCGTACAGCGCAACAGCTTCGGCGACGTAGTGCACGAGTACCGGGCGACGGCCGATGGCCGCGTCGCCATCGTCGGCAGCGACGCCGCCAGCGAGCGCGGCAGCGAGATCCTGACGCTGCTGGTCAACCGGTCGGATTGCGGCGCCAAGGCCTGCGAGTCCGGCAAGGGGCCGCCGAAGGAATGATGGCGTTGGGGGGGGGCCGACACTGCTTGAGCGCGCGGCAGCTCACCGCCTACCGATGCAGCATTTGTCCGCGCCAGGCGCGGCGCGTGTGTCCGCGCCGACCGACTTTTGACCCACCTCCAGTGGGTCAAATTTCAGTCGGCGCCAACAATCCATGGCGGATGCCTGATCATCAATTGGGGCCGCATTGGGACTCTTACAGATGGGGCGCGTCTCATCGGCCGCTAGCTGTGGTCATTTCAGACCGATTGAAATCTTGCTGAGGAGGTCAGCAGTGGAGGCTCGCGCGGCCACAGTGCGATACCTAAGAGCTGCCGTTGGCCAGTGGCTGGAACTGGCCGGGTCGAGCCGTCGTCGGGTTCAGATTGCTCGCCAGGAACCTGCCGTTCGCGGCGCTTGCGCGGCCTGAGTTTCGCGCGTGACGGGGAGGCCTCATTGCAGGGCATTAGCGCCATACACGAAGGGCGGGGCGGTACCGCGGACGGCTGTCGACCGGCGTCACTTCGTGTTCATGCCGAACACGAGGGGTTTCGCCGGCTCTCGCTGGGCGGTTGCGTCTCTGGGTGCGTCCGCGTCTACTTCGCTGGCATGCCTGTTGGCTCCTGCGCCAGCATCGCCGAAAGCAGATCGTCCATGACGGCCAGTACACAAGACTTGTCGTGCGGTGAATCGAGCGCCACGCGCCCTCCAACCGGCGGCACCGCGAACGACGGCACGCGAGCAAGTTCGCGGTAGTTGGCCTGTACCGTCAGAAAGCGCGCGAACGCATCGTTGCCGTCACGGTCCGGGCGCGACATCATCGCGGCCTTGCGCTGCTCCTTGGCGTCGAGCTTGAAGACGGTGTTGCCTTCCTTGATCGTCTCGGTCACCTTGATCTCGTCGATCTTGGTGGGGTCGACCGCGGTCGGGTCGGTGGACAGGATCACCATGTCGGCCAGCTTGCCCACCTCGAGGCTGCCCTTGTTCTTTTCCTCGAACTTCTGGTACGCGGCCCAGATCGTCATCGCCTTGAGCGCGGTGATCACGTCCACCCGCTGATGCGGGCCGACGACCCGGCCGGATCCACGGGCCTGGCGCGTGACGGTGGCGTCTAGTACGCGCATCGGGTCCGGATACGCCACCGGTGCATCGTGGTGGCTGGTGAAGATCATCCCGCGCTGGCGTACCCATCCGGTGGGGGAGATGTTGGCACCGTCCTGCGGCCCGAGCGTCTGATTCAGGTGCCAGTCACCCCAGTAGTAGGTGTGCATCGGGAACAGCGAGGGGATCACGCCGAGCCGCTGGTAGCTGGCCACCTGGTCCTGGCGCAGGAACTGGCCGTGAATCAGCACCGGTCGCAGCTTGCTGGCGGTCGGGTACCGGGCCTGGGCGGCGGCATGCGCGGCAATCAACAAATCGGAGGCACGCTCCCCGTTGGCGTGGCTGATGATCTGGACACCGTTTTCCGACGCCCACTGGACCGCGCCCATCACCTGTTCGGCGGTGGCCGATGCATAGCCCGAATAGCCTGCGGGGTAGTCGCCGACCGGCTTGTAGTAGGGGCGGTCGCGCCAGGCGGTGAAGCCCTGCGGCGAGCCGTCGATCGTCAGCTTGGCGCCGGCGATGCGAAAACGGTTGGTGTACGTGTCGCTCTTGTTGGCCTTGATGAAGTCGCGATCGGCGAGGACGTCCGAGTAGGCCACGATGTCGATCTCGAAGCCGCCTTCATCGGCAATCGACTTCAGGACCTTGGCCACCCCGGGGATGGCCTTGCCTTCCTCGGCCGTCGTGTAGCCGAAGCGCGCCCACAGCTTGGCCCCTTCGCGCGCAAAGACGTTCACGCCGTTCGGGCCGATTGCAGGCAACAGCTTCAGGGCCAGGCCCGCGAAGGCCAACTCCTCCAGCACGCCGTCGGGTTCCTGGCTGCCGGCCCGGCGTCGAATGACTCCGCCTTCCGGATCACGCGTCGCCGCCGTGTAGCCGGCCAACTCGAGCGCCTTGGAGTTGACCGCGCCGAAATGGGCCGACTGGTGCACCAGCATGACCGGCATCTCGGTGGAGATGGCGTCCAGCTCATCGCGCGTCGGGTGCCGCTGTTCCTTGAGGGCGGCGGGGTCGTAGCCGAAACCGACGATCAGCCGGGTCTTGGCGACCGCCTCCTTGTTGGCCTCGACCCAATCATGCACGGCCTGGATCAGGCTCGGAATGTCGGTGACATTGCCGTCCGGTGGCGCCAACAGGTTCGCCGACAGCGCCTGCAGCCCGCCGAAAACGATGTGCCCATGCGCATCGACGAAGCCTGGCAGCAGCGTGCGGCCATGCAGGTTGATCATCTGCGTGTTCGGGCCCTTCAGCTTCATCACCTGGGCCTTGCTGCCCACGGCGACGATCTTGCCGCCGGCCTCGGCGACGGCCTGCGCGCGCATCGCCTTGTCGTTCATTGTCAGGATGGGACCGCCCGACCAGATGCGGTCGGCGGGCTGGGCGAAGGCTGTTGCCACGCCGGTCATCAGGGCGAAAGACGTGCCAAGCGAAACGAGCTTTCGGTTCATCGTGAGGGCGCTCCAAAGGGTGCCGCGAGGCCGGCTCACGGCAGCGTGTTCTTGTAGATCTTGCCGTCCTTCATGATGACGACGAGGTTCCTGACTGGGTCCTCGATCAGCTTGATGTTGGCGATCGGGTCGCCGTCGACCAGCAGCAGATCGGCGAGTGCGCCCTGCTGCACGACGCCGAGCTTGCCCGCGTAGGGGCTGCGAAGGCCCGACAGCGCCAGCAGTTCGCCGTTGTCGCCGGTGGCCATGCGCAATGCCTGCGCCGGCGTGTACCAGCGTGTCAGCTTCGCGAGCTGCGCGCCCTGGTGCGTGGCCAGCCTGGCGTCGAACAGTGTGTCGGTGCTCCACGCCGTCTTCAGCTTGTACTTCTTGGCCAGCGCATAGGCTTTCTCGGTGCCGGCGATCATCTCCAGCTGCTTAGCACGCGCGCCAGAGCCCTCGGGGAAGGGGATCATGTCCTCGTCCTGCAGGAAAGGCTGCAGGCTGATCCATACGCCCTTTTCGGCCATCAGCTGGGCGGTCGGCTCGTCGATAAGTTGTCCGTGCTCGACCACACGCACGCCCGCCTCGATGGCCTGACGCACCGCCCTGGGCGTGTAGGCATGCACCATCACGTAGGTGCCCCAGTTCTCGGCTGCATTCACGGCAGCGCGCATCTCTTCGGGGCTGAACTGCGTCACGTCCAGCGGATCGTACGAAGACGACACGCCGCCACCCGCATGCAGCTTGATCTGCGAAGCGCCGAGCGCCAGCTGTTCGCGGACGCGCTTGCGCACCGCATCCACGCCGTCGACGATCATCGCCATGTTGGTGCGCTCGCCGTAGGACATGTCGCCCGGCCGCGCGGGCATCTCGGTCGGCAGGCGGAAGTCGGCATGGCCGCCAGTCTGCGAAATGAAGGCGCCCGAAGGCCAGATGCGCGGGCCGGGGATCACGCCCTCATCGATCGCGCGTTTCAGGCCAAACACCGGCCCGCCGGCATCGCGTGCCGTGGTGAAGCCACGCATCAGCATGCCGCTGGCCGCCTGCGTCGAGGCGGCATGCACGAAGCCGATGTCGGCGGTCAATGCCGCGGCCTGCGGAATGATCGTGAACGACAGGTGCGTGTGCGCATCGATCAGGCCGGGCATCAGCGTGCGGCCGTTGCCGGCAATGCGTGTCAGCTCTGCACCGGCCGGCGGGGCGATCGACGCTTCAGAAATGGTCTGGATCTTGTTGCCGACCACCAGCACGTTGCGCGGTGGTGTGAGCTGCTCGCTCGTGCCGTCGAACACCCGCACGTTCTCGAACAGCACGGCTGCTGGCCGCGACGCGGGCTGCGGGGTCTGGGCGCCGGCCAGTGCCGGCCACAGAGCAACCGATCCGAGCAGACCACTCCACAGTGCAGTTCGCACCATGCGCGCCGCCTTGTGCGGTGCGATACCCGCCGCGCTGACCCAAGCCAAGCGCAAGGCCCAGCGCGGCGCTGAACCGCCGCGTTGCGTCTCGTGACCCGTGCGATATTCAGCAGGCGTGAGCTTGAGGTTGGGTGTGGACAGACTCATCTCGATCCTCCGATTTGGAGTTTGCGTTGCCCGGTCGACGGTACGCCGGCCCAGTGACCCAATCTGGGCCACCGCGCCGCCGCGACCCAGCACGGCGCATCACCCGCGCTTCGCTCCGGCGCTTCGGGGTGCTTGCGGCGCGATGGCTTGCAGGGCCAGCAATTGATCGGTGCAGGCCGCGTGGGAGTCGAGCAGGCTGAGCACCGCACCCGCGGCCCAGCCTTCGGTCAACCGGCTTGGGGCAAGCACGCCCTTGGACGTCGACAACAGCGTGCCGCGCCGGACCATGGCATCCACGTGCCGGCGTACGGTTTCCGTCGGCAAGCCAGTGACACGGGCGATGGCGCGCCGCGATATCGGCACCACCAGCTCCGGCGGTAACGGCTGGCTGCCGCGCAGCGCTTGCGGCAGCGACCCGGTCAGCAGCGCGCGCTGTATGTTGCCGGTGGTCGTGGCGATCAGGATCAGTGCTTCGATAGGCGGTAGGTCCACGTTCGCAGCAATCACCTGGTGCATCGTCAAGTAGTGGTTCAATAAGGCGAAGCCGCAAAGCCGCAGCTCGCGCTGCGTCGCCTCGACCGATATCGCATGGCGATGCGTTGGCATGGCGCGTGCCCTCAGGGCTTGGCGGGCCCGGGTGCTTCCTTCACGGCAGCGTCCTTGAGCACCCACAGGACCTCGGGCGATCCGCTGATGATGGTGCCGGCCGCCGCGCGCAGCCGGTCCGCGGTCTCGGATGGCAGCACGACGCCGGTCGGCTGCCGACTCAGGCAGTCGATCTCGGCCAGGTCCTTCAACGTCGCGAAGCGCGCGACCATGGTCCACAGGGCATGCTGACGGCGGGGATGCTCATGGTCGGAGCCTCGGTCGTGCGGTCGGGTCGACATTGTCGCCGGCATGGCCGCCGCGGCTCAGCGACGGTGGGCACGCGCGGCGCTGCGGCGTGCGACTCCTTCCCCTTGAGCACGCCGCGACTGCGCAACCACCACCCGTAGTAGCTCGATGAACACAGGCGCGGCTGGCGCCAACGAGCGCCCGGCCAGCGTCAGCACGCCATAGCTGGTGCGCAGCAGCGGCAGCTCGATCGGCAACTGCACCAGGCGGCTTTCCGCCGCGTCGTCGGCCAGGCAGTCGGCGGTGACGATGCACAGCGTATCGCTGTGCCGGGCGATGAGCCGGGCGGCAGCCAGCGAGTTCAGCGTGATCTGCGGCGCGGCGCGCGCCTCGCCGTAGCGGCCTGCCGACAGTGCCGCACGACCGCGCGGTGCGAGCGCCGTCGCCTCGCCGCGCAGCAGCGTGGTCGCCAGCGGGTATTCGAGGGCCTGGTCCAGGGTGACGGCGGCGCCCGCTCGGGCCAGTGGATGGCCCTCCCGGCAGGCCAGCCAGGTGCGCAGCGGCGGCAGCGGCTCGACCACGAGCGCGCTTTCCTGTTCTAGCCCACGCACGTCGGCCACGCCTACTTCGAGCCGTCCTGCCAGCACCTCCAGCGCTACCTGCTGCGGGTCCATCAACGTCAGCTGCACCTGCAACCCAGGATGCGCGCGCACCAGTTCGGCCAGTGCGCGCGGCACGGTGGTCTCGCCAGGGAAGGGGCCGGCGCCAATGGACAGCGTGCCTTTGTCGAGGCCGGCCATCAGCCGGATCTCGCTGCGCAGGTCGGCCGCGCCATTCAGCACCGCCGGCCCGCGCTCGAGCAGCACACGGCCAAAGGCGGTGGGTACCACCTGCTTGTGCGAGCGGTCGAAGAGCCGCACGCCCAGCGACGCTTCCAGTTCGGCGATGCCGCGCGAGACGCTGGGCTGTGACAGATCGAGTGCTTCGGCCGCACGGGCGAAGCTGCCGTGCTGGCCAAGGGTGATCGCCAGGCGGATCAGGCGCAGGTCGTTCATCATTCGGTAATCGTATCGATGATCAACGAACGTGTCATTGACCAGATAGATTGCCGCTGGAACACTGGTCGCCCACCGAGGGGTATCCGTCCTCGGAAAAAGACAAGGATCCCTGCAATGAAAGTCTTGGTCCTCGGCGCCTTTGCAGCCACGTTGCTGGCTGCGCAGCCCGCCTCGGCGCAGACGGTGGCCGAGCGCATCTGGTCGGGCGGTCCGGTGCTGACGATGAACGACAAGGCAATGCGCGCGGAGGCCGTGGCCGAAGCCAGTGGCAGGATCATCGCCGTCGGCCGCAAGGCCGAGGTGATGAAGCTCAAGGGCCCCGCCACGCAGTTGTTCGACCTGAAGGGCCGTGCGCTGCTGCCTGGCTTCGTCGATGCGCACGGTCATGTGGTGGTTGGCGGGCTGCAAGCCTTGTCGGCCAACCTGCTGGCGCCGCCCGACGGCGAGGTGAAGAACATCGCTTCGCTGCAGCAGACGCTGCGCGCGTGGATGGCCGCCAACGACGCCGCGGTGAAGAAAGTCGATCTGGCCATCGGCTTCGGCTACGACCACACTTCGCTGGCGGAGCTGCGCCACCCGACGCGCGAGGAACTCGACGCGGTCTCGGCCGACATTCCCATCGTCATCATCCACCAGTCGGGGCACATGGGCGTGCTCAACTCCAAGGCGCTGGCGCTGGCCGGCATCACGGCCGACTCGCCCGACCCCGAGGGAGGCAAGATCCATCGGCGCGAAGGTTCCAAGGAGCCGGCCGGGCTGATCGAGGAGACCGCGTTTTTCCCGGTGGCGATCAAGATGCTCACGCGCATCGGCCCCGACGGCATGAAGACCTTCGCGCGGGCCGGTTCGCAGCTGTGGGCGCGCTACGGCTACACCACCGCGCAGGAAGGGCGCGCCACCGCGGCCTCAGTGGCGGTGCTGCGCCAGGTGGGCGCCGAAGGGGGCCTGGAGATTGACGTGGCGGTCTATCCGGACGTGCTGACCGACCGCGACTTCATCAAGACGAACGTCAGCCGCGCTTACGCCGACCGCGTGCGCGTGGCCGGCGCCAAGCTCACGATTGACGGCTCGGCGCCGGCCTTCACCG
Source organism: Burkholderiales bacterium (assembly GCA_017302505.1). Lineage (GTDB taxonomy): Bacteria > Pseudomonadota > Gammaproteobacteria > Burkholderiales > Burkholderiaceae_C > Rubrivivax. The sequence continues at coordinate 8,663 of JAFLDH010000101.1, forward strand.
CCTGGCGCGACCGTCCCTACTACGCACCGGTGGGCAATTTCCCGAAGGGCTACGCCGGCTATGCGGCAGTGACCAACCAGCAGGCCATCGATGCCATCGACTGGGCCTACGCCAACGACATCCAGATCCTCACCCATGCCAACGCCGAGGCCGCGTCCGACTTGCTCATTGCGGCGTCGACGCTGGCGCGGCTGAAGCATGGGCCCGGCACCGACCGCCGGCCGGTGCTGATCCACGGCCAGTTCCTGCGCGAGGACCAGGTCGAGTCCTTCAAGCACCTGGGCATCCTGCCGTCGTTGTTCCCGATGCACACCTTCTACTGGGGCGACTGGCATACGAGCAAGACGCTCGGCCCCGTCGACGGGCAAAACATCTCGCCCACCGGCTGGGTGCTCAAGCGCGGCATGAAGTTCAGCACCCACCATGACGCGCCGGTGGCGTTTCCGGACTCGATGCGCGTGCTCGACGCCACAGTCACCCGCGTGGCGCGCGGCTCGGGCAAGGTGATCGGGCCGCAGCACCGGGTGGACGTAGTCACCACGCTGAAGGCGATGACGATCTGGCCGGCCTGGCAACACTACGAGGAGGCGAGCAAGGGCTCGATCGAGGTCGGCAAGCTAGCCGACTTCGTGATCCTGTCGCGTGACCCCACCAAAGGAGATGTCAACACCATCGACCAGATCAAGGTCAGCGAGACGATCAAGGAAGGCCGCAGCGTGTTCACGCTGGGTGCGCAGGCGCCGCGCCAGGCGGGCGGAGCGATCGAGCCCAGCGACGCAGGGCAGGGCGGATTCCAGCGCTTTCTGGCCGGCGCCGCTGCCTACCGGGAGCAGGCGCGCGGGCCCGTGCCGCTGCAGACGTCGCTGCGGCTGCAGCGCTTGTTGGCGCCAGCGCACGACGCGTCCTGTGTCTCAGGTTTTCTCAGTGAACTGAGCGCCGCCATGCTGGCGGTTGCACCTGAGCAGCGGCATTGACGTCGGCCATGACGCATTGCGCCGCGCGTTGCAGAGCCTGAGCAGGCAGCCAGCAGCCCGACCCCGGGCTTGCCCTGCGGGCGTCACGGCGGCGAACGGGTCGGCTGTGGGCGCAGCACGCACCACAGCGCCAGCGCGATCAGGCTGCCGCCGGCCGCGTGCGCTGCGGTGATGGGTTCGTCCAGCAACCACCCACCCCACAGTACGCCGAACAAGGGAATCAGAAAAGTCACGCTGATGGCCTTGAGCGGCCCGACTTCGGCGATCAGCTGGAAGTAGAGCACGTAGGCCCCGGCCGTACACAGCAGGCCCAGTGCCAGCAGCGCGGCCCAGACCGAGGCCGGCACGTTGCCCCAGGCCACGGGCTGCAGCAACTGCTGGCCTGCGGCCAAGGGCCCTAGAAGCAATACCGCGCCCAACTGGCTGCCCAAGGCCACGAGCCGGCTGTCCAGCCCGCCGCGCTGCGTGATCCAGCGGCGCGTCAGGAACCCGGCCCAGCCATAGCATGCGGCGGCCAGCAGGCACGCCGCCACGCCGGCCAGCAGCGCCGCGTCCAGGCTGGCCGGGCCGGCGCGCGTCAGCACCACCACGCCAGCCAGGCCCAGCAACAACCCGGCCACCTTGACGACGTCCAGCTTCTCGCCGAAGGCCGCATAGCCGATCAGGGCTGCCATCAGCGGTGTTGTGGCGTTCAGTATCGCGCTGTAGCCCGCCGGCAGCACGGTGGCCGCGGCCGAGAACAGCAGGAAGGGCAGGCCCGAGTTCAAGGCGCCCAGCAGCATCGACCTTCCGAACAGGCCGCCATAGCGCAGTGGCACGCGCATCAGCAGCACGATGGCCCACAAGCCGAATGCCCCCAGAAGCACGCGGAGGAAGGAAGTAGGCACGGCGCCAAGCACCGGCGCCACGATGCGCATGAACAGGAAGCTGCCGCCCCACAGCGCGGCCAGCAGCAGCAGTCTCAAAAGGTTCCATCCGGACATGCCGCCACCATAAGCCCATCGGCCTGGTCGTACTGGCCGCAATCGGACCTGTGCATTGCGGGCGGTAGCCGGCGGCGCGTCCCTGCAGTGGTAGCCTGCGCAGCCCATGACGACGCCGAACGACACCGTCGAAACCCTTGCGTGCGGCCAGGGCTCCGCCGACGCGGCAGCTTTCATCGCCCGGTGGCGCCACGCCGCCGGCAGCGAGCGCGCCAACTACCAGCTTTTCATCGGCGAGCTGTGCGCCCTGCTGGGCCTGCCGGCCCCGCAGCCGGCGCAGGGCGACGAGCGCGACGACGCCTACGTTTTCGAGCGCCGGGTCAGCTTTGCCCATGGCGACGGCAGCCGCAGCGTCGGCTTCATCGACTGCTACCGGCGCGGCGCCTTCGTACTGGAAGCAAAGCGCCTGAAAGGCAGTGTGCACACCAAAGGCTTCGACGACGCCTTGCTGCGCGCACGTTCCCAGGCCGAAAGCTATGCCCGCGCACTGCCCGCGGCCGAAGGGCGCCCGCCTTTCCTGGTGGTGGTGGACGTGGGTCACGTCATCGAGCTGTATGCCGAGTTCACGCGCAGCGGCGCCACCTACACGCCCTTCCCCGACGCGCGCAGCCACCGCATCCGGCTGGACGACTTGCAGGACGAAGGCGTCCGCCAGCGCCTGCGCACGCTGTGGCTGGAGCCCATGGCGCTGGACCCGTCGCGCGCCGCGGCCCTGGTCACGCGCCAGGTGGCGGTGCAGCTTGCTGTGCTGGCGCGCAGCCTGGAAGCCGCCGGCCACCAGCCGCAGACCGTGGCCGCATTCCTGACGCGCTGCCTGTTTAGCATGTTTGCCGAAGACGTGGGCCTGCTGCCCAAGGACGGCCAAGGCCACGGTGGCTTCGTTGGCCTGCTGAAGCGCTGGCGCGACGAGCCGGCCACGCTGCAGAAGATGATGGCCGTGCTGTGGGCCGACATGGACCGCGGCGGCTTCAGCGCCGCGCTGGCGCAGGACCTGCTGCGCTTCAACGGCAAGCTGTTCAAGGGCTGGCAGGACAGCGACTACGTGCTGCCGCTGCAGCGCGAGCAAATCGACGGCCTGCTGGCCGCCGCGCAGGCCAACTGGCGCGAGGTGGAGCCCGCCATCTTCGGCACCCTGCTGGAACGGGCGCTGGACCCCGACGAGCGCCATGCACTGGGCGCGCACTACACGCCACGCGCCTATGTCGAGCGGCTGGTGCTGCCCACCGTGGTGGAGCCGCTGCGCGCCGACTGGGCCGACGCGCAGGCCGCAGCGCTGCTGCTGGCCAACGAAGCCAACGCGCTGGAAGGCAAAAAGCGCGACGACAAGCTGGCGGAGGCGCGTGCCGAGATGCGCCGCTTCCACCACCAGCTGTGCAGCGTGCGCGTGCTGGACCCGGCCTGCGGCAGCGGCAACTTCCTGTACGTGACGCTGGAACACCTGAAGCGGCTGGAAGCCGAAGTGCTGGCGCAGGCCGAGGCGCTGGGCGACACGCAGGGCAAGCTGGGGCTGGAGGGCGAGACGGTGACGCTGCAGCAGCTGCGCGGCATCGAGATCAACGAACGCGCCGCCGCGCTGGCCGAGCTGGTGCTGTGGATCGGCTGGCTGCAGTGGCACATCCGCAGCTTCGACAGCACCAGCCTGGCCGAGCCGGTGATCCACGACTACGGCAACATCGAGCACCGCGACGCGGTGCTGGCCTGGGACGGCCAGGAGCCGATGCGCGATGCGCAGGGCCAGCTGGTCACGCGCTGGGATGGCAAGACCTACAAGACGCACCCGGCCACCGGCGAGCCGGTGCCCGACGAGACCGCGCTGGTGCCGCAGTGGCGCTACCTGAACGCGCGCCCGGCCGAGTGGCCGCAGGCGGATTTCATCGTCGGGAATCCGCCGTTCATCGGCAACAAGCGCATGCGCGATGCGCTGGGCGATGGGTATGTGGAGGCGCTGCGCGGGGCCTGGCCTGCAGTGCCGGAGACGGCCGACTTCGTCATGTACTGGTGGCAGCACGCTGCCGAGGCGGTGCGCGGCGCAAGTGCAAGGCGCTTCGGACTCATCACGACCAACAGCGTGACGATGATCTTCAATCGGCGCGTACTGGAGGCCCAGCAAGAAGGCAAGCCGCCAATACATCTGGCATTCGCAATACCGGACCACCCGTGGGTGGACAGTGCCGATGGCGCAGCGGTGCGAATTGCGATGACTGTTGGCACATTGCAGACCGCCGCTGGACGATTGCTTTCTGTCACTCGTGAATCGCCACTCGACGATGGCGAGGTGATGGTCGCACTGGCAGAGTCGTTCGGGATGATCCATCCGAACCTAAAGACGGGTGCCAATCTCACCAGCGCCAGCCGCTTGCAAGCCAACAGCGGTCTGTCCTTCATGGGGATGATTCCACTGGGTGCGGGCTTCTGGATTGACCGCGAAACGGCGGTTGCATTGGGCCTAGGCACGGTTGCCGGGTTTGAGAAGCACGTTCGACGCTACGTCAACGGCAGCGACTTGACTCGGCAGCCGCGCGACTTGCTGGCACTCGACTTCTATGGCCTCACTGCCGACGAACTGAGGTTGCGGTTCCCGGCCGCCTACCAGTGGTTGATCGAGCGCGTGAAGCCTCAGCGCGACCAAGAGCGGAGGGAGAGTCGGCGCAGAAACTGGTGGCTTTACGGCGAGTCCGTGCCGAAGTTCCGGCGTGCTGTCGTAGGCCTATCCCGCTACATCGGCACAACCGAAACAGCCAAGCATCGTTCCTTTGTGTTCATCGATGGCGACGTGTTTCCCGACCAGAAGGTGCGTGTGGTTGTCACCGACGATGCGCGCGTGCTCGGCGTCCTGTCCAGCGGCGTGCATGTCGATTGGGCGAAGGCGACGGGTGGCACGCTTGAAGATCGACCGGTCTACAACAATACAACCTGCTTCGAGCCATTCCCTTTCCCCTCCGACGACACCGGCCTCACCCCCGTGCTTGCCGACCACATCCGCACTCTGGCCGAGCAGATCGACGCCCACCGCAAGGCACGCCAAGCGGCACATGAGGACGTGACGCTCACCGGCCTGTACAACGTGCTGGCCAAGCTGCGCGCCGAACAGCCGCTGTCGACCAAGGAGAGACTGATCCACGAACACGGCCTGGTGGCGGTGCTGCGCAGCCTGCACGACGACCTGGACGCCGCGGTGCTGCAGGCCTATGGCTGGGCCGACCTGCAACCCGCGCTGGCCGACCACCGCCCCGCTACGGCAGAGGCCCGCGCCGCGGCGGTGGAAACGCTGCTCGAAAGGCTGGTGGCGCTGAACGCGAAGCGCGCCGCCGAGGAAGCCGCGGGCACGGTGCGCTGGCTGCGGCCGGAATTCCAGGCCCGCGCGGCGGCGCCGCAGGGTGCCCAGGCCGGGCTGGACGTGGCGGTGGAA
>JAFLDH010000102.1 GCA_017302505.1 Burkholderiales bacterium
GGCTGGCAGGCGCTGGGCCTGGCGCCGGACCCGGCCGCCCAGGCCCGCCTGCTGGCCTATCTGGACCTGCTGCAGAAGTGGAACCGCGCCTACAACCTGAGTGCGGTGCGCGATCCGATGGCCATGGTCAGCCAGCATCTGCTGGATTGCCTGTCGGTGCTGCCACCGCTGGACCGGCATCTGCCGCCTACGGCCCGGGTGCTCGACGTCGGCAGCGGCGCTGGCCTGCCGGGGGTCGTGCTGGCGGTCCTGAGGCCCGGCTGGCAGATCACCTGCGTGGATGCCGTGGGCAAGAAGGCCGGCTTCGTCCGGCAGGTGGCCTTGGAGCTGGCCTTGCCGAACCTGAATGCAGAGCACGCGCGGGTCGAGCAACTGCCGCCCTGGGGCGCCGATGCCGTGGTGTCGCGCGCCTTCGCTTCGCTGGCGGATTTCTGCGCCGGCACCGCGCGGCACCTGGCACCCGGCGGCTGCTGGGTGGCGATGAAGGGCAGGGTGCCCGAAGACGAGATCGCCGCGCTGCCGGCCAGCGTGGAAGTGTTTCACGTGGAACCTTTGCAGGTGCCCGGGCTGGACGCACAGCGCTGTCTGGTCTGGATGCGGCCCCGCTGATGGCGGAACCCCGCCAAATCTGCGGTAACCTCCCGGACGCATTCCAGGCGCCGCGGGCTTGACTTCGGCGCGCATCCCGCCGCCACCACCCACAGGAAAAGCTCGCTCGCCCCATGTTCGGCATTGCCGACTTCGGCGCCTTCTGCGCCGCCGTGCTGTTGTTTCTGGCGCTGCCCGGCCCAGGCACCTTTGCACTGATCACCTCCACCGGGCAGGGCGGCCTGCGCGCCGGCGCTGCCGCGACGTTGGGCGTGATCGTGGGCGACCAGGTGCTGATGTGGCTGGCCGTGGCCGGCGTGGCGGCCTTGCTGGCGGCCCACCCCACCTGGTTCCGCGGCCTGCAGTGGCTGGGTGCCGCCTACCTGTGCTGGATCGGGCTGCGGCTGCTGCTGGCGCGCGGCGAGGGCGCCGCCTCGCCGGTGCGCATTCGGCCCGGGCACTACCTGCGCCAGGCGTTGCTGATCACGCTGCTGAACCCGAAGGCCATCGTGTTCTACATGGCCTTCTTCCCGCTGTTCATCGACCCGGCCACCCACCGCGGCATGCCCACCTTCGCCGCGATGGCCTTGACCATCGCGGTGCTGACGGCGGCCTACGGCCTGATGCTGTGCGCCTTTGCGCAGGCGCTGTCGCAGCAGGTGCGGCGCCACCGCCGGCTGGCCCAGGCGTTGCAGCGCCTGGCCGGTGTGTGCCTGGTGGCCTTCGGCCTGCGGCTGGTGCGCGACTGATCCTTTGCTTCCCGACGACAACATGGCGCGAGTGTTCTGTGTGGTCAACCAGAAGGGCGGGGTCGGCAAGACCACCACCACGGTCAACCTGGCGGCCGGGCTGGCGCTGACCGGGCAGCGCGTGCTGATGGTCGACCTGGACCCGCAGGGCAATGCGACGATGGGTTCGGGCATCGACAAGCGCGCGCTGGCGCTGTCGGTCTACGACGTGCTGCTGGAATCGGCCAGCGTGGCCGAAGCCCGGGTGCGCTCGGAGAAGGGCGGCTACGACCTGCTGGGCGCCAACCGCGAACTGGCCGGGGCCGAGGTGGAACTGGTGGGCCTGGAGCGGCGCGACCAGCGGCTGCGCGGCGCGCTGCAGGCGGTGGCCGGCGAGTACGACTTCGTGCTGATCGACTGCCCGCCGTCCTTGAGCCTGCTGACGCTGAACGGCCTGTGCAGCGCCCATGGCGTGATCGTGCCGATGCAGTGCGAGTACTTCGCGCTGGAAGGCCTGTCCGACCTGGTCAACACCATCAAGCAGGTGCACGCCAACCTGAACCGCGAACTGCAGGTCATCGGCCTGCTGCGCGTGATGTTCGACCCGCGCATCACGCTGCAGAACCAGGTCAGCGAACAATTAAAGGCGCACTTCGGCGACAAGGTGTTCGACACGGTGATCCCGCGCAACGTGCGCCTGGCCGAGGCGCCCAGCTACGGCCAACCCGGCGTGGTCTTCGATCCGTCGTCCAAGGGCGCGATGGCCTTCGTCGCCTTCGCGCGCGAACTGGTGCGGCGCGTGGATTCGCTGTGACGGCGCCGGGCCTGCCGGCCGAGCTGCTGTCGCGCATCGAAGACGCCGGCCTCAACGCCAGCGCGCCGCCGCAGCAGCGCTGGGTGGACGGCTGGCTGGTGCGCTTCTCGCCCGGCAAGGCGCAACGCGCCCGCTGCATCAACGCGGTCTCGGCCGGCCGGCGGCCGCTGGACGACAAGCTGGCGGCCTGTGCCACGCTGTACCAGCAGGCAGGGCTGCCGCTGCTGTTCCGCCTGACGCCCTGCACCCAGCCGCCGGAACTGGACGGTCAACTGGCCGAGCGGGGCTTCGAGGCCATCGAAGACACCCGGGTGATGGTCTGCGCCAGCTTGCCCGGCGCGCCCGGCGCGGCGTTGCCCGCGGGGATTCACGCTGAGCCGGTCGATTCGCAAGCGTATGCTCACATCGTCGGCGAGCAACGTGGCACGAGCGCTGAAGGCCGCGAGGCCCATGCCGAACGCCTGCGCCACAGCCCCGTGCCCTACCGCGCGCTGGTGCTGCGCAGTGCCGATGGCCAGGTCGTGGCCGGTGGCCAGGTGGCAGTGGAGGGCGATCTGGCCGGCCTGTACGACGTGTTCACCGTGCCGGCCTGGCGCGGACGGGGGCTGTCGCGCGCGTTATGTGCGCAGTTGCTGGCGCAGGCGGCCGAAGCCGGCGCCCGCATTGGCTACCTGCAGGTGGACGCCGGCAACGATGCGGCGCGGGCGGTGTATCGCCGGCTCGGCTTCGTCGATGCCTATGCCTACCACTACCGCCGGGCGCCGCCCACGAGCTGAACAGCGCCGCTACAGCCCCAGCGCCTCGTCGGTGCCCAGGTGCACGTTCATCGACTGCACCGCGGCGCCGCTGGCGCCCTTGCCCAGGTTGTCCAGCCGCGCCATCACCAGCGCCTGGCTGTCGTTGGCAAAGACGAAGAGGTCCACCCGGTTGCTGTCGTTGGCGCCCATCACGTCGAAGAAGCCGCCGCCGGCTTCCAGCGTGGCGGGGTCGCCCAGCGGCATCACGCGGATGAAGCGTTCGCCCTCGTAGCGCTCGGCCAGCGCGCGGTGGATCGTGCGGCCGTCCTGGCCCGGCGCCAGCTGCTCGAAGGCCAGCGGCACGGTCACCGCCAGCCCCTTGTAGAAGTCACCCACCACCGGCATGAACAGCGGCTTGCGCTGCAGTCCGGTGTGCGCCTGCATCTCCGGCAGGTGCTTGTGCTTCAGCGTCAGCGCATAGGGGCGCGGCGCCTTCAGCTGCGGGTCGTCGCCGCGCTGGTACTGCTCGATCATCTTCTTGCCGCCGCCCGAATAGCCGGTGATCGAGGTGGCGCTGACCGGCAGCGCCGCAGGCACGATGCCGGCATCGACCAGCGGCCGCAGCAGCAGGATGAAGGCGCTGGCATGGCAGCCGGGGTTGGCGATGCGCTTGGCCTGGCGGATCGCGGCGCGCTGCCCCGGCGCCAGTTCGGGCAGGCCGAACACCCAGCCCGGTGCGATGCGGTGCGCGGTGCTGGCGTCGATCAGGCAGGTGCGCGGGTTGTCCACCAGCGCCACCGCCTCGCGCGCGGCCTCGTCGGGCAGGCAGAGAAAGGCCACGTCGGCAGCGTTCAGCAACCGCGCGCGCTCGGCCGGATCCTTGCGCCGCTCGGGGTCGATCTGCAGCACCTGCACGTCGTCGCGCTGCGCCAGGTACTCGTGGATGCGCAGGCCGGTGGTGCCTTCCTGGCCATCGACAAAAACCTTGTGCTTCATGCGTCACCCCGCGGCTGTTTGCTGCCGCGCAGCATACGTCAAGCGGCGCGGCGGCCCGCAGCAATGGCCGACAATCGGCGCATGGTGACGAAGAAACCGAAGGGCCTCGGACTCGGCCTCGAAGCGCTGCTGGGCCCCAAGGTCAGCGAGGCGCCGGCCGGCCAGGCGCCCAGCCGGCTGCGCCTGAACCTGCTGCGCGCGGGCCGCTACCAGCCGCGCACGCGCATGGACGAAGGCTCGCTGTACGAGCTGGCCGAAAGCATCAAGAGCCAGGGCGTGATGCAGCCGGTGCTGGTGCGCCCCCTGCCCGCCGGCGGCGAGTACGAGATCATCGCCGGCGAGCGCCGCGTGCGCGCCGCACGCCTGGCCGGGCTGGACGAGGTGCCGGTGCTGGTCAAGGACGTGCCGGACGAGGCCGCCGCGGTGATGGCGCTGATCGAGAACATCCAGCGCGAGGACCTGAACCCGCTGGAAGAGGCGCAGGGCCTGCAGCGCCTGGTCAACGAGTTCAAGCTGACGCACGAGCAGGCCGCGGCCGCGGTGGGCCGCTCGCGCAGCGCCGCCAGCAACCTGCTGCGCCTGCTGAACCTGGCCGCGCCGGTGCAGCAGATGCTGATGGCCGGCGATCTGGACATGGGCCATGCGCGCGCGCTGCTGCCGCTGGACAACGCGCAGCAGATCCTGTCGGCCAACGAGATCGTCGCTCGCAAGCTGTCGGTGCGCGATGCCGAGAAGCTGGTGGCGCGGGCGCAGAACAGCGGCCGGCAGACGCCGCTGCTGCGCGTCAAGAAGGACAAGCCCCGCGACCTGGTGCGGCTGGAAGAGCAGCTGGCCGACGCGCTGGCCACCGCGGTGGAGATCCGCGTGCACCGCAAGACGCAGCGCGGCGAGCAGGGAGAGATCGCGATCGCCTTCGGCTCGCTGGACGAGCTGAACGGCCTGCTGGAAAAGCTGGGCGCGAAGGACGCCTGAAGCGCGCGGCCTCAGCCGTTGCGCACGCGGCTGACCAGCGCGCGGGTGTAGGCCGCGGTGCCGGCGTTGCCGCCCAGGTCGCCGGTGCGCACCTTGTCGATGTTCAGCGTCTCGTCGATGGCCTTGCGAAGCCGGGCGGCCAGGTCGGCGTGCTGCACATGGTCCAGCATCAGCGCGGCCGCCAGCAGCAGCGCGGTGGGGTTGGCCATGTCCTTACCGGCAATGTCCGGCGCGGAGCCGTGCACCGCCTCGAAGATCGCGGCATCGGCGCCGATGTTGGCGCCGGGCGCCATGCCCAGGCCACCGATCAGGCCCGACACCAGGTCCGACAGGATGTCGCCGAACAAGTTGGTGGTCACCAGCACGTCGAACTGCCAGGGGTTCAGCACCAGCTTCATGGCACAGGCATCGACGATGACCGAATCCATCTCGATGCGGCCCTTGTACTTGTCGGCGTACATCTGCTCGGCGGTTTCCTTGAAGATGCCGGTCAGCGCCTTCATGATGTTGGCCTTGTGCACGATCGTCACCTTCTTGCGGCCGGTGGCGATGGCATGCTCGAAGGCGTATTCCAGGATGTGCCGGCAGCCGGCGCGGGTGTTGATGCCGGTGGCCATGGCCACCGCGTGCGGGTCGTCGTCGATCTGCACGTAATGCTCGTGGCCGATGTACAGGCCTTCGAGGTTCTCGCGCACGACCACCAGGTCGATGTTCTCGAAGCGCCCGCCCGGCACCAGCGTACGTGCCGGCCGCAGGTTGGCGTAGAGCTTGAATTCCTCGCGCAGCCGCACGTTCGACGAACGGTAGCCGCCACCGGAAGGCGTCTCCAGCGGGCCCTTCAGCGCCAGCCGGGTGCGGCGGATGCTGTCCACCGCGGCCTGCGGCAGCGGGTCGCCAGCGGCCTGGACGCCGGCCAGCCCGGCCACCTGCGAATCCCAGTCGAACGGGGCGCCCAGCGCGTCCAGCACAGCGAGGGTGGCGTCGACGATCTCCGGGCCGATGCCGTCGCCAGGGATCAGGGTGGCGGGAATGCGCTTCATCATGGTGCAGGGCTGCGGTAGCGTGGGGAACACATCAGCATAGCCGCCGATGATGCCGGGAGCCTTACACGATGCGTGCCACCCCGTGCGAAGATGGCCAGGGAGTCCTCGTTGTGTGAAGCACACGGAACGCCCGCGGATCGCTGGGGCTTGTCAGCGAGATGGCCCCCATCTGCGTTTAAATCACCATCGTGGGGTGGGCATGCACCGGTAGGATGCTGGAACGGCTCTTGCAAGCACTGTCGGCGAATTGCACTCCTTTGTGGCATTTTCTCGATAGGCTGCGGCCGCCGACTTTCAACGACGCTTTGGCTGAAGACATGACACGTTGCTGACTCCCGGAAAGCTCTGATGGCGCCCTGGTCCGTACCGCCGGGACTCCATCAGATCTTCCCAGATGGCGAGGGCTATGGTGCTGCTCGACATCTTCCTGAACCAGGAGGTCCGCATGGACGTGATCAGCAACTTCACTGCCCGCTACGAGCGCAGCCGCGAGGAGGAGTTGTCCCTCGAGGACTATCTCGCCGAGTGCAAGCGCAACCCGCTCGCCTACGCCACCGCCGCCGAGCGCATGCTCAAGGCGATCGGCGATCCGAAGACCATCGACACCCGCAACGACCCGCGGCTGTCGCGCATCTTCGCCAACAAGGTCATCAAGATCTACCCCGCCTTCGCCGAGTTCTACGGCATGGAGGACGCGATCGAGCAGGTGGTGTCCTACTTCCGCCATGCCGCCCAGGGGCTGGAAGAAAAGAAGCAGATCCTCTACCTGCTGGGCCCAGTGGGCGGCGGCAAGAGCTCGATCGCCGAGCGCCTGAAGCAGCTGATGCAGGACGTGCCCTTCTACGCGATCAAGGGCTCGCCGGTGAACGAATCGCCGCTGGGCCTGTTCGACCCCGACGAAGACGGGCCGATCCTGGAAGGCGAATACGGCATCCCGCGCCGCTACCTGAACCGCATCCTCAGCCCGTGGGCGGTGAAGCGGCTGGAGGAGTTCGGCGGTGACATCCGCAAGTTCCGCGTCGTCAAGCGCCACCCCAGCATCCTGAAGCAGATCGGCATCGCCAAGACCGAGCCGGGCGACGAGAACAACCAGGACATCAGTTCGCTGGTCGGCAAGGTCGACATCCGCAAGCTCGAGTCCTATGCGCAGGACGACCCCGATGCGTACAGCTACAGCGGTGGCCTGTGCCTGGCCAACCAGGGCCTGCTCGAATTCGTCGAGATGTTCAAGGCGCCGATCAAGGTGCTGCACCCGCTGCTGACGGCCACCCAGGAAGCCAACTTCAAGGGCACCGAGGGCTTTGGCGCCATCCCCTTCGACGGCGTGGTGCTGGCCCACAGCAACGAAAGCGAGTGGAAGAGCTTCCGCAACAACAAGAACAACGAGGCCTTCCTGGACCGCATCTACATCGTCAAGGTGCCGTACTGCCTGCGCGTCAGCGAGGAGATCAAGATCTACGAGAAGCTGTTGCGCGGCAGCTCGCTGGCCGAGGCCACCTGCGCGCCGGGCACGCTGAAGATGATGGCGCAGTTCGCCATCCTCACCCGGCTGAAGGAGCCCGAGAACTCGAGCCTGTTCAGCAAGATGCTGGTCTACGACGGCGAGAACCTGAAGGACACCGACCCGCGCGCCAAGAGCTACCAGGAATACCGCGACTACGCCGGCGTCGACGAGGGCATGAGCGGCGTGTCCACCCGCTTCGCCTTCAAGATCATCTCCAAGGTCTTCAACTTCGACAGCACGGAAGTCGCCGCCAACCCGGTGCACCTGATGTACGTGTTGGAGCAGCAGATCCAGCGCGAGCAGTTCCCGCCCGAGCTGGAGCAGAAGTACACCGCCTTCATCAAGGAGCATCTGGCCACGCGCTATGCCGAGTTCATCGGCAAGGAGATCCAGACGGCCTATCTGGAGAGCTACAGCGAGTACGGCCAGAACATCTTCGACCGCTACGTCACCTACGCCGACTACTGGATCCAGGACCACGAGTACCGTGACACCGACACTGGCGAGGTGTTCGACCGCGCCAGCCTGAACGCCGAACTCGAGAAGATCGAAAAGCCCGCCGGCATCGCCAATCCGAAGGACTTCCGCAACGAGATCGTCAACTTCGTGCTGCGCGCGCGGGCCAACAACGCCGGCAACAACCCGGTGTGGACCAGCTACGAGAAGCTGCGCACGGTGATCGAGAAGAAGATGTTCTCCAACACCGAGGAGCTGCTGCCGGTGATCAGCTTCAACGCCAAGGCCAGCGCCGACGAGGCCAAGAAGCACGAGGACTTCGTCACCCGCATGGTGGCCAAGGGCTACACGCAGAAGCAGGTGCGCCTGCTGTGCGAGTGGTACCTGCGCGTGCGCAAGAGCAGCTGATGGCGCTGCAGAGCATCATCGACCGCAGGCTGGCCGGCAAGAACAAGTCGGTCGGCAACCGCGAGCGTTTCCTGCGCCGGCACAAGGTGCAGGTGCGCGAGGCGGTCAAGCGCGCCATCGACGGCCGCAGCATCCGCGATGTCGAGCGCGGCGAAGAGGTCCACATCCCGAAGAAGGACCTCAGCGAGCCGGTCTTCGGCCATGGCTCGGGCGGTATCCGCGAGGTGGTGCACCCGGGCAACAAGGACTTCATCCGCGGCGACCGCATCGACCGGCCCAAGGGCGGCGGCGGGCAGGGCAGCGGCAGCGGCCAGGCCAGCGATTCCGGCGAGGGCGAGGACGACTTCGTCTTCAGCCTCAGCAAGGAAGAGTTCATGCAGGTCTTCTTCGAGGACCTGGCGCTGCCGAACCTGGTGCGCACGCAGCTGGCCGAGACGCCCGAATGGAAGAGCCAGCGTGCCGGCTACAGCAGCGACGGCACGCCCAACAACCTGCACGTGGTGCGCTCGCTGCGCGGCGCGATCGGCCGGCGCATCGCCATCGGCGCCGGCTCGCGTGCCGAACTGCGCGCGCTGGAGGACGAGCTCGCGCAGTGGCAGCGGGCGCCGCACGACGAAGTGGCGGCCGCTCGCGTGCGCGAGCTGGAGCATGCGATCGCCGCCTTGCGCGGCCGGCTCGGCCGCATTCCGTATCTGGACCCGATCGACCTGCGCTACCGCAGCCGCATCAAGGTGCCGGTGCCCACCAGCAAGGCGGTGATGTTCTGCCTGATGGACATCTCGGGCTCGATGGACGAGGCGCGCAAGGACCTGAGCAAGCGCTTCTTCATCCTGCTGTACCTGTTCCTGACGCGGCACTACGAAAAGATCGACCTGGTCTTCATCCGCCACCACACGCAGGCGCAGGAGGTCAACGAGGACGACTTCTTCCACGCCCGCGAGACCGGCGGCACGGTGGTGTCCAGCGCGCTGGTGCTGATGGAGGAGATCATCCGCGAGCGCTACTCGCCCAGCGAATGGAACATCTACGGGGCGCAGGCCAGTGACGGCGACAACTGGCACCACGACAGCGGCCGCTGCCGCGAACTGCTGAGCGAGCGGCTGTTGCCGCTGTGCCGCTACTATGCGTATGTGCAGGTGGCCGAGGAAGAGCAGAACCTGTGGGATGAATACGCGCAGCTGCCGCCGCTGCACCCGCAGTTCGCGATGCGCAAGGCCACCAGCGCCGACCAGATCTACCCCGTGTTCCGCGACCTGTTCAAGAAGGAAGGGGCGAAGGCCGCATGAGCGCGCCCGGCCGCTCCGAAGCGCTCATTCCGGAGCGCAACGCGCGAAGGAAATGCGAATGAGCGCAGTCCTGAAGAACCCGCTGAGCGAGCCGCTGCCGCTGCTGCAGCGTCCGAGCGAGCCGCTGCCCGGGCCGAGCGACTGGTCCTTCGAGCTGATCGAGCAGTACCACAAGGTCATCCGCGACACCGCGCAGCGCTTCGGGCTGGACACCTACCCGAACCAGCTGGAGATCATCACCGCCGAACAGATGATGGACGCCTACGCCAGCGTGGGCATGCCGGTGAACTACCGCCACTGGAGCTACGGCAAGGAGTTCATCGCCACCGAGAAGAACTACAAGCGCGGCCACATGGGCCTGGCCTACGAGATCGTCATCAACAGCAACCCCTGCATCAGCTACCTGATGGAGGAGAACACGATGGCGATGCAGGCGCTCGTCATCGCGCATGCCGCCTACGGCCACAACAGCTTCTTCAAGGGCAACTACCTGTTCCGCATGTGGACCGACGCGGCGTCGATCATCGACTATCTGGTCTACGCCAAGGACTACGTGGCCAAGTGCGAGGAGAAGCACGGCCTGGACACGGTAGAAGAGTTCCTCGACAGCTGCCATGCGCTGCAGAACCATGGCGTCGACCGCTACCGACGGCCCAGCCGCAAGAGCCTGGCGCAGGAACTGGCCGAGCGCAAGGACCGCGAGGCCTATGCGCAGGCCCAGGTCAACGACATGTGGCGCACGCTGCCGAAGAAGGCCGACAAGGACGCCGCCGAGAAGGAAAGCAAGCGCTTCCCCGAAGAGCCGCAGGAGAACCTGCTGTACTTCATCGAGAAGAACGCGCCGCTGCTCGAGCCCTGGCAGCGCGAGATCGTGCGCATCGTGCGCAAGGTCGCGCAGTACTTCTACCCGCAGCGCCAGACGCAGGTGATGAACGAGGGCTGGGCCACCTTCTGGCACCACAAGCTGCTCAATCAGATGTACGACGACGGCTTCCTGACCGACGGCGTGATGATCGAGTGGCTGAAGTCGCACACCAACGTGGTCTACCAGCCGCCGGTGGGGCACCGCGCCTACAGCGGCATCAACCCCTATGCGCTGGGTTTCGCGATGTACAACGACATCAAGCGCATCTGCGAAGACCCCACCGACGAGGACCGCCAGTGGTTCCCCGAGATCGCCGGCACGCCCTGGCTGCCGGCGCTGGACCAGGCGATGCGCAACTACAAGGACGAGAGCTTCGTCGGCCAGTACCTGAGCCCGAAGCTGATGCGCGAGCTGCGCCTGTTCGCCATCGTCGACGACGAGAAGGAAGAGGCGCTGGAGGTCTCGGCCATCCACGACGAAAGCGGCTACCGGCGGGTGCGCGAGGCGCTGTCGCGGCAGTACGACCTGGGCTCGCGCGAGCCGAACATCCAGGTCTGGAACGTCAATCTGCGCGGCGACCGCAGCCTGACGCTGCGCCACTTCCAGCACAACAACCGGCCGCTGCACGAGACCGCGCACGAGGTGCTGAAGCACGTCGCGCGGCTCTGGGGCTTCGGCGTGCAGCTGGAAAGCGCCAACAGCCGCGGCGAGGTCACCAAGCGCTGGAGCGTGCCGGCGCCGAGCTGAGCGCGCCGCGCCGGCCCGGCGGCGCTACAGGCTGAAGATCTTGCCCGGGTTCATGATGTTGCGCGGGTCCAGCGCACGTTTCAGCGTGCGCATCATGTCCACCGCGCCGACGCCGGCCTCGTCGACCAGGAAGCCCATCTTGTGCAGGCCGATGCCGTGCTCGCCGGTGCAGGTGCCCTCCAGCGCGATGGCCTTCTGCACCATGCGGTGGCTCAGGTTCTCGGCCACCGCGCGCTGCGTGGCATCGTCTTCCTTCACCAGATAGGCCAGGTGGAAGTTGCCGTCGCCCACGTGGCCGACGATGTAGTACGGCAGGCCCGAGGCGTCGGCCTCGCGCACCGAGTCGTCGATGATCTCGGCCAGCCGCGAGATCGGCACGCAGGTGTCGGTGGTCACGGTGCGGCAGCCCGGGTTCTGCGTCATGCCGGCGAAGTAGGCCTTGTGCCGCGCCGTCCACAAGCGGGTGCGGTCTTCGGGCGTGGTGGCCCACTGGAAATCCTCGCCGCCCAGCTCGGCGGCAATGCCCTGCACCGTCTCGGCCTGCTCCTTGACCGAGGCTTCGCTGCCGTGGAACTCCATCAGCAGCATCGGTGATTCGCGCAGGCCCAGCTTGCTCTGGCCGTTGATGAAGCGCACCGCGTTCAGGTCGAGCAGCTCGCAGCGCGCCACCGGCACACCCATCTGGATGATCTGGATCGTCGCGCCCACCGCCGAGCGCACGTCGGCGAAGTGGCAGATCGCCGCGCTCACCGCCTCGGGCAGCGGGTACAGCTTCAGCGTCACCTCGGTGATCACGCCCAGCGTGCCTTCGCTGCCGACGAACAGCCGCGTCAGGTCGTAGCCGGCGCTGCTCTTGCGGGCGCGGGTGCCTGTGCGAATGACCTCGCCGCTGGCGGTGACGACCGTCAGCCCCAGCACGTTCTCGCGCATGGTGCCGTAGCGCACCGCGTTCGTGCCGCTGGCGCGGGTGGCGGCCATGCCGCCCAGGCTGGCATTGGCGCCAGGGTCGATCGGGAAGAATAGCCCCTGGTCGCGCACCGCCTGGTTCAGCTGCTCGCGCGTCACGCCGGCCTGCACGGTGACGGTCAGGTCCTCGGGGTTCAGCCGCACGATCTGCGTCATGCGCGACACGTCCACGCACACGCCGCCCTGCACCGCCAGCAGATGGCCTTCCAGCGACGAGCCGGTGCCGTAGGGAATCACCGGCACCGCATGCTGGTGCGCCAGCGCCACCACGGCGGCCACCTCCTCGGTGCTGTCGCAGAACACCACCACCTCCGGTGGCGTCACCGGGTAGGGCGATTCGTCGCGGCCGTGCTGCTCGCGCACCGCACGCGCGGTGGAGCAGCGCTCGCCGAAGCGTTGCCGCAGTGCCTCGAGCATGGCGGCGGGCACGGGGCGCGGTTCCACGCGCAGTTGCAGCTCATGGGGTGCGTTCATCGGGGGCCTCCGGGGGAATGCCCCATTCTAGAAGCCGGGTCCCCACGCCGTGCGCAGGGCAATTGACCCATCCGGGGCCGCTTGATTCGCGCTTGGCGCACGCCGCCCCCGGTTCAGAATGCGACCATAGAGGGCCCAAATCCAATGACAGCAGCGATGGCGGACAGCCGCATCATTCCTGACCGAGGCGAGTTCATCGACGCGCTGCGCGTGCTGCGTCGCGGCCATGTGCTGGTGCGCGTCAGCGACGTGAGCGGAGGCTGCATGCTCGACGGCGCGCCTGTCTACACCGCCCACCGGGCCATGCTGGCCTATGGCCTGCTCAGCGAGTTCGACAACCCGCAGGGCTTTCCCAGCGTCAAGTACTACCGGCTCAGCGAGCGCGGCCGCGCCTTCGCCGAGCGCGCCTGCGACAGCTGGCAGCGGCGGCCCCTGCTGGAACGTCTGGCCGTGCGGTTGACGGGCTGACGCCCGGCATGCGCTAGAAGCCAACCGTCAGGTTGGGCACGTCCACGCGCACCAGCGTGCGCCCCAGCGCCCCGGTCACCGCGCGCAGGTAGGCGTCGGCCCAGGCGGCGTCTTGGAACCCCGCTTCGCCCGCGGCCTGGGCAACGGCCAGCACCTTGTCGGCGGACAGCACTTTTCCGGTCGGGCGGATCGGCTCGCAGCCCAGGCGGTTGAACTCGGCATCCAGCCAGGCACGCGCCTCGTCCGGCCCCATGGGCGTGCTGGTGTGCATCGCCAGGTCTTCGCTGCCGCCCAGGCGGAGGTAGAGCTCGTGTCGCATTGCCGCTTCCTGCTATGCAGTCCGTGTGGTGCAAGCCTACGCCCGTTGCGGGGCTGCCGGCCTGCGCTGCGTCAAGCCGCAGGCCGGCGGGCACAATCGGCAGCCATGGGACAACGCCTTACACAGATCGCTACCCGCACCGGCGACGATGGCAGCACCGGCCTGGGCGATGGCACGCGCGTGGCCAAGGACCACCTGCGCGTGCAGGCCATGGGCGACGTCGACGAGCTGAACTCCGGCCTGGGGGTCTTGCTGGCCGAGCCGCTGCCGGCCGACGTGCGCGATCTGCTGGTGACCATCCAGCACGAGCTGTTCAATCTGGGCGGCGAGCTGTCGATTCCCGGCTACGAGCTGCTCAAACCGGCCGCGGTGCTGCGCCTGGACGAGGCGCTGGCGCACTACAACGGCCAGCTGCCGCGGCTGCAGGAGTTCATCCTGCCGGCCGGCACGCGCAGCGCCGCGCTGGCCCATGTCAGCCGCACGGTGGCCCGCCGCGCCGAGCGCGCGCTGGTTGCGCTGGCTGCACAGGAGCCGGTGAACGAGGCGCCTCGGCAGTTCCTGAACCGCCTGTCCGACCTGCTGTTCGTGCTGGCCCGCGTGCTCAACCGCGCCAACCTCGACGGCCTGGGCGGCGACGACGTGTA
>JAFLDH010000103.1 GCA_017302505.1 Burkholderiales bacterium
AATGCGGCGTTCCCCGGTCTTGTGCCGCCGATCCAGTTCTGCGAACGACGCAGTTCTCCCGGCTGTTTGCCTGCTCCCCGAACCCCGTCAAGCAGCAGGCGATGAGCCTCGCACAGCAGCCGCGCACCTGGCCGGCGGCGGCCGGCCGGTAGTTGTGGCGGTGGCGGCCCAGGACACCCTCGTGCCGGCCCACCTGGGTCAGGCGCTGTACGACGCGCTGCCGCCGCCGCGCCGGCTGCTGACGATCCCCGGTGCCGGCCACAATGACTGGCCCGCACGCGTCGATGCTGCCTGGTGGCAGGGCGCGGTGGATTTCCTGCTTGCCCCACCGGAGTCCTGAGATGCCCACCGACACGGCCACCGCCTTGCGCCGCCTGCAGGACCTGCCGGGCCCGCGCGGCTGGCCGGTATTGGGCAACCTGCCGCAGATCGAGGCGGCGCGCTTCCACCTGCAGCTGGGCGACTGGGCGCGCGAGTACGGCCGCTTCTACCAGCTGCGCATGGCCAACCGCCGTGTGCTGGTGTGCGCCGACCACGAGGCCGTGTCGGCCGTGCTGCGCGACCGGCCCGACGGTTTCCGCCGCACCGACCGGCTGGAAGCGGTGGGCACCGAGATGGGCCTGAAGCCCGGCCTCTTCGGCGTCAACGGCGATGTCTGGAAGCGCCAGCGGCGCATGGTGATGGCGGCCTTCGACCCCGGGCATGTCAAGGCCTACTACCCGTCGCTGGTGAAGTGCGGCGAGCGCCTGGCCGGGCGCTGGGAACGGGCCGCGGTGGCCGGCCAGCGCATTGACCTGCAGGCCGACCTGATGCGCTTCACCGTCGATGCGATCGCCGGGCTGGCCTTCGGCACCGACGTGAACACCCTGGAATCCGACGAGGACGTTATCCAGCGCCATCTCGACAAAATCTTTCCGCAGCTGTTCACCCGCATGATCACCGCGCTGCCGATCTGGCGCGTCTACAAGCGCCCGGTGGACCGTGAGCTCGACCGTGCGCTGGCCGCGGTGAACCAGGCCATCGACGGCTTCATCGCCGCGGCGCGGCAGCGGCTGCATGACGACCCGAAGCGCCGCAGCGCGCCGCACAACCTGCTGGAAGCGATGGTGGCCGCGGCCGACGAGCCGGGCAGCGGCATCGACGATGCGCAGGTGGCCGGCAACGTGCTGACCATGCTGCTGGCCGGCGAGGACACCACCGCCAACACGCTGGCCTGGTGCATCTGGCTGCTGCACGGCCACCCGGCGGCGCTGGCCCGGGCGCGCGACGAGGTGCTGGCGGTGCGCGCCGAAGGCGGCCCGGTGACGCTCGAACAGCTGGCGCGGCTGGACTACGCGGAGGCCTGCATGCACGAGACCATGCGGCTGAAGCCGGTGGCCCCGCAGCTGCCGCTGCAGGCGCTGAAGGACACGGTGGTCGGTGACGTGGCGGTGCCGGCCGGCACGGTGGTGATCAGCCTGCTGCGCCACGACAGCGTGGATGACCGCTTCGTGCCCGATGGGCGGGCCTTCCGGCCCGAGCGCTGGCTGGGCCAGGACGGCCTGGCGCCCGGGTCGGCCAAGCGCATCTCGATGCCCTTCGGCGCCGGCCCGCGCATCTGCCCGGGCCGCTACCTGGCGCTGCAGGAGATGAAGATGGTGCTGCTGACGCTGCTGTCGCGCTTCGACATCACATTCGTCGGCACCGAGGACGGCCGCGAGCCCGCCGAGCGCCTGATGTTCGCGATGGCGCCGGTGGGCTTGGGGATGCGGTTGCGGCTGCGAGGCTGAGTCCGGCGCTCAACCCTCCAGCCGCTGCACCGCCTCCTCGGCCTGTTCCAGCGAACGCAGGATCGAGCGCTTCAGCGCAGGCAGGTCCACGCCCTCGGTGCTCTTCTTGCCTTCCAGGTAGCGCGCGTAGACGCCGTGCACGATGGCCGCGCTCTTCCAGCGGTTGAAGCCGACGTAGTAGTCCAACAGCCGCAGGTCACGGCCGGTGCGGGCCGCGTAGCGTTCGGCCAGTTCGCGGCGCGTCGGCCAGCCGGGCAGGCTGGTGGGCGGCGTGCCGCGCACCGACGGCGGGTCGCCGGGTTCGGCCCACTGGTTCAACGCGTAGGCCAGGTCGGCCAGCGGGTCGCCCAGCGTCGAGATCTCCCAGTCCACCACCGCGGCGATGCGCCCGTCCTTGCCGACCAGCGTGTTGTGCAGGCCATAGTCACCATGCACGATGCGCGCCGGCCCTTGCTCGGGCACGTGCTCCAGGAAGTACCTCTGCAGCTCGTGCGCGCGCGGGTCGTCCAGCTGTGCGCCGGCGACGGACGCGGTCCAAGAGCGGTACCAGGTCTTCAGCTGGCGGCCGATGTAGTCGTCCTTCTTGCCCAGGTCACCGAGGCCCACCGCGTCGGGGTCGATCGCATGCAGCTCGGCCAGCACGTCGATGAAGGAATGCGCCACCTCGCGGCGCAGCGGCAGCGGCGCATGGCGCTCGGCATCCTCGGCCGAATACAGCGCATGGCCGTCGATGCGGCCCATCACGTAGAACAGCGCGCCGGTGACCGACAAATCTTCGCAGAAGCCCAGGGCACGCGGCACCGGCACGCGCGTTTTTCCCAGCGCGCTGATCAGCGCCCATTCTCGGCCCATGTCATGCGCCTTGGGCAGCAGCTCACCCATCGGCGGGCGGCGGATCACCGCCTGCCGGCCCAGCGTGCCTTCGATCAGGTAGGTCAGGTTGGAGTGGCCGCCCTCCAGCCGCGTCCACTTCAGCGGCGGCGTCAGCTCGGGCACGTGCGCGGCGATCCAGGCCTCGACGCGCTGCACGTCGTAGCCGACCGGCGCGGCCGGCTCAGTCGAGGCTTGCATAGCGTTCCAGGTGGTGGTCGGCGTCGCCGAAGCGCTGCGCGATCGTGGTCAGCCGGCGGAAGGTGTGCGAGACCTTCAGTTCCTCGGTCATGCCCATGCCGCCATGCAGCTGCACCGCTTCCTGGCTCACGATGCGCGCCGCGTCGGCGATCTTCACCTTGGCTGCCGACACCGCGCGCTGGCGCTCGGCGGCGCTGGCCGCGCCGTCCACCTTGCTGGCCGCCAGGATGGCCATCGAGCGCGCCTGCTCGGTGTGGATCACCATCTCCACCATGCGATGCTGCAGCGCCTGGAAGGAGCCGATCGGCGCGCCGAACTGCTTGCGCGTCTTCAGGTATTCCAGCGTGGTGTCGTTGGCGAAGCCCATCGCGCCAATGGCGTCGGCGCACTGCAGTGCGATGCCGAAGTCGATGGCCTCGTCGATCAGCGGCTGCGCGCCGCCGGCCGCGCCCAGCAGCGCGTCCGCGCCCAGCGCCACGCCTTCGAAACGGATGTCGGCGGCGCGCTGTCCGTCCACCGTGCGGCAGGGGTTCAGGTGCACGCCCTTGGCCCGGGCATCGACGACGAACAGGCTGGCGCCGCCGGCATCAGCCGTGACGATCAGCGTGTCGGCGACGGTGGCGCCGATCACCACGCACTTCTGGCCCGACAGCACCCAGCCGGTGCCAGACTTCTCGGCCTTCGTGGCCTGCGGCGCCAGTTCATAGCGGCGGCCGGGTTCCAGGTAAGCCAGCGCAAAGCGCTTGCTGCCGTCGATCAGCCTCGGCAGCAGCGCGGCGCGTTGCGCCTCACTGCCGGCGCGGGCCAGCAGCCGGCCGGCCACCACCTGGTCGAGCAAGGGTTCCACCACCAGCGCCTCGCCGCAGGCTTCCATCACCGGCATCAGGTCGACCGCGCCGCCGCCGAAGCCGCCGTCCGCCTCGGGCAGGGCCAGCGCGGTCAGGCCCATCTCGGCAAAGGTCTTCCAGACCTGCTCGCTGTCGCCGCGCGGCGACTGGATGATGGCCTTGCGCTGCTCGAAGCCGTAGCTCTGCGCGAGGTACTTGCGCACCGAGTCGGCCAGCTGCTGCTGTTCTTCGCTGTATTCGAAGTTCATCGTGTTGTCCTCTACAGGCCGAGCGTCATCTTTGCGATGATGTTGCGCTGGATCTCGTTCGACCCGGCGTAGATGCTGGTCTTGCGATAGTTGAAGTAGCGCGGCGACAGGCGCGAGACATAGGGGTCCACCTGGCCGTCGTCCACCGCCACGAAGGGCTGCGCCTGCGGGCCCACGGCCTGCATCATCAGCTCGGTCAGTGCCTGCTGGATCTCGGTGCCGCGGATCTTCAGCATCGACACGTCGGCGCCCGGCGGCTGGCCGGTGCGGCGCATCTTGTCCAGGAATCGCATCGACGTGAGCTCCAGCGCGTCGAGTTCGATCTCCACCCGCGACAGCCGGTCGCGGAAGCGCGGGTCCTCGATCAGCGGCTTGCCGTTCTTCAGCTCCTTGGCGGCCAGCGCCTTCAGCGCCGCCAGCTCGCGCTTGGAGCTGCCCACCGCGCCGGAGCCCATGCGCTCGTGGCCCAGCAGGTACTTGGCCACCGTCCAGCCCTTGTGCTCTTCGTAGACCAGGTTCTCGACCGGCACCTTCACCTCGTCGAAGAACACCTCGTTCACCTCGTGGCCGCCGTCCATCAGGATCAGCGGACGCACGGTGATGCCCGGCGTCTTCATGTCGATCAGCAGGAAGCTGATGCCGTCCTGGCGCTTCTCGACGCTGAAATCGGTGCGCACCAGGCAGAAGATCCAGTCGCCGTAGTGGCCCAGCGTGGTCCAGATCTTCTGGCCGGTGACGACATAGTGGTCGCCGCGGCGGTCGGCGCGGGTCTTCAGCGACGCCAGGTCCGAGCCCGATTGCGGCTCGGAATAGCCCTGCACCCAGAAATCGTCGCCTTCGCGGATGCGCGGCAGGAAGCGGTCCTTCTGCTGCGGCGTGCCGAAGCGCAGCAGCACCGACGCGCACATGCTCGGGCCGAAGGGTGGCAGCATCGGCGCGCCGGCCAGGCCGAACTCCTCGTCGTAGATGTAGCGCTGCGTGATGTTCCAGCCGGTGCCGCCCCATTCCTCCGGCCAGTGCGGCACCGACCAGCCCTTGGCGGCCAGGATCTTGTGCCAGCGCAGGATGTCTTCCTTGCTCAGGTGGCGGTAGCCGGTGACCTTGGCGCGGATGTCGGCGGGCAGGTTGGCAGCGAGCCAGCCGCGCACCTCGTCGCGGAAGGCCAGCTCCTCGGGGGAATAGTTCAGGTCCATGGTGTTCCCGGTGGGTGTCCTCAGGGTGACGGCGCAGGCCGCGCCGCAAGGCGATGATGATCGCAGTTCGGACCCTGCCACGGGCTCGAGGTTTTCCATGTCCGGCAGGCGACAGCGCGCGGGCGCTATGCTGCCCCGGCCCACACCACGGAGACATGCCTTGGCCCTGAACGATCTGCAGACCCTGCGCTACGAGGTGCAGGACGGCATCGCCACTATCACGCTGCACCGGCCGGAGAAGCTGAACGCCTTCACGACCCAGATGCGCGACGAGCTGGTGGCCGCCTTCGACGAGACCGATGCCGACGACGCGGTGCGCGCGGTGATCGTCACCGGGGCCGGCCGCGCCTTCTGCGCCGGCGCCGACCTGTCGGCCGGCGGCAAGACCTTCAGTTACGCCGAGCGTGGCGACGCAGCGCGCGATGCCTACAAGGTCGGCGATGTCTATCGCGACGGCGGCGGCATCGTCACGCTGCGCATGTTCCGCAGCCTGAAGCCGATCATCGGCGCGATCAACGGCGCGGCGGTGGGCATCGGCATGACGATGCAGCTGCCGATGGACATCCGCATGGCCAGCAGCGCGGCGCGCTTCGGCTTCGTGTTCGCGCGCCGAGGCATCACGCCCGAGGCGGCGTCCAGCTGGTTCCTGTCGCGGTTGGTGGGCATGCAGACCGCGCTGGAGTGGTGCTTCACCGGCCGCGTGTTCGACGCGCAGGAGGCGCTGCAGCGGGGGCTGGTGCGCTCGGTGCACGCGCCGGAGGACCTGCTGCCCGCGGCCCGCGCGCTGGCCCGCGAGATCGCCGACAACACCGCACCGGTGTCGGTGGCGCTGACGCGGCAGATGCTGTGGCGCATGTCGGCGGCCGAGCATCCGATGATGGCCCACCGCGTGGACAGCCGTGCCATCCAGGCGCGCGGCGCCTCGGCCGATGCGCGCGAGGGCGTCAGTGCCTTCCTGGAGAAGCGCAGCCCCAGCTATCCCGACAAGGTGTCCAGCGGCATGCCGGCGTTCTTCCCGTGGTGGGACGAGCCGGACTTCCAATGAACGCCGCCGCGCCCTATCTCGACGTGCTGATCGTCGGGGCCGGCATCTCCGGCCTGGATGCGGCCGTGCACCTGCAGCAGCAGTGCCCGGGCAAGCGCTTCGCGATCGTCGAGGCACAGGCCGGCCACGGCGGCACCTGGCGCACCCACCGCTACCCCGGCATCCGCTCGGACAGCGACCTGTTCACCTTCGGCTACGGCTTCAAGCCGTGGATGGGCAAGCCCATCGCCACCGCGGCCGAGATCCAGCACTACCTGGCCGAGGTCATCGACGAGCATGGGCTGGCACCGCACATCCGCTACGGCCACCGCGTGACGACAGCGGCCTGGTCCGAGCCGGAGCGCTGCTGGACGGTGCAGGCCACGCACGACGGCCAGGCGGTGACGCTGCGGGCGCGCTTCCTGTTCATGTGCCAGGGCTACTACCGGCACGAGCAGGGCTACACGCCACAATGGCCCGGCGTGGAGAGCTTCCAAGGCCGAATCGTGCATCCGCAGACCTGGCCCGAGGATCTGGAACTGCAGGGCAAGAAGGTGGTGGTCATCGGCTCTGGTGCGACCGCGGCCACGCTGATCCCGGCCATCGCGGGCCAGTGCGCGCACGTCACCATGCTGCAGCGCTCGCCCACCTTCTTCATCACCGGGCGCAACTCGAACGAGCTGGCCGAAACGCTGCGGCAGCTGGACGTTCCGCCGGAATGGACGCACGAAATCGTGCGCCGCAAGGTGCTGTTCGACCAGGCGGCGTTCACCAAGCGCTGCGTGGCCGAGCCCGAGGTGGTGCGCAAGGAGCTGCTGGCCGGCGTGCGCGCCGCGCTGGGCCCCGGCCACGAGGCCGTGGTGGAGGAGCACTTCAATCCACGCTACCGGCCCTGGCAGCAACGCATTGCCTTCGTGCCTGACGGCGACCTGTTCAAGGCCGTGCGCGAAGGCCAGGCCTCGGTGGTGACCGACCGCATCGAGCGCTTCGAGCCGGGCGGGCTGCGCTTGGGCTCAGGGCGCCTGCTGGATGCAGACATCATCATCACCGCCACCGGCTTCAACCTGAACGTGCTGGGCGACATCCGTTTCGTCGTCGACGGGCGGCCGCTGGACTTTGCGCAGACCGTGGGCTGGCGCGGCGCGCTGTTCACCGGCGTGCCCAACCTGGCCTGGGTGTTCGGCTACTTCCGTGCCAGCTGGACACTGCGTGCCGACCTGCTGTCGGCCTTCGTCTGCCGGCTGCTGCAGCACATGGACGAACGCGGGGCCCGGGTGGTGGAGCCGGCGCTGCGGCCGCAGGACGACGGCATGGTGCTGAAGCCCTGGGTCGAGCCGGACAACTTCAACCCCGGCTACCTGCAGCGCGGCATCCACCTGCTGCCGCGGCAAGGCAGCCACGAGCCATGGTTGCACCGGCAGGATTACGCCGCCGACAAGAACGACTTGCCCGGGGCCGATCTAGAGGATGGCTCTCTGGCCTACCGCTAGGCGATGCACCTGCTGGCCACGGTGACGGCCCATGGCCTGGGCCACCTCGCGCAGACCGCACCGGTGATCGAGGCGCTGCGCCGCCGCGTGCCGGATCTGCAGCTGACGGTGGCGAGCACCCTGCCGGCCGAGCGGCTGCGGCTGCGCATCGACGGGCCGTTCCGCATCGAGCCACGGGCGCTGGATTTCGGCTTCGCGATGCACGATGCCTTCCGAGTGGATCTGCCAGCCAGCGCCGCCCGCTACCGGGCGCTGCATGCCGACTGGCCGGCGCAGGTGGCGCAGGCACGCGACTGGCTGCAGGGGCTGCGGCCCGACGTGCTGCTGTGCAACGCCGCCTACCTGCCGCTGGCCGCGGCGGCCGAACTGGGCCTGCCGGCCTATGGCATGAGCTCGCTGAACTGGGCCGACCTGTTCGATCACCTGTACGCGGGCGAGCGCTGGGCCGCGCCGATCCATGCGCAGATGCTGCAGGCCTACCGCGCGGCCACCGCCTTCCTGAAGCTGCGGCCGGGCATGGACATGTCGGCCCTGCCCAACAGCCGCTGGGTGGGCCCGGTGGCTCGCCTGGGCGCGGCGCGGCGCGAAGCGTTGCGCCGCCAGTTGCGCCTGGGGCCGGACGAGAAGGTGGTCTTGGTGGCCTTTGGCGGCATCGACGCCCGGTTGCCGATGGCGCGGTGGCGTTTCGAGCCGGGCCTGCACTGGCTGGTGCCGCAGGATTGGCAGGTGGCGCACCCGCAGGTCAGTACCATCGAGGCGCTGGGCTGGCATTTCAGCGACCTGCTGGCCTCGGTGGATGCCCTGCTGGGCAAGCCCGGCTATGGCAGCTTCGTCGAGGCCGCGTGTGCCGGCACGCCGGTGCTCTATGCGCCGCGGCCCGGCTGGCCGGAACAGGCACCCTTGGTGCGTTGGCTGCAGGCCCATGCCCGGGCGGCCGAGGTGGACGAGGACGCGCTTCGCACGGGCGCATTGGCCGGTGGGCTGCAGCAGGTGTGGACGCAACCGGTGCCCGAGCCCGTGGCGCTTACCGGCGCCGACGAGGTGGCGGCCTGCCTGGCCGCGCACGCGCGCTGACCGGCGATCAGGCCCGCGAATCGATCACCGCGGCATTGATCATCGTGCGCAACTCGCGCCGGATCGGGTACAGCGTCGAGGGCATGAACTGCGTCAGGAAGACGACGCACAGGTCCTCGACCGGATCGATCCAGAACGCGGTGGAGGCGGCGCCGCCCCACCAGTACTCGCCGACCGAACCGGCCACCTGCGTCTTGGCCACGTCGGTGGTCATCGCGAAACCCAGGCCGAAGCCCACGCCGCGGTAGGTGGCCTCGGTGAACATCGACAGCGACACGTCGGCCAGGTCGCGGCCGCCGGGCAGGTGGTTGGCGCGCATCAGCGCGAGCGTCTTCGGGCCCAGCAACCGCGCGCCGTCGAGCGCGCCGCCGCGGCGCAGGCATTCGCAGAAGCGCATGTAGTCGTGCGCGGTGGACAGAAGCCCGCCGCCGCCCGAAGGCGCCGAAGGCGGTTCGCGGAACTGGCCCAGCTGCGCCGGCACCAGCTTGGCATCGGGCCCGAGCACGTAGCACTGCGCCAGCCGCGCGGCCTTGTCGGCATCGACGAAGAAGGCGGTGTCGCGCATGCCCAGCGGCGCGAAGATGCGCTGCTGCAGGAACTCGGCAAAGGGCTGGCCGGAGATCGCTTCCACCAGATAGCCCAGCACGTCGGTCGAGACGGAATAGTTCCAGGCCGTGCCCGGCGAGAACTCCAGCGGCACCTGGCCCAGCGCCTCGACGAAGCCCTGCAGGCCGTCGGTGCGCGCAAAGGTGTCGAGCTTCTGCGCCCGGTAGGCGGCATCGACGTTGGTGCGGTTCTGGAAGCCGTAGGTCAAGCCCGAGGTGTGGCGCAGCAGGTCGATCATGCGCATCGGCGCATCGGTGGGCCGCGTCAGCCAGCCCGGCGGCGTGCCCGGCAGGCCGCCCCCGCCACCCACGTAGACGCCCAGGTTGCGCCACGACGGGATGAAGCGGTGCACCGGGTCTTCCAGCGCGACGCGGCCTTCTTCCACCAGCATCATGAAGGCCACGCTGGTGATCGGCTTGGTCATCGAATAGATGCGCACGATGCTGTCCTCGGCCAGCGGCGCACCGCTTTCGAGCGAGGCCTTGCCCAGCACCGTCTGGTGCACCCGCTGGCCGCCGCGGGCCACCTGCAGAAGCGCGTTGGGCAGGCGGCCGCTGGCCACGTAGCGTTCGTTCAGGAAACGGTCGATGCGCGCAAGGCGCTGCGAACACATGCCGACGGATTCGGGCTTGACGGACATCGGATGACCTCTGACCAGGGAAACGTCCGATTCTGACCGATGGCCCGGCGCAGCCCGCCAGGACGCGATGCTCAGGGCAGGCGGGTGGTGTCGACCTCGCGCACCTGCACGTCCACTACCTCGCCTCCGGCGGGGCGGCCGAAGCCGCGCGGCCGCGGCATCGTGCCCCAGCGCAGGTTCACCGGCCCGGGCCGGCGGCCGCGCAGCAGCGCCCAGATCACCACGCCGGTGGCCACCACCATGCCCAGCAGCAACGCGCCGGCCATCAGCAGCATGCCGCCCAGCACCAGCACGAAGCGCACGATCGATGCCAGCATGCGCTGCAACAGCGACGGGGCGGGGGAGGGCGAAGAAAATGCGTCCATGGCGGCTCCGACCCCTGCCGCCGCACAAGGTTCCCCGGCGCGGTCAGGGCATGAGGTGTGATTAGCATAGCGCCCCATGTACCGCGCCCTGATCGCCCTCTGTGCCGCGCTGCCGGCCGCCGCACAGACCGACACCCGCAACTTCCGCTGCCAGAACGACCTGGTCAGCCTGGGCGAATCGCCCTCGGCCGTGCAGCTGAAGTGCGGCGCCCCGATGCTGAAGGACCGCTTCTGCCAGGCCCTCGAAGGCCGGGTGGTGCTCACGCCCCAGGGTGAGAAGCGGGTGCTCGGGCGCGGCGGCTGCGAGTGGGTGGACGAGTGGACCTACAACCCCGGCTATGGGCAGTTCATGACCACGCTGCGCTTCGAGTCCGGCAAGCTGGCGGCCATCCGCTACGGCGAACGCGTCAAGTAGCGGGGCAAGGCCGGCAGGGAGGCAACCCTTGGAGCTGAAACGTTCGGTGCTGGTGCCGTACTCGGCCGAAGGCATGTTCGACATCATCGAACATGCCGAGGACTACCCGAAGTTCCTGCCCTGGTGCGTGTCGGCGACGATCCTGGAGCGCAGCGACGATTGGGTGGCCGCGCGCATCGAGTTCGACTACCTGCGCGTGCGCTTCGACTTCCAGACGCGCAACCCCAAGCGCCGGCCCGAATGGCTGCAGGTCCGGCTGGTGGAGGGGCCGTTCCGCCATTTCCAGGCTGATTGGCACCTGCGCCCGCTGGGCCAGCTGGGTTGCAAGGTGGATTTCGATCTCAGCTACCAAGTGTCCGATGGCGTGCTGGACCGCCTGGCCGCGCGCGCGGTGGACGTGGTGGCCCGATCGATGGTCGACGCCTTCGTGCGCCGGGCCGAGGAAACCCTGTCACCGGCACCGGCCCTGCCGGCGCCGCCCGTGCCGCCGTTGCTGCCGCCGGCCTGAGCCTTTACTCAGCCCTGGCGGCGCCGCGCCGGATAGACGATGTCTTCTTCCAGCGCGATGTGCTCGCGGTACAGCTCGGTGAACACCGGCACCGCCGCGCGCAGGAAGTCGATGTCGTAGCCGCTGTAGCCGTCGACCACGGCACGCAGTTGCGGCTGCAGCTCCAGCCAGTCTTCCTCCAGCCAGCCGTGATCCTGCTGCAGGCGGCGCACATGGTGCACCAGCTCGGCGTCGCCGCTGGTCAGCAGGTCGGGGAAGACGTATCGCTCCTCGGCAGCATGGTGCTCGCGGGCGCGGCCGTCGAAGAAATCGCTGATCTCGCGGGCCGTCGTGCGCGTGCCGGCGTCCAGACCGTCGCTGGCCAGGCGCTCCACCCAGTCGGCCATGCGCTGCAGCGTCTTCATCACGTCACGGTGGGTGGCATCCAGCGCATCCATCGTGGGCATGGCCGGTGCCGCTGCGCGCTGCGGCCGGGCGGCTCGGGTGCGGGTTGGTGTGGTGGTGCTCATGTGGCGGCTCCTGAACGTTGGGTGCATTGTTGACGCGCTGCGGCTCGCGTTCTTGTGCTGGATCAAGGCCGGGCCGAGGCCCTGCAACGGTGCGCTGCCACTTGGCTGCACCAGCAAGAGGCGCCGCCGGTCTTGCTACGATTGATGCCACTGCAACTGACCCATGGAAAGCTCATGAAACTCGCGCTCGTCATTGGCGGCCTGGCGCTGGCGGCCTCCACCCAGGTCGCTGCCCAGGAGCACTACCGGCTCAGCACGGCGGCCGATCTGGCGCGGCTGTGTGCCACGCCCGCGTCGGCCAGCGACCATGTCACGGCGGTGTCCTTCTGCCACGGGGTGCTGGCCGGTGCCTATGGGTATTTCGTGTCCTCCACGCCGGCGGCCGACCGCTTCGTCTGCCCACCGGCCAGCGGCCTGTCGCGGGGCCAGGTGGCCAACGGCTTTGTCGAATGGCTGAAGACCCGTCCGCAATACAGCAATGACGGTGCGATCGATGCCCTGTTCCGCTATGCCGCCGGCGCATATCCCTGCAAGCGCTGAACCCCGCACCGTTCTTCAAGGAAACGCCATGAACCGTCAACTCATCCTCTGCGGCACCCTCGTCGCCGCCCTGGCCACGGCCAGTTGCTCCAACATGACGCAGTCGCAGCAGTCCACGCTGTCGGGCGCGGCCATCGGCACCGCGGCTGGTGTGGCGGTGGGCGCCATCACCGGTGAATGGGCCTGGGCGGCCGCCGGTGCGGCCATCGGCGCCGGCGCCGGCTACCTGACCGAGCAGGAGCGCCAGCGCCAAGCCGCGGCCCAGCAGAAGGCCTTCGATGCCGGCGTGCAGGCTGGCAAGGCCCAGTCGCAGCAGAAGAACTGACTTGCACGCGGGCCGGGCCCCTGGTGCGGCCCGGTTCTTGACGAGCCAAACGCCACGCCCGGGCCGGCGGCGTGGCCTGCGCGCTGACCGGGCCATGGCGCCCAGGGCCTATCCTTCGCGCGATGTACAAGAAGTTCTTCGGGTTGAAGCAGGAGCCGTTTTCGATCGCTCCCGACCCGCACTATCTGTTCATGAGCGAGCGCCACCGCGAGGCGCTGGCGCATCTGCTGTATGGCGTGCGCGGTGGTGGCGGCTTCGTGCTGCTGACCGGCGAGATCGGTGCCGGCAAGACCACGGTCTGCCGCTGCTTCCTGGAGCAGGTGCCCCGGCGCACCAACCTGGCGTACATCTTCAATCCGCGGCAGACGGCCGAGGAACTGCTGGAATCGATTTGCGAGGAATTCCGCATCCCGCGCGAAGCCTCGCCCGAAAGGCCGCTCACGGCGCGTGACCATGTCGCTGCACTGAACGAGTTCCTGCTGCGCACGCACGGCGTGGGCCAGAACAACGTGTTGATCATCGACGAGGCACAGAACCTGTCGGCCGAGGTGCTGGAGCAACTGCGCCTGCTGACCAACCTAGAAACCAACGAGCGCAAGCTGCTGCAGATCATCCTGATCGGCCAGCCCGAGCTGCGCGACCTGCTGGCGCGGCCCGAGCTGGAACAGCTGGCGCAGCGCATCATCGCGCGCTACCACCTGGGCGCGCTGACGCCGCGGGAGACCGCGCAGTACATCCAGCACCGCATGACGGTGTCGGGCCTGAACGGCGCGCTGCCGTTCGAGGCCGATGCCGTCCAGCGCATCCATGCGATGACGCGCGGCGTGCCGCGGCGCATCAACCTGCTGTGCGACCGCGCCCTGCTCGGGGCCTATGCCAGCGGCAAGCCGCTGGTCACCACGGCCATCGTCGACAAGGCAGCGGCCGAGGTGAAGGGCGAGATGCCATCGCGAGCGGTCCGTGCCAGCGGCCGCAAGGGCCGGCTGCGCATTGCCTGGGCGTTGTTGCTGGGCATGGTGGCCGGTGCCGCGCTGCTGGGTGGCGCACTGTGGGTGCTGCAAGGCCTGCCGGGGCAAACCCCCACTGAAACAGGCGCACCGCGCCCCTCAGGGAGCTGACGCATGTCCTACATCCTCGATGCCCTGCGCAAGGCCGATGCCGAACGCGAACGCGGCTCGGTGCCGGACCTGCATGCCCAGCTGTCGCCGCAGGTAGCCGGTGCCGGCGATGTGGGCGAAGGATCGCCAGGCGTGCTGCGCTGGGTGATGCTGGGTGTGGGCCTGGTGCTGCTGGCCGGCGTGGCCTGGTTCTGGTTGGGCCGCGACGTGATCACGGCGGCCGCGCCGCCTGCGCCGCCGCAGGGCGCGATGCCGCCAGCCCCGCCAC
>JAFLDH010000104.1 GCA_017302505.1 Burkholderiales bacterium
CACGGCCACGGCCGGTGCGGCGGTGACGGCGGCGCTGCGCCAGGCCCTGCCCGGGGCGGGTGGCTTCGGGGCTTCGACCGAGGCCCACCTGCGCTACGCCGCGCCCAGCCAGACCAACCTGGACGGCAACTCGGTGGACATGGACCGCGAGCGTGCGTCCTTCGCCGACAACAGCGTCAAGTACGAAGCCACGCTGCGCTTCATCAACGGCAGCGTGCGCAGCATGCTGGACGCGATGAAGTCGCCGCAGCAGGGCTGATGCCTGAAGGGATCTCCGCATGAGCATGTTCAAGATCTTCGACGTCAGCGGCAGCGCGGTCAGCGCGCAGAGCCAGCGGCTGAACGTGGTGGCCTCCAACCTGGCCAACGCCGACACCGTGGCCGGCCCTGGAGGCCAGGCCTACAAGGCGCGGCAGGTGGTGTTCCAGACCGAACTGATGGGCGCGCTGGGCGCCGCCGGCGTGCGCGTGGCCGCCGTCGGCGAGGACAACACGCCCGGCCGCCGCGTGCACGATCCGAAGCACCCGGGTGCCGACGCCGAGGGTTACGTCACTTACAGCAACGTCAACACCGTCGAGGAGATGGTCAACATGATCTCGGCCTCGCGCTCCTACCAGAACAACCTGGAGGTGATGAACTCGGCCAAGAGCCTGCTGCTGAAGACGCTGCAGATGGGTCAGTCATGAGCGCGCCGGACCGTTCCCAAGCGCTCATCCCGGAGCACCTTGTGCGGAGGGTCAGTCCATGAGCGCTGTCATCGATGCGCTGAACGGCAGCGGCAGCGGGGTGAGCACCTCGGGCACGCAGAACGACGCCGGCAGCGCCGACCGCTTCCTGAAGCTGCTGGTCGCGCAGATGCAGAACCAAGACCCGATGAACCCGCTGGACAACGCGCAGGTCACCAGCCAGATCGCCCAGATCAACACCGTCAGCGGCATCGAGAAGCTGAACAGCACCGTCGCCGGGTTGAACACGCAACTGCTGCAACTGCAGGCGCTGCAGGGCGCCACGCTGGTGGGGCGGCAGGTCACGGTGGCCGGCGACCGGCTGTCGGTGGCCAATGGCAGCGGCGTCGGCGGCTTCGACCTCAGCGGTGCGGCCGACCAGGTGAAGGTGGAGATCCTGAACGGCGCCGGCCGTGTGGTGGACACGCTGAGCCTGGGCGCGATGAGCAGCGGCCGCCATGCCTTCGAATGGGCCGCCGGCAGCGTGACGGACGCCGCCGGCTACCGCTTCCGCGTCACCGCCACCGCCGGCAGCGCCAGCGTGCTGGGCAGCAGCCTGATGCGCGACCAGGTCGACGCGGTGAACAGCAGCGGCAACACACTGAACCTGGAGCTGCGCCACAGCGGCACCGTGGGCTACGACAGCGTCAAGGCCTTCAACTGAACCTTTCCCAAGACAGGACTGCCACATGAGCTTCCAGCAGGGTCTATCCGGCCTGAACGCCTCGAGCAAGAACCTCGAAGTCATCAGCAACAACATCGCCAATGCCAATACCTTCGGTGCCAAGACCTCGCGCGCCGAGTTCTCCGCGGTCTATGCCGCGGCACTGAACGGCGCCGGCACCAACCTGGTGGGCATCGGCACCGCGCTGCAGTCGGTGGCGCAGCAGTTCACGCAGGGCAACGTCTCGACCACCGAGAACCCGCTGGACCTGGCCATCAACGGCGCCGGCTTCTTCCAGATCACCGACGGCAACAGCCCCATCACCTACACCCGCAACGGCCAGTTCAAGGTCAACCGCGACGGCTACATCGTCAACAACAGCCAGGAACGGCTGATGGGCTACAGCGCCGACGGCAACGGCGTGATCCAGCCGGGCCAGCTGGCACCGCTGCGCCTGCCCACCGACGGCATCGATCCCAACACCAGCACCCGCATCGAGCTGGAGGTGAACCTGGACTCGCGGCTGGCGACCACGCTGCCGCCGGCGGCGCCGATGATCGACTTTGCCGATGCCGGCAGCTACAACAACGCGACGTCGCTGACGGTGTACGACATGAAGGGCCAGGAAGTGGCCATGAGCTTCTACTTCCAGAAGGCGGCCAACAACCAGTGGAACGTCTACGCCACGGCCAACGGCACCTCGGTGGCCGGCACCAATGCGGCGCCGACACCGATCACGACCATCAACTTCCAGACCAACGGCAGCGGCCCGATCACGCCGAACGCACCGGTGAGCATCAACGTGCCGGCCTCGACCAACGCCGCAGGTGCGCAGACCGAGGCCATCCCCGGCCTGCTGTTCGACCTGAGCGGGGCCACGCAGTACGGTTCGGCCTACGGCGTGACCGACATGCGCCAGGACGGCTATGGCGCCGGCCAGCTGAGCACCATCTCGATCGAGCCCAACGGCGTGATCATGGCGCGCTACTCCAACGGCCAGTCCAAGCCCTCGGGCCAGATCGAACTGGCCAACTTCCGCAACCCGCAGGGCCTGCAGCCGCTGGGCGACAACGCCTGGGCGCGCAACTACGCGTCGGGCGACCCGGTCTACGGCGTGCCCGGCGACGGCAACCTGGGCGTGCTGCAGTCGGGCGCGCTGGAGGAAAGCAACGTCGACCTGACCGGCGAGCTGGTCAACATGATCACCGCACAGCGCGTCTACCAGGCCAACGCGCAGACCATCAAGACGCAGGACCAGGTGCTGCAGACGCTGGTCAACCTGCGCTGAGCTTCGCGCCGCGCCCTGACGGAGACACACGATGGACCGCATGATCTACCTGTCGATGTCGGGCGCCAAGGCCATGCTGCAGCGCCAGGACATCCTGGCGCACAACCTGGCCAACGTCTCGACGCCCGGCTTCCGTGCCGAACTGGCCGCGTTCCGCGCGGTGCCGGTGTCCGGCGACGGCGCCAGCACGCGTGTCTACGCGCTGGAAAGCACCCCCGGCCACAGCGACGATCCGGGCGTGGTGCAGACCACCGGCCGCTCGCTGGACGTGGCCGTGTCCGGCAAGTCCTGGCTGGCGGTGCAGGGGCTGGACGGCACCGAGGGCTACACCCGCGGCGGCGCGCTGGACATCGACCCCGAAGGCCAGCTGGTCACGCGCAGCGGCCTGCCGGTGATGGGCGATGGCGGGCCGATCACCGTGCCGCCGAACGCGCAGATCGAGATCGCGCCGGACGGCAGCATCACCGCGCGGGTGGGCAACCAGCGTGCGCAGCAGGTCGGCCGGCTGAAGCTGGTCACGCCCGAGGCACCGCTGGTGCGCGGCAACGACGGCCTGTTCCGTGCCGCCACGGGCGACCTGGAGGCCGACCCGCTGGCGCGCGTGCAGCAGGGCGCGCTGGAGGGCAGCAACGTCAGCGCGGTGGAGACGATGGTGGCCATGATCGCCGCGGCCCGCCAGTTCGAGCAGCAGATAAAGATGCTGCAGGCCGCCGAGCAGAAGGAGCAGTCGGCCGCCAAGCTGCTGTCGAACAGCCCGGTCTGAGCGCGGACGGGCGCGTGCTCGGCGGCATACTCGCTGCTTCACCAGCCCTTCGCCGCGCCCGATGAGCACAACCGGTTTCGTCGCCACCCATGCCCGCGATGCCGTCTTCGAGCGCGGCCTGCGCAGCTTCTTCGAATACCGCGACCTGGGGTTCCGCCAAGCCACCGACGGACGGGTGGTGGCCCACGTGATCCGCGCCGTGCCCGGCGCCGGCTTTGCCAGCCAGCCGCACCTGCACGAGACGCAGTTCCAGCTGGTGTACGTGCTGAAGGGCTGGATCGAGTTCGAGTACCAGGGCCAGGGCGTCGTGCGGCTGGAGGCCGGCTCCTGCGTGCACCAGCCGCCGGGCATCCGCCACCGCGAGCTGGGTCACAGCGACGATGTGGAACTGCTCGAGATCGTCATGCCGGCCGACTTCGCCACGCGCGAGGTCACTGCGGTGGATGCGGCCTGACGCGGCGCGCATGGACACCCGGACCGAAGACCCCTACCGCCACCTGCCGCAGCTGCGCGACCGCATCGCGCCGGCCGAGCGTTCGGCGCTGCGCGTCACGCAGGAGCTGCTGGCCCAGTGGGACCAGCGTGCCGCCGAGCAGGGCCGCGGCACCGACTGGCGCCTGTCCGATGCGCAGCGGGAGGCCTCGCGGCGCGCGCTGCTGGGCCCCTGGCTGCAGGGCCGCGACCTGTGGATCTACGGCTACGGCTCGCTGATGTGGGACCCGGGCTTTCATTTCGCCGAAGTGCGGCTGGCCGATCTGCCCGGCCATTGCCGGCGTTTCTCGCACCGCACCCACATGGGCCGCGGCACCCTCGAATGCCCGGGCCTGATGCTGACGCTGGAGCCCGGTTCGGGCTGTTGCACCGGGCTGGCCTTCCGGGTGGCGGGCGCGCTGGTCGACGAGGAAACCACGCTGCTGTGGCGCCGCGAGATGCTGCGCGGCATCTACGCCCCGGGCCTGCGGGCGGTGCACACGCCGCAGGGCACGGTGACGGCGGTTGTCTTCGCCGCCAACCCGGCACACGAGGACTACCTGCAGGGCCTGCCACTGCCGCAGGCTGCAGAGATGATCGCCCGCGCCGAAGGCGTGATCGGCAGCAACCGCGACTACCTGGAACAACTGCTCTGGCAGCTGGACCACCTGGGCATCGCCGACGAGCACCTGCGCGAGCTGGCCGACTGCGTGCGCCGCCTGGCGCCTGCGGTGGCGGCACGGTGAGCGGCGAGCTCTGGCTGCTGGCCGGCGGCGCCGCCGTCGCCGGGCTGGTGCAGGGCATCTCCGGCTTCGCCTTCGCGATGGTGGCGATGTCGATCTGGGTCTGGGGCGTGGAGCCGCGGCTAGCCGCGGCCATGGCGGTGTGCGGCGGCCTGCTGGGCCAGGTGGTGGGCCTGTTCACCGTGCGGCGTGGCCTGCAGGGCGCGGTGCTGGCGCCCTTCCTGGCCGGTGCGCTGGTCGGCGTGCCGCTGGGTACCTGGGTGCTGCCACTGCTGGACCCGGCGCGCTTCAAGCTGGTGCTGGGCCTGTGCCTGCTGCTGTGCTGCCCGCCGATGCTGCTGGCCCACCGGCTGCCGCGCATCACCGGCGGCGGCCGCTGGGCCGATGGCCTGGTGGGCCTGGCCGGCGGGGTGATGGGCGGCATCGGCGGCTTCAGTGGCATGGCGCCCTCGCTGTGGGTCACGCTGCGCGGCTGGGACAAGCACCTGCAGCGCGGTGTCATCCAGAACTTCAGCCTGGTGGCGCTGGCCGTCACGCTGGTGGCCTATGTGGCCACCGGTGCCGTGCGCGCCGACATGTGGCCGAAGTTCGCGGTGGTGGCACCGGCGATGCTGCTGCCGTCGCTGATCGGTGCGCGCATCTACCACG
This sequence comes from Burkholderiales bacterium, assembly GCA_017302505.1. GTDB lineage: Bacteria > Pseudomonadota > Gammaproteobacteria > Burkholderiales > Burkholderiaceae_C > Rubrivivax. The sequence continues at coordinate 5,303 of JAFLDH010000104.1, forward strand.
GCCTGAGCCCGCTGGCCTTCAGCCGGGTGGTGCTGATGGTGCTGACCGCGGCGGGCCTGGCGATGGTCGCCGCAGGCCTTCCGCACCTGTAAGAAACGGCCCGAAGGCCACGCTTTTCGGCCGGCCGCCCTGGGCAGCTTCGGCCGACACTGCCCCCAGACAGTGCATCCGGCTGGCCGCCCGTCCCTACGCGGCGGCAGCGCGCCGGCTGCCAGGGACCGGGAGTGCAGGGCATGAATCGTTCGTTGTGGATCGCCAAGAGCGGCATGGAAGGCCAGCAGTTCAAGCTGGACACCATCTCCAACAACCTGGCCAACGTGGCCACCAATGGCTTCAAGCGCGGGGGCGTGGTCTTCGAGGACCTGATGTACGACAGCCTGCGCAGCGCCGGTGCGGCCAGCAGCGACCAGACCCAGCTGCCCACCGGCCTGCAGGTGGGCCTGGGCACGCGGGTGTCGGCGTCGACGCGCAACTTCAGCCAGGGCAACCTGCAGCAGACCGGCAACACGCTGGACCTGGCCATCAAGGGCCAGGGCTTCTTCCAGATCCAGCTGCCCGACGGCAGCACCGCCTACACCCGCGACGGCTCGTTCCAGCTGGACGCGGCCGGCCAGGTGGTGACGGCCAACGGCCACCTGCTGCAGCCGGGCATCACCGCGCCGGCCAATGCGCAGGGCATCACCGTGGCGGCCGATGGCACGGTCAGCGCCACCTTGCCCGGCCAGGCGCAGCCGCAGACGCTGGGCCAGCTGCAGCTGGCGACCTTCATCAACCCGGCCGGCCTGGACCCGCGCGGCCAGAACCTGTACGCCGAATCGGCCGCCTCGGGCACGCCGACCACCGGTGCGCCGGGTGGTGACGGACGCGGCGCGCTGATGCAGGGCTTCGTCGAGGGCAGCAACGTCAACGTCGTGGAGGAGCTGGTGTCGATGATCGCCACGCAGCGCGCCTACGAGTTGAACTCCAAGGCCATCCAGACCACCGACCAGATGCTGGCCCGGCTGGGGCAGCTGTGATGCGCGCGCTGCTCGTGATCGCGGCCGCCGCCGGCTTGAGCGGCTGCGTGACCATGAACCCGCGGGTCGAGGTGGCCGAACCCACGCAGACCCTGCCGCGCGTGCCGCCGCCGGTGGTGCAGGCCAACGGCGCCATCTTCCAGCCCGCGCAGTACCGCCCGCTGTTCGAGGACTACCGTGCGCGCCACCGTGGCGACACGCTGAAGGTGGAGATCGTCGAGAAGATCGTCGCCAGCCAGAAGTCCACCAGCTCCATCGACAAGAGCGGCAAGGTCGACGCGTCGGTGGTGGCGCTGCCGGGCATCAACCCCACCCGGCTGACGCGGGCCAATGCCGAAGGCACCAGCAACAACACCTTCGCCGGCAAGGGCAGCACCGAGAACAGCAACGATTTCTTCGGCAGCATCAGCGTCACCGTCATCGACGTGCTGCCCAACGGCCACCTGCTGATCGCCGGCGAGAAGCAGATCGGCGTCAACAGCAATGTCGACGTGCTGCGCTTCTCCGGCCAGGTGGACCCGCTGCTGATCGAGCCGGGCAACAGCATTCCCAGCGTGAAGATCGCCAACGTGCGCGTCGAGCACCGCGGCCGCGGCGCGCAGGCCGACGCGCAGACCATGAGCTGGCTCAGCCGCTTCTTCCTCAACATCCTGCCGATCTGATGCGATCCGAGCTCCATCCCGAAGCGCGCCTGGTGCGCCGCCTGCTGTGGCTGACCTTCCTGCTGGCCAGCGCCGCGCTGTGGTGGCCGGTGGACGCCGCCGCCACGCGCGTCAAGGAGGTGTCCTCGGTGGCCGGCGTGCGGCCCAACCAGCTCACCGGCTACGGCCTGGTGGTCGGCCTGGACGGCAGTGGCGACCAGACCACCGCCGCGCCCTTCACCAGCCAGAGCCTGGTGTCGATGCTGCAGCAGCTGGGCGTGAACATCCCGCCCGGCACCAATCTGCAGCTGCGCAACGTAGCCGCGGTGATGGTCACCGCGGTGCTGCCGGCCTACGGCATGCCGGGGCAGGCGATGGACGTCAACGTGTCCTCGATCGGCAATGCCAAGAGCCTGCGCGGCGGCACGCTGGTGTCCACCCCGCTGAAGGGCGTGGACGGGCAGATCTACGCGCTGGCCCAGGGCAACGTGGTGATCGGCGGCGCCGGCGCCGCGGCCAACGGCTCCAAGGTGGTGATCAACCAGCTCTCCAGCGGCCGCGTGCCGGCCGGCGCCACCATCGAGCGCAGCGTGCCGAACATGGCCTTGCAGGGCGACACGCTGCAGCTGGCCATGCACAACAGCGATTTCCAGACCGCCAGTGCGGTGGCCCAGGCCATCAACAACGCCAAGGGGCCGGGCACGGCCACCGCCATCGACGCGCGCATGGTGCAGGTCAGCATGCCGCCCGAGCCCTCGCGGCGCGTGGCCTTCATGGCCGAGATCGAGAACCTGCCGGTGCAGCTGGGCAAGCCGGCGGCCAAGGTGATCCTCAACGCGCGCACCGGTTCGGTGGTGCTGAACGAATCGGTGACGCTGGGCGCCTGCGCGGTGGCCCACGGCAACCTGTCGGTGACCATTTCCACCACGCCCAACGTCAGCCAGCCCAATGCGCTGGCCGGAGGCCGCACGGTCGTCACCGAGCAGTCCGACATCTCGATCACCGCCGGCAACAAGGCCATGCTGGAAATGCCAGCCGGCGTGAAGCTGAGCGACGTGGTCAAGGCGCTGAACGCGATGGGTGCCACGCCGCAGGACCTGCTGGTCATCCTGCAGGCGATGAAGAGCGCCGGCGCGCTGCATGCCGAGATCGAAGTGATATGAGCACGCCGGGCCGTTCCCAAGGGCTCATGCCGAAGCGCGCAGCGCGGAGGCATTCACGATGAGCACGCTGCCGACGGCCGGCCTGGCGGGCGACGCGCAGTCGCTGGCAGCGCTGCGCGCGCGTGCCGCCACCGACCCGAAGGCGGCGGTGCGCGAGGTGGCCAAGCAGTTCGAGGCCCTGTTCATGCAGGAGCTGATGAAGAGCATGCGCGCCGCCACGCTGGCCTCGGGCATGCTGGACAACGAAGGCAGCAAGCTGGGCACCGACCTGCTGGACCAGCAGTTCTCCACGCAGATGACCGGCCTGCCGGGCGGCCTGTCCGAGGCCATTGCCCGCCAGCTGGAGCGGCAGATGGGCCTGTTGCCCGGGCCCATCCCCAAGGCCGTGGTGCCGGGCGCCGCCTTGTCCACCGAGCGCCCGGTACGCATTCCCGACAAATCGGCCGCGGCCTTCGTGCAGCAGCATCAGCAGGCGGCGCAGGCGGCTGAAGGTGCCACCGGCATCCCGGCGGCCTTCATGATCGGCCAGGCCGCGCACGAGAGCGGCTGGGGCCGGCGCGAGATCCGCCATGCCGACGGCACGCCGTCGCACAACCTGTTCGGCATCAAGGCCGGCGCCGACTGGAAGGGCCCGGTGGCCGAGATCACCACCACCGAATACGTGGACGGCCGCGCGGTGAAGACGGTGGCGCGCTTCCGCGCCTATGCCAGCCATGCCGAATCCTTTGCCGACTATGCGCGGCTGATGAAGGACAGCCCGCGCTACCAGCGCGTGCTGGCGCAGGGCCAGGATGCCGGCAGCTTTGCCGCCGGCCTGCAGCGCGCCGGCTATGCCACCGACCCGGCCTACGCCGACAAGCTGACGCGCGTGATCAACACCACGCTGCGCCTGCAGCGTTCGATGGCCGGCTGAGGCCTGCGAGATGAGCGCGTCCGCACTGTTCTCTCTGGGCAGCAAGGCGATGGCCGCCAGCTATGCGGCGCTGAGCACCACCGGCCACAACATCAGCAATGCCAACGTCAAGGGCTACTCGCGCCAGCAGGCCGAGCTGGCCACGGCCGCGGGCCAGTACGGCGGCGCCGGCTACATCGGCAAGGGCGTGGACGTGGCCACCGTGTCCCGCGCCCACGACGCCTACCTGACGCGCGAAGCCGCCAGTGCAAGGTCGCTGTCGGCGATGGACGAAAGCCGGCTGCAGCTGATGCAGAAGCTCGAGTCGGTGTTCCCGACCGGCGAGCGCGGTGTCGGCCATGCCACCGGCGAGTTCCTGAACGCCATGGTCGACCTGAGCGCCCGGCCCGCCGACTCGGCCACGCGCCAGGTGGTGCTGGCCCGCGCCGGCGAACTGGCGGCACGCTTCAGCGAAGGCGGTGCCGCCTTCGACACGCTGCAGCTCGAAGTGCACGAGCAGATGAAGGCCGGCGTCAGCGAGGCCAACCGGCTGATGCGCACCATCGCCGACCTGAACCAGCGCATTGCCGCGGTGCAGGGCCTGGGCCAGCCGCCCAACGATCTACTGGACCTGCGCGACCAGGCACTGTCCGATCTGAGCCAGCAGCTGCAGATCAGCAGCGTCGCGGCCGACGACGGCAGCGTCACGGTGATGGCCGCCGGCGGCCAGGCGCTGGTGCTGGGCTCGCAGGTCAAGCCGCTGATGGTGATTGCGGACAACTCGGACAGCACCCGCGCGGCGCTGGCCGTGGTCGACAAGGGCGGCATGATCGGCCTGCGCAGCAACGAGCTGGGCGGCGGCGCGCTGGCCGGGCTGCTGCGATTCCAGAACGACGACCTGGTGGACGCGCGCTCGCAGCTCGGCCGCCTGGCCGCGGTGGTGTCGGGCACGATGAACGCGCAGCAGGCGCTGGGCCTGGACATGAGCGATCCGCCCGGCGCCGGGGCGGCCCTCTTTGCCACCGGGCCGGCCCGGGTGATGCCGGCGGCCAGCAACGCGGTGGACGGCACGGGCCAGTACACCGGCCAGGTCAGCCTGGCGATCACCGACGTGACCCAGTTGCAGGCCAGCGAATACGAGCTGCGCGCCGACCCCCTCGGCGCGCCGGGCGTGTGGCAGCTGACCCGGCTGCAGGACGGGCTGGTGCGCAGCATCGCCAGCGGCGACGAGGTCGACGGCCTGCGCATCGACATCGGCCCGACGCTGCCGTCAGCCGGCGACCGCTACCTGCTGCAACCGGTGACGCGGGCGGCCAATGGCATGGAGCGCGTGCTGGACGACATCAAGGGCCTTGCCGCGGCATCGCCGCTGAGCGCCAGCGCCGCGGCGGCCAACACCGGCAGCGGCAGTGTGGCCGGCCTGCGCGTCGTCAGCCCCACCGCCAATGCGCAGCTGAACGCCAGCGTCAGCTTCACCAATGCCAGCGGCGCCTATGCCTGGGAACTGCGCGACCGCACGACGAACGCGCTGGTGTCCAGCGGCACCGGCACCTGGAGCGCCGGCACGCCGATTGCGTTGAACGGCTTCGAGCTGTCGCTGAACGGCGCACCGCGGGCCGGTGATGTCTTCAGCGTGGTGAAGACGCAGTTCCCGGCCTCGAACAACGGCAATGCGCTGGCCTTCACCGAGCTGCGCGACGCCGCGCTGGTGGGCCGCATCGGCAGCACCGGCGGCGAGACGCTGACCAATGCCTACGCCGCGGCCATGGCCGACATCGGCGTGCGCGTGCAGGCCGCGGGCTCCACGTCCGCCATCTCCACCGCCGTGGCGGCGCAGGCCGAGGCGGCGCGGGCTGCGAAAAGCGGCGTCAACCTCGACGAGGAAGCGGCGCGGCTGATCCAGTACCAGCAGGCCTACCAGGCCGCCGCCAAGATCCTGCAGGTGGCGCAGACCCTGTTCCAGGCGTTGCTCGACGGCGCCGGCTGACCATGAACATCCGCATCACCACCGCCAACGCCTACGAGACCGCCATCGGCAACCTGCAGCAGCGCCAGCAGGACCTGCAGCTGACGCAGGACCGACTGACCAGCGGCAAGCGCGTGCAGCGCGCCAGCGACGACCCGACCGCCGCTGCCCGGGCCGAAAGGGCGCTGGCCGCCAGCGCGCGCTCCCAGGCCGACCAGCGCGGCCTGGAGGCCGCCCGCAGTGCCATGCAGCAGACCGAAGCGGCGCTGGGCAGCGCCAGCGAGGCGATGCAGCAGGTGCGCGAGCTGCTGGTGGCTGCCGGCAACGGCAGCTACACCGACGCCGAGCGCGCCAACCTGGGCGCGCGCATCCGCACGCTGCGCGACCAGGTCTTCGCCATTGCCAACCGCGGCGACGGCGCCGACGGCTACCTGTTCGGCAGCCAGGGCGCGGCCCAGCCGCCCTTCGTCGACGGCAGCAGCGGCGTGGTGTTCCGCGGCGTCGGCGGACAGGCCGTGGTGCAGGGCGGCGAATTGCTGCCGATGACACAGGATGGCGGCGCCGCCTTTCTGCGCGCGCGCAGCGGCAACGGCGTGTTCGTCACCAGCCCGGCGGCGGGCAACGGCAACGGCGCCTGGATCGACCCGGGCGCGGTCACCGACCCGTCGGCCCTCACCGGCGCCGACTACACGCTGCAGTTCAGCGTGGCGGCCGGTGTCACCACCTATTCGGTGCTGATGAACGGCGCGCCTACCGCGATGGCAGGGCTGCCCTATGTCTCCGGACAGGCCATCCAGTTCGACGGCATGTCGGTCACGGTCAAGGGCGTCCCGGCCAATGGCGATGCATTCGACCTGACGCCATCGACACCGACGCTGTCGGTCTTCGACGTGCTGGACCGTGTGGTCGGCGAACTGCAGGCCGGCGGCCGCAGCACCGCCCAGGTGGCGCAGACCGTGAGCAGCGGGCTGCGCGACATCGATGCCACGGCCGGCCAGCTGCAGCTGCACCGGGCCATGGCCGGCGAAAGCCTGAACCGCATCGATGCGGTGGAATCGCGGCTGAAGGAGAAAGACCTGCAGGCCCAGACCGAGCGTTCGCTGGCCGAGGACCTGGACATGGTGCAGGCGCTGTCCGAGTTCCAGGCCAAGCAGACCGGCTACCAGGCCGCCCTGAACACCTACTCGATGGTGCAGCGCCTGTCGCTGTTCGAATACCTGTAGCCGGCCCACCGAGCCGCCATGCCGATGAACGAACACCCGATCCTGGGACAAGTGGTGCTGGGCTACAGCCCGATGATCGACCGCCAGCGCAAGGTCACGGCCACGCGGCTGACGGTCTTCCCGCAACGGCCCGATCTGGCGCCCGAAGCGACACCGCTGCTGGCCGCGCTGGCCACGGCCTGGCCCGAAGGCGGCGAAGCGCTGCTGCTCAACGTGGCCAGCGAGCCGCTGCTGCGCGAGCTGCTGGCCTGCGAGCTGCCCCTGCACATCGGCCTGGAAGTGCCGGCGTTCCTGGCCGCCGATGGCGCATTGCCGCCGCTGCTGGCCGCGCTGCACGCGCGCGGCACGGCGCTGTACATCAAGGGCCGGCCGACGAGCGAACTGCCGAAGCCGGTGCTGGGTTGCTTCCGCCACGCCGTCATCGAGCAGGGCGAAGAGCGGCGCGACGGTGCGGAGGCCGAAGGCGGCAGCGCGCGCAGCCTGGGCTTCGTGCAGGCCGGCGTACGCTGCGCGTCCGACGTCGAGGCCGCCTTCGGCCGCGGCGCCGCCTTCGTGCTGGGCTGGCCGATCGAGGAATCGGTGGCTCGCGGCAACGGCAAGAGCGCCGCGCCGAACCTGAAGGTGATCGTCGAGCTGATCAACCGCGTCGATCGCGAGGAATCGATCGACCGGCTGGAGGCCGTGCTGAAGAACGACCCGACGCTGGCCTTCCGGCTGGTGCGCTACATCAACTCGGCGGCCTTCGGCCTGCGGGTGGAGATCAGCTCCTTCCGCCACGCCATCATGATGCTGGGCTACCAGAAGCTGAAGCGCTGGCTGGCGCTGCTGCTGGCCTCGGCCAGCAACGACGCCAACATGCGGCCGGTGATGCACGCCGCGGTGCGCCGCGGCCTGATCATGGAAGAGCTGGTGCGCGGCGCCGGCGACGAGCAGATGGGCAGCGAGATGTTCATCTGCGGCGTGTTCTCGCTGCTGGACATCATGATGGGCCAGCCCTTCGACCAGCTGCTGAAGAGCATCCCGGTGCCGCAGGACGTGTTCGAGGCGCTGGTCAACGGCGGCGGCCGCTACGTATCCTACCTGGAGCTGGTGCGCGCCATCGAGCAGGAGTCGCTGTTCGACATCCGCGAGCGCGCCGAGACGGTGATGCTCTCGGCCTCGGAGATCAACCACGCGCTGCTGCGCGCGATGGGCGCGGCACGGCAGCTGGAGTAGGGCACCTGGCCGCGGCGGCAGGGCCGGCTTGAGCGATCATGCGAGGCCTGCACCCGTTCCCACCCGCCGCGATGCCGCTTCGCTCTGCCGCCCCTGATCTACCGCCCTCGGCGCTGCTGCCCTCGCGTGCCGCGCTGGGCGGGTTGCTGGACGGGCTGGACGAGCCGCTGCTGCTGTTCGACGACCTGGGCACGCTGAGCTTCTGCAACCGCGCGGCGATGCGCAGCCTGGGCGCGGTGGGCGGCAGCGCGCTGGCGCAGCTGCAGGGGGTGCTGGGCCCGGCAGCGCTGGCCTGGCTGCGCGAGGGCCTGCAGTCCGACGGC
>JAFLDH010000105.1 GCA_017302505.1 Burkholderiales bacterium
CGTGGCGGCCGCCACCTTGTCGGGCTTGGCCAGCGCCCGCGAGGCGGTGATCAGCGACACCCCGGCGGCCTGCGCCACCTGGTGCAGCGTGGCCGCGCGCGGCGCGGCAGCAGCATCCTTCTTGACATTCACGATGACAACGTTACCATGCCGACCGTTCCGTGATGACAACGTTACCATTTTTCGTTCATTCCCCTTGTTCCCGGAGACACCCGATGAAGAAACTGCTTGCCACATTGACCCTCGGTTGCGCCTTCAGCGCCGCCGCCCTGGCCCAGGCCTGGCCCACCAAGCCGGTGACGCTGGTGGTGCCCTTTCCGCCGGGCGGCTCCAGCGACACCATCGCGCGTTCGCTGGGCGCCGAGATGCAGAAGAAGCTGGGCCAGCCGGTGGTCGTCGAGAACAAGGGCGGTGCCACCGGCACCATCGGTGCGGCGCAGGTCAAGCGCGCGCCGGCCGACGGCTACACGCTGCTGGTGTCGTCGCTGGGGCCCTTCGTCATTGCGCCGCACCTGCTGAAGAACGTGCCCTACGACGCTGGCAAGGATTTCGACCTGATCAGCGTGCTGGTGCAGGCGCCCAACGTGCTGGTGGTGCCGGCGTCGTCGCCGCTGAAGAGCGTGGCCGACGTGATTGCGGCGATGAAGAAGACGCCGGACAAGATGAGCTTCGCTTCGTCGGGCAACGGTTCGTCCGACCACTTGACGGCCGAGCTGTTCTGGCTGCAGACCGGCACCAGCGGCGTGCATGTGCCCTACAAGGGCGGCGGCCCGGCGATGAGCGATCTGCTGGGCGCGCAGGTGGAGGCCTCGTTCCAGAACATCAACGCGGTGGTGCCGCACGTGGCCAGCGGCAAGCTGCGCGCGCTGGCCGTCACCAGCGCACAGCGCTCGCCGCTGCTGCCGCAGGTGCCGACGCTGGCCGAAGCCGGCGTGAAGGACGTGGACGTGTATTCGTGGCAGGCGGTGGCGGCGCCGAAGGGCTTGCCGGCGGACGTGAAGGCCAAGGTGCACGGCGCCTTCATCGCCGCGCTGAACGACCCGGCCGTCAAGCCCAAGCTGCTGGAGCTGGGCTTCGAGATCGTCGGCGACACGCCGGAGCAGTTCGCCGCCTTCCAGGCCAAGGAGAACGCGCGCTGGAAGCAGCTGATCGAAACCCGCAAGATCACGGCAGACTGAAGCCCGCATGAGCACGCCCACGATCCAGTCGCTGCAGGCCATTCCGGTGGCCGGCCGCGACAGCATGCTGCTGAACCTGAGCGGCGCGCACGGCCCCTTCTTCACCCGCAACCTGCTGATCCTGCGCGACAGCGCCGGCCGCACCGGCATAGGCGAGGTGCCGGGTGGCGAGAAGATCCGCCAGACGCTGGAGGACGCCGCGCCGCTGCTGATCGGCCAGCCGATCGGCAACCACCTGCAACTGCTGCAGCGGCTCCAGAAGGCCTTCGCAGACCGCGACAGCGGCGGCCGCGGGCTGCAGACCTTCGACCTGCGCACCGCCGTGCATGCGGTGGCGGCCGTGGAAAGCGCGCTGCTCGACCTGCTGGGCCAGCACCTGCAGGTGCCGGTGGCGGCGCTGCTGGGTGAGGGCCAGCAGCGCGACCGCGTCGAGATGCTGGGCTACCTGTTCTACATCGGCGACCGGCGCAAGACCGATCTGCCCTATGCGTCGGAGCCCGACGCCGCCGACGACTGGTGCCGCCTGCGCCACGAGCCGGCATTGACGCCCGAGGCCATCGTGCGCCTGGCCGAAGCGGCGCGCACGCGCTACGGCTTCAACGACTTCAAGCTGAAGGGCGGGGTGCTGGCCGGCGATGCCGAGGTGGACGCGGTGACCGCGCTGCACGAGCGCTTCCCCGACGCCCGCGTGACGCTCGACCCCAACGGCGGTTGGGTTTTGCGCGACGCCATCCGCCTGGGCCAGCGCATGCGCGGCATCGTCGCCTATGCCGAGGACCCCTGCGGCGCCGAGGACGGCTTCTCCGGCCGCGAGGTGATGGCCGAGTTCCGCCGCGCCACCGGCCTGCCCACGGCCACCAACATGGTCGCCACCGACTGGCGGCAGATGGTGCATGCGCTGTCGGTGCAGGCTGTGGACATTCCGCTGGCCGACCCGCATTTCTGGACCATGGCCGGCAGCGTGCGCGTGGCCCAGACCTGCCGCGACTGGGGGCTGACCTGGGGCTCGCACAGCAACAACCACTTCGATGTGTCGCTGGCGATGTTCACGCACGTGGGCGCCGCCGCGCCGGGCAAGGTGACGGCCATCGACACGCACTGGATCTGGCAGGATGGCCAGCGCCTGACCAAGGAGCCGCTGCGCATCGAAGGCGGCCATGTGCAGGTGCCGAGCAAGCCCGGCCTGGGCGTGGAGCTGGACATGGCCGAGGTGGAAAAGGCGCACCGGCTCTACCAGCAGCACGGCTTGGGCGCGCGCGACGACGCAGTGGCCATGCAGTACCTGATCCCGGGCTGGCGCTTCGATCCGAAGCGGCCCGCCCTGCAACGCTGATCTGAAAAGGACATTCACATGAACATCGGTTTCATCGGCCTGGGCATCATGGGCGCGCCGATGGCCAGCCACCTGCTGGCTGCCGGCCACACGCTCTTCGTGCGCACCCGCAGCAAGGTGCCCGAGGCGCTGGCGGCGGCGACGGTATGCGCCAGCCCGAAGGAGGTGGCCGAGCGCGCCGACGTGATCTTCACGATGCTGCCCGACACGCCGGATGTGGAAGCGGTGCTGTTCGGCAATGACGGCATCGCAGCCGGCCTGACCAAGGGCAAGACCGTCGTGGACATGAGCTCGATCTCGCCGATCGAGACCAAGGCCTTCGCGCAGAAGATCAACGCACTCGGCTGCGACTACCTGGACGCGCCGGTCTCCGGCGGCGAGGTCGGCGCCAAGGCCGCGTCGCTGACCATCATGGTCGGCGGCAGCGAAGAAGCCTTCGCGCGCATCAAGCCGCTCTTCGAGCTGATGGGCAAGAACATCACGCTGGTGGGCGGCAACGGCGACGGCCAGACCACCAAGGTGGCCAACCAGATCATCGTCGCGCTGAACATCGCCGCGGTGGGCGAAGCGCTGGTGTTCGCCGCCAAGGCCGGCGCCGACCCGGCCAAGGTACGCCAGGCGCTGATGGGCGGCTTCGCCTCCAGCCGCATCCTGGAAGTGCATGGTGAGCGCATGATCAAGCGCACCTTCAACCCGGGCTTTCGCATCAAGCTGCACCAGAAGGACCTGAGCCTGGCGCTGGCCGGCGCGCGTGCGCTGGGCGTGGCGCTGCCGGGCACTGCCAACGCCGCACAGCTGATGCAGGCCTGCGCCGCCAACGGCATGGCCGATCTGGACCATTCGGCGCTGGTGCGCGCGCTGGAGCTGATGGCGAACCACGAGGTGGCGCAAGGCTGAAGCGCATGGCTGCCGCTCCGCACACCATCCGCATGCACGAGCGCGACAACGTCGCGATCGTCGCCAACGACGGCGGGCTGCCGCCCGGCACCGCGCTGCCCGGCGGCCCCACGCTGCGCGAGCGCGTGCCGCAGGGCCACAAGGTGGCGCTGGTGGACATCGCCGCAGGCGCACCGGTGCTGCGCTACGGCATCCCCATCGGCCATGCGCGGGAAGCCATCGCCGCCGGCCGCTGGGTGCACGAGCGGCTGCTGCAGATGCCCGAGGCGCGCGGCTTGAGCGACCTTCCGATGGCCACGCGGCCGGCGCCGGACTGGGCGCCGCTGGAGGGCTACACCTTCGAGGGCTACCGCAATGCCGACGGCTCGGTGGGCACGCGCAACATCCTGGCCATCACGCAGACGGTGCAGTGCGTGGCCGGGGTCACCGACTTCGCGGTGCAGCGCATCAAGGCCGAGCTGCTGCCCAAGTACCCCCATGTCGACGACGTGGTGGCGCTGGAACACGGCTACGGCTGTGGCGTGGCCATCGACGCGCCCGATGCGGTGGTGCCGATCCGAACGCTGCGCCACATCAGCCAGAACCCCAACTTCGGCGGCGAAGTCATGGTCGTCAGCCTGGGCTGCGAGAAGCTGCAGCCCGAACGCCTGCTGCCGCCGGGCAGCCTGCCGATTGCCGATGCGCGCGGTGAGGCGCTGGACGTGGTCTGCCTGCAGGACGAGGCGCACGTCGGCTTCATGAGCATGGTCGAGTCGATCCTGCGCCAGGCCGAGGCGCATCTGCAGCGGCTGAACGCGCGGCGGCGCGAGACGGTGCCCGCCAGCGAGCTGGTGGTGGGCGTGCAGTGCGGGGGCAGCGATGCCTTCAGCGGCGCCACCGCCAACCCGGCGGTGGGCTTCTGCGCCGACCTGCTGGTGCGCGCGGGGGCCAGCGTGATGTTCAGCGAGACCACCGAGGTGCGCGACGGCATCGCCCAGCTGACCGCGCGCGCGGCCACGCCCGAGGTGGCGCAGGCGCTGGTGCGCGAGATGGCCTGGTACGACGCCTACCTGCAGCGCGGCAGCGTGGACCGCAGCGCCAACACCACGCCGGGCAACAAGAAGGGCGGCCTGTCGAACATCGTCGAGAAGGCGATGGGCTCGATCGTCAAGAGCGGTAGCGCGCCGATCCGCCATGTGCTGGCACCGGGCGAGAAGCTGCGCGGCAAGGGCCTGGCCTATGCGGCGACGCCGGCCAGCGATTTCATCTGCGGCACGCTGCAGCTGGCGGCCGGCATGAACCTGCATGTCTTCACCACCGGCCGCGGCACGCCCTACGGCCTGGCGGCGGTGCCGGTGGTCAAGGTGGCCACACGCAGTGACCTGGCGCGGCGCTGGCACGACCTGATGGACATCAACGCCGGCACCATCGCCGACGGCCAGGCGACCATCGAGGACGTGGGCTGGGAGCTGTTCCGCTTTCTGCTGGACGTGGCCAGCGGCAGGAAGAAGACCTGGGCCGAGCAGTGGAAGCTGCACAACCAGCTGGTGCTGTTCAACCCGGCGCCGGTGACCTGAACGCAAGAAGGGGCGGGAGCCCTGCGGCCGCCGCCCCCGTGCGGGCCCGTACGGAAGGATTACTTCGGCACGACCACCGTGTCGATCACGTGGATCACGCCGTTGTCGGCCACGATGTCGACGGCTGTCACCTTGGCGGCGTCCACCGTCACGCCGCCGGTGGTGCCGACGGTCAGCTCGTAGCCCTGCGCGGTCTTCACCTTGCCGGCCTTGACGTCTTTGGACATCACCTTGCCCGGCACGACGTGCGCCATCAGCACCGCGGTCAGCTTGGTCTTGTCGGCCAGCAGCGCGTCCAGGTCGGCCTTGGGGATCTTGGCGAAGGCCGCGTCGGTCGGCGCGAACACCGTGAACGGGCCCTTGCCCTTCAAGGTGTCCACCAGGCCGGCGGCCTGCAGCGCGGCCGCCAGGGTCTTGAAGTTGCCGGCGGCGACCGCCGTGTCGACGATGTCCTTGGCTTGCGCGCTCAGCGCGGCCAGCGACAGGGCACCTACCAGAATCAGCTTCTTCATCACGAACACTCCTTAGGTTGGAAAGGACAGGGGACAGGGGGCAATGCGGTTCAGGGCGCCGGCGGCAGCAGCACCTTGTCGATGACGTGGATCACGCCGTTGCTGGCCACCACGTCGGTGGCCACCAGGTTGGCGGTGCGGCCGGCGCCGTCGGTGATCAGCAGGTTGGCGTTTACGCTGAAGCTTTCGCCCAGCAGCGTGCCCACCGCGGCCGGCTTGGGCAGAGCCACCACGTTGGCGGCGCGCAGGTCGCCGCTGGCCACGTGGAAGCTCAGGATGTCGGCCAGGTCGCTGCGGGCCAGCAGCGCTTCCTTCGTGGTGCCCAGTTCGCCCAGCGCGGCCACGAAGGCATCGTTGTTGGGCGCGAACACGGTGAAGGGGCCGGCCTGCGACAGCGCGCCGGCCAGGTTGGCGGCCACCACGGCTTCCACCAGCACCGAGAAGGTGGGGTTCGACTGCGCCATCTGCACCACCGTCAGCACGCCGGGCGGCACCAGCACCTTGTCGATGACGTGGATGACGCCGTTGCTGGCGGCCACGTCGGCGCTGGTGACGGTGGCCTGGTTCAGCGCCGCGTCGGTGATCTTCACGCCCGAGCGGGTGTCCAGCGCCAGCGTGGCCTGCGTGCCGGCCGGGAAGGCATACAGCGTGGCCTGCGTCGCACCGCCCGCCGTCAGCTGGGCCGCGCTCTGGCGGGTGGGCAGCACGTGGTACTGCAGGATCTTGGCCAGCACGGCGCCGTCCAGCGCGGTCACCATCTCGGTGGCGCTGGCGAAGCCCAGTGCATTGGCCAGCGTGGTGAAGGCCGCGTCGGTGGGCGCAAACACGGTCAGCGTGGCCGAGGGATCGGACAGCGCGCCCACCAGGCCCGCCTTGTCGGCGGCGGCCACCAGTGCGCCGAAGCCGGCGTCGGTGGCCTCTTGCGCCAGCGTGCCGGGGGCGGGCGGGTGATCGTCGTCGCTGCCGCAGGCGGCCAGGAAAGTGACGGTGGAGGCGGCCAACAGCCATTTCATCCAGCGCTTCATCGGAACTCCTTGTGAGGTGAGTGAGAGAGGATAAAAACCGAACGGGATGAAATTTAGACTAAACAGTATTCATTAGAGAACGTATGGTCTCTCACTGCTACCGTACAGTTTGTTACGCAGCCCGAAGGGTTTTATGGCGCGGCGCGGCGCGGCGCGGCGCACGCGCTGGGCGCCGCAGGACAGCGAAGGAACGCTCAGTCACCCGCGCCGGACCAGCGGGGCAGCTTCAGGCCGCTGAACATGGCCAGCACGCGCAGGCCGCTGCCCACGGCGGCCCCGGCCAGCAGGCTCCAGCCGTCGTGCAGGCCCAGCGCCTGCGCGGCTACCACCACCCAGCCGCCGGCGAAGGCGCACACGGCATAGGGCTGGCGGTCACGGAAGGCGCGCGGGATCTCGTTGACGACGATGTCGCGCAGCACGCCGCCGAAGGCGGCTGTGACCACGCCCATCAGCACGGCCACGATGGCCGGCAGGCCCTGCGCCAGCGCGATCTGCGTGCCGCTGGCGCTGAACAGGCCCAGGCCCAGCGCGTCGGGCCACTGCATCGCGCGTTCGGTGGGCTCGAAGTGGCGGGCACGCAGCACGAACATCGCGCCCATGCACAGGCCCAGCAGCGCCCACAGCCAGACGGCATGCTCCACCCAGAAGAAGGGCCGGCGGTCGAGCAGCACGTCGCGCAGCGTGCCGCCGCCGAAGGCCGTCAGGCCCGCGACCACGCACACGCCGACGATGTCCAGCCGCTTGCGCGCCGCCTCCAGCAGACCCGACAGCGCGAAGGCCACCGTGGCGGCGGCCTCCACCGTGGTGAGCAGCAGCGTGTACAGCGTCGCCTGGGTCATGCGCGCGATTGGAGCACGCCGGCCCCGGCGGCGCGGGGGCTCAGAACTTGAAGATGGCGCCGATGGTCGGGCCGTTGAAGCTCAGGTCCTGCACCTTCGAGCTGCTCTTGAAGTCGTAGTCCAGGTAGCGCCAGGTGGCCACCAGCGCGCCCCAGTCGAACTGGTAGCCGATGCCGGCATTGACCTGCCAGGTCAGCTTCGATTCGCCGGCGCCGATGTCCACGTAGTAGGGCACGAACCACTTGCGGTCGGCGCCCAGCGTCACGCGGCCCTTCAGGCCGACGATCGCGTCCCAGTCGGTGACCTTGGCCTCGGCCGAGCCGGTCAGCGGCGGCAGGTTGGCGCCGGCGGTGGTATTCAGCGTCCAGCTCAGCCCGTTGGTCATCTGCAGCATGCGCGCGCCGAACAGCAGGTCGGTGCGGGCCTCGTTGTCGTCCTTCAGCGTGTACTGGCCGGCCAGCGTCCAGATCCACGACTTTACGTCCAGCACCAGGTTGGCATCGAAGGCCACCGGGTTGCCGTTGATGGTGAAGTTGCGTGAGTTCTGCCGCGAGGCGCCGAAGTCGGCATAGACCAGGTCGGTCCACAGGCCCCACTGGCCGTTGCGCGCCTCGAAGTTGCCCTGGAAGGTGAACTTCAGCGCATCGATGACGTCGCCCATGCTGACGTCGATGCTGTGCGTGCTGCCGCTGGGCACGAAGGCGGTGGTGCCGCTGATGGCCGGAAACCAGCCGTACAGCGAGGCTTCGAACTGCCAGCCACTGGCCTGCGCCTGCGCGGCCAGCGGCGCTGCGGCGCCAAGGGCCGCGGCCAGGGCCGGCGCGATCAGCCGGCGGGGGAGGCTTGGGGTCATCGGTGTGTCTCCTTTGTCGTTGCGCTGACCCGTCTAGGGGACGGGCACCCTGCCAGGCCATCGAGCCCGGCCGCCTGCATCAGGCCGGTGCCTCGACGATGTCGATCTCCACCCGGCGGTTCAGGGCCCGGCCTTCTGCAGTCTGGTTGCTGGCCACCGGATGCGCCTGCCCCAGGCCGACGGTTGTGATCAGGCCCGTGGGCACGCCCTGGGCCGTCAGGAACGCGGCCACCGAGTTGGCGCGCGCCTTGGACAGCTCGATATTGCTCGGAAAGCGTTCGCGCAGGGCGGGGCCGATCGGCACGTCGTCGGTGAAGCCCTTGATGACGATGCGCTGGCCACTCAGGCCTTTCAGCGCCGGCGCCACCTTGGCCAGCGTGGCCTTGCCGGCCTCGCTGAGCTCCCAGCCGCCCTCTGCGAAGAGGATGCCGTTGGCCAGCGTGAGCTTGACCAGGTTCTGCAACTGCTCGATCTGGGCCTGCGTGCCGGCCAGCTCGGCCTTCAGCTGTTCGTTCAGCTGCTGGTAGGTCTGCGTCTTCTGCACCTGCTGCTGGTAGCGGCTCTGTGACACGCAGGCGGTCAGCAGCAGGGTGCCGCACAGCAGCGCGGCGGTCAGTCGGATGGACATCGGCATGGCTCCGGTTCGTGAGACTGACGGCTGTCAGCCCGCGAATGGTAGGCGACGCCGGGCCGGCGTCTCAATCCTTGGCCTGCATCGCCGCCTGCAGCTTCTTCAGCTCTTCGGGCGGGATCTGCGGGCGGTCGAGCTTGACGGTCAGCTTGTTCAGTCTGGCAGTCAGCGCAAAGGGCGGCTTGTAGTCGGCATCGTTCACACCGGTCAGCGTGTCCGAGCCGATGTCGAAGCTCTCGTCCCATTGCAGGATCATCGGCAGCGTGCGCGGCATCGGCTTGGTGTCGACCACCTTGCCGTCGACCTTCAGCGTACCCACGCCGGGGCGGCCCACGCCGCTGAAGTTGTTGAAGGCCAGCGTGCCGGCGCCCAGGCCGTCGTACTTGAACTCGAACTCGATCGTGTGCCGCCCCGGGGCCAGCGCCTCAGTGCCTTCCCACTTGAGCCGCTCCAGGTCGACCAGGTTCCACAGCCACACCGGCTTGCCCTTCAGCAGGTAGAAGCCATAGCCGCCGAAGCGCCCGCCGCTGGTCAGGATCATGCCCTCGGCGCCGCCGGCGGGCACCTCGATGTCGGCGGTGACGGTGTAGCTGGTGTTCAGCAGCAGCGGCGAATCGCCCTGCGGCAGGCCGATCATCGGCCGGGTGTAGACGAACTCGCTGCGCCCAGCGGTGATGTTCGGCCGCGGCGCAACGATGCGCGCCGCCACCGAGGCATCCAACGGGAACACCTGGTACTTCTTCGCCTCGGCGATGAACTTGGCCTTCATCGCCTTGACCTTCTCGGGGTACTTGGCGGCCAGGTCCTGCGTCTGGCTGAAGTCGGTCTTCAGGTTGTACAGCTGCAGCACCTGGTTGTTCAGCGGGTCGGGGTTGGCCGGGCCGAAGGCATCCCACGGTGCGCGGTTGACTTGGGTAGATAGGAACCAGCCGTCGTCGTACAGCGCCCACTGGCCCATCATCTCGAAGTACTGGGTCTTGTGGCGCTCCGGCGCATTGAAGTTGCCGGCATCGAAGGTGTAGGCGAAGCTGATGCCTTCGATCGGCTTCTGCTTGATGCCGTCGACGACCGCGGGCGCCTTCAGGCCAGCGGCTTCCAGGATGGTGGGCACCACGTCGATGACGTGCACGAACTGCTGGCGCAGCGCGCCCTTGTCCTTGATGCGCGCCGGCCACGACACCACCATGTTCTGGTTGATGCCGCCCAGCGCCGACGCGTTCTGCTTGAACCAGGAGAACGGCGTATCGAAGGCCCACGACCAGCCGGCCGACATGTGGTTGTAGGTCATCTCGGTGCCCCACACGTCGTACCACTTCAGTTGCACCTCGGCCGGCAGCTTGTTCAGGCCGTTGAAGAAGGCCACCTCGTTGGGCGTGCCCAGCGGGCCGCCTTCGGCGCTGGTGCCGTTGTCGCCGTTGATGTAGATGACCAGCGTGTTGTCCAGCCGCCCCAGGTCCTGGAAGTGCTGGATGACGCGGCCGATCTCGTGGTCGTTGTAGGTGGCATAGGCGGCGAAGATCTCCACCTGGCGGATGAAGAGCTTCTTCTCGTCGGCGGTCAGCTTGTCCCACGGCGTCAGCATGTCGGCCGGCCACGGCGCCAGCTGGGTGTCCTGCGGGATCACGCCCAGGCGCTTCTGGTTGGCGAAGATGCGTTCGCGCAGCTTCTCGTAGCCGTCGTCGAAGAGCTTCATCGCGCGGATCTTCTCCACCCATTCCTTGGTCGGGTGGTGCGGCGCGTGCGTCGCGCCCGGCGCGTACTTGATGAACAGCGGCTTGTCCGGCTGTGTCTGGTGCATCCGCGTCATGTAGTCGATGGCGTCGTCGGCCATCGCGGTGACCAGGTTCCAGGTGCCGGGCTCCTTGCCCTGGAAGGGGAAGATCTGCGTGGTGTTGCGGAACAGGTTCGGCTGCCACTGGTTGGCATCGCCGCCGATGAAGCCGTAGAAGTACTCGAAGCCCATGCCGATGGGCCACTGGTCGAAGGGCCCAACCTGGCTGGCCGCGAAGGCCGGCACGTTGTGGTCCTTGCCGAACCAGGCCGTGCTGTAGCCGTTGTCCTTCAGCATCCGGCCGATGGTGGCCTTGTCGCGGTCGATGATGCTGTTGTAGCCGGGGAAGCCGGTGCTCTGCTCGGAGATCACGCCGAAGCCCGCCGAGTGGTGGTTGCGGCCGGTGATCAGCGCGGCACGGGTCGGCGAACACAGCGCGGTGGAGAAGACGCGGTTGTAGCGCAGGCCGTCGGCCGCCAGCTTGTCCATCGTCGGCGTCGGGATCACGCCGCCGAAGGTGCTGGGCACGCCGAAGCCGGCATCGTCGGTGATGATCAGCAGCACGTTCGGTGCACCCTTCGGCGGCACGGTGCGCGGGGCCCACCACGGCTTGCTCTGCAGCGCGCCGTTCTTGATGACGCCACCGAAGGGCGGGTCCGGTGGCGGCAACTGGTTGCCGGGGATCGTGCTGGTGGCGCTGGGCGAGCCCAGCGTGCCGGTGACGGTCTGGGCCTGGAGACCACTGCCAAACACAGCGAACAGGACTGCGAATGCGCCGCCCCATCGTTTCAAGTTGCTCATGCTCGGTCTCCCCTCAAACAACGATTCTAGGTGGCGCCTGGTGACGTTCTGGATGCGCCCCGGGGCAAGCCTGTTTGACCAAGCATGCATTTGCAAGTCGCCCTCCTCATGTGCGACCGAGGCGCCCTGGGCAACAGACCCGGCGCTGTCCCGCCGCCGGCCGGGATGCCCGCTTACTTGGCGCCTGCGTTGTACTGGTAATTGCCCTCGAGCTGGTCGAGCACGACGGTGTTGGGCGGGTTGGAGTCGGCGGTGGCCGTCAGCACCATCTCCTTGTCCAGCTTGCGTGATCTGAACTTCCATCCCGTCGGCAAGGTCAGGCGCTGGCCCAGTGTGGGCAGGTTTTCGATGGTGTTCTTGGGGTCGGCCTTCAGGGACAAGCTGAACATGGTGTAGACGGCGCCCTCGGGAGTGATCAGCTCATACACCGTTTCGCCCGCATTGAAGACCATCCGACTGTCACGCTTGGAGACCAGCGGCCGGTAGGCCACCGGCGGCCCGGAAACGAACTTCTCCAGACTCGGGACTTCGAAGGTGCCGTCCAGGTTGAAGGGGATCCCGGCGATCACTCTCTGCTTGCAGCCATCCCAGGACGACCCGGTGATGGTGTTCGCCACCAGACGCCGCGGGCCATTGAAGAAGATCCCGTCGCCCCCGAATTCCTTCTTCAGGTCCTCTGCCTTCAGAGCGCGGAAGCGCGCGTCCATCACGTCGTCGGCCTCCGGAAGCTTGTTGCTGAGCGAGTTGAAGTAGTTACCGATCCCGGCGCCGTTGGGCTGGCGAAACATGAACAAGATCTCGTAGAAGGCCCTGCCGCGCCAGTTCTCGGCCTTGATCGGGCAGGGATTGGTCAGGTTGATGATCGGGCCGGCTGCAGGTTTGGCTTGCGCCTGTACGGCAGGGTGCCAGGCCACTGCAACGACCAGCGTGGCAGCGGTGAAGAAGGCAGAAAGAACGTTCCGAATAGGCTTCATGACCAGTACTTTCGGTAGGGACGATGTTTGGGAAACGATAGTGATGGCGGCACCGCGGCCATGCCCGCCGGTGCGCGAATCGCGACGCGTGGGCATTGCAGACTTCCGAGGGCCAGGCGGGCCGGGATCTTCTGCAGCGCCATGGGGGCCGGTGCGTCAGGGGATCATTCCGCACTCGAACATCTTGTTCGAGATCGGGCCGGCGACCTTGTTCATGAATGCCGTACGCAACTGCGGATCACTCTTGAGCAGGCCGATGACCTTCTGCTCCTGCTCGGACTTCGGCTGCTGCTTCTGTGCCCACAGCTGCTCGCAGCTGCTCGTCTGGTACTTCTGGATCACCTTGTCGGCGACCATGTTCATCAGCGGGAAGTCGGCCGACGCCAAACCGGCGAAGCCCAGGAACGCGGCCAGAACGACTGTCTTGCGGATCATTCGAAGCTCCTCTTGGATAGGGCGACGCTCGGCATGCCTGGCTGGCCGTTCGGGGCTGCACCTTGGCCCGGGCAGCCCGCCACCCAGCCCATGCCGCGGGTCGTGCGCGATGCTAGTCGCGCGTTTTGAAGCGTCATTGACATTCCCGGACAATCGCGGCGTTGCTTCGACGCGCTGCCACCACGGCCCGACATGCTCCGACCGCCCCCCAAGCCCCAGTCCCCCGAAGCCGCACCCGCGGTGCGCCAAGCGGCGGCGGTGGCGGCCGACATCAGCGTGGCGCCGCTGCTGTCGGTGCCCGGCCTGCTGCGCGAATCGGGCATCGACCCCGCCCCGCTGCTGGCGGCCGCCGGCATCGCCCCGTCCACTTTCGACGATGCCGCGACGCGGGTTCCCTTCGCGGCCGCAGCGCGGCTGCTGCTCGAGGCGGCGCAGGCCACCGGCCGCGAGGATTTCGGCCTGCTCGTCGCCCAGCGCTTCGACTTTGCCAGCCTGGGCCTGTTGGCCCTGCTGATGCAGCGGGCGCCGACGGTCGGCGACGCCCTGCGCGGGCTCGAGCGCCATCTCCACATCCATGATCGTGGCGCGGTGGTCTATCTGAATGCAACTCAGGCGGCCCCGGTGGCCATCGGCTACGCAGTGCACGAC
>JAFLDH010000106.1 GCA_017302505.1 Burkholderiales bacterium
CTGCTGCAGCATCGCGGCCGCCTGCAGGAAGGCCGGGCCGATCAGCCGCATCTCGCCGGCGCGGCTGCCGGGCAGCACGGCCAGCACACTGTCCGACGCGCCCAGGCCCAGCGCCTGCCGGCTGGCCACGCGCGGCACCTCCAACGGGATGGCGTCGGCCAACGGGTGGCCGACGAAGGTGGCCGCCACGCCGGCCTGGGCCAGCAGTTCGGGCTCGAACGGAAACAGGCACAGCACATGGTCGGCGCTGCGTGCGATGCGCTTGACCCGCCCGCCCCGCCAGGCCCAGATCGACGGGCAGACGAAGTGGATGGTGCGGATGCCGGCCTGGCGCAGGCGCTGCTCCAAGCCGAGGTTGAAGTCCGGTGCGTCGATGCCGACGAAGCCCGTCGGACGCTGCTGCAGCAGCCGGTCGGCCAGCGCACTGCGGATGCCGAGGATCTCGCGCAGGTGGCGCAGTGCATCGACATAGCCGTTGACCGCCAGCTTGTGGTAAGGCCACCAGCTCTGGAATCCATGCTCGGCCATCCTCGGGCCGCCGATGCCCACCGTCTGCAGGCCGGGCCAGCGTTCACGCAGGCCACCCAGCAGCAGCCCTGCCAGCAGATCCCCCGAGGGCTCGCCCGCCACCATCGCCAACGGCCTGCCCGCGAGTTGCATGCAGGGGCTTCAGCGCACGATGCCGCGCCGTGCGTTGGCCAGGAAGTCCAGCATGCCGCGCACATCCCCGGCCGCCTCGGGCACCTCGTCGGCCAGCGCGGCGATGGCCTGGGTGGCCTGCTCCAGCGTCAAGCCCTGGCGGTACAGCAGCCGGTGCATCTGCTTGACCGCGCCCAGCCGCGCGGCGTCGAAGCCACGGCGGCGCAGGCCTTCGGCATTGACGCCACGCACCGACAGCGGGTTGCCGTCGACCATCATGAAGGGCGGCACATCCTGCGACACGGCGCTGGAAAAGCCCACCATCACATGCGCGCCCACCCGGCAGAACTGGTGGATCCCGGACAGCCCACCCACGATGGTCCAGTCGCCCAGGTGCACATGACCGGCCAGCGCCGCATAGTTGGCCATCACCGTATGGCTGCCGACCTGGCAATCGTGCGCGATGTGCACATTGGCCATGAACCAGTTGTCGTCGCCGATGCGGGTGATGCCGGCGTCCTGCGCGGTGCCCCGGTTGAAATTGCAGTACTCGCGGATGGTGTTGCCATGGCCCACCACCAGCTCGGTCGGCTCGCCGCGATACTTCTTGTCCTGCGGTGCGCCGCCCAGCGCACAGTAAGGCGCGATGCGGTTGTCGCGGCCGAAGCGGCTGGGCCCTTCGATCACGCAGTGCGCACCGATGTGCGTGCCTTCATCCACCTGCACGCCGGCGCCAATGATCGCGTACGGCCCAACCTCGACCGTTGCCGCCAGCTCCGCGGCACCGTCGACGATGGCAGTGGGATGGATGCGGGCCACGGTGCGCTCAGGGGGCGCGACGGATCGCGCACATCATCTCGGCCTCGGCCGCTAGCTCCTGGCCGACTCGCGCCGCGCCGTGGAAGCGCTGAATGCCCTGGCGCAGACGCAGCAGCGTGATCTCCATCATCAGCTGGTCGCCGGGCTCCACCGGCCGCTTGAAGCGAGCGTTGTCGATGGCCGCGAAGTAGACCAGCGTCTTTTCGTCGATCTCGACACCGGCACTTGCCAGCGACAGCAGCGCCGCGGCCTGGGCCATCGCTTCCAGGATCAGCACGCCGGGCATCACCGGCCGCTGCGGAAAGTGGCCGACGAAGAAGGGCTCGTTGATCGTCACGTTCTTCAGCGCCAGCAGCCGCTTGCCCAGTTCGAACTCGATCACCCGGTCCACCAGCAGCATCGGATAGCGGTGCGGCAGCGTCTTCAGGATCTGATGGATGTCGATGTTCATGCGTTCTTGCTTTCCAAAGCGCGCACGCGGCCGCGCAGCGCATAAAGCTGCCGCAGCGTAGCCGCGTTCTTGTCCCAGACCCCATTCTCGTCGAAGGGAAACATGCCGCCGTAGCTGCCCGGCTTGGTGATCGAGCGCGTCACCGCGCAGGCCGCGCCGATGTGCACGTGATCGCAGATCTGCACGTGGCCGACCACGCCGGCCTGGCCGGCAAAGGTGCAGTGCGCGCCGATGCGCGTGCTGCCAGCGATGCCCACGCAGGCGGCCATGGCCGTGTGCGCGCCCACCACCACGTTGTGCGCGATGTGCACCAGGTTGTCGAGCTTGACGCCCTGTTCGAGCACGGTGTCCTGGAGCGCGCCGCGGTCCACGCAGCTGTTGGCGCCAATCTCCACATCGTCGCCGATGCGCACCGCGCCGAGTTGCTCGATCTTTTCCCAGCGGCCCTGAGTGGGCGCGAAGCCGAAGCCGTCGGCACCGATCACCGCACCGGAATGAAGAAGGCACCGCTCGCCGATCCGGCAACCGTGGCCGACCACCACCTGCGCAGCCAGCCGGGTGTGGGCCCCGATGTCGGCGCCCGCGCCGACATGGCACTGCGGGCCAATGACCACGCCGGGCCCGATGCGTGCGCCTTCGGCCACATAGGCCAGCGGCCCGATCGAAGCGCTGGGGTCCAGTTGCACTCCGGCTTCCACCACGGCGCTGCGGTGCACACCCGGTGCGGGCGGCACCCGCACTTGGGTCAACCACCACTGCGTGAGCAGCGCGTAGTAAAGGTATGGGTCCTTGCAGACGATGGCACTGGCGCGGCCCGCGGCGGCATCGCGCTGCGCTTCGGCCACGATTACGCAGCCGGCGGCGGAACTCTGCAGCAGCGCCAGGTAACGCGGGTTCGAGAGAAAGCTGATGTCGCGCGGCCCGGCGGCTTCCAGCGGCGCGATGCCCTGCAACAGCAGCGACGGATCCCCCAGCAGTTGGCCGCCCAGCTGCGCGACCAGATCGCCGACGCGGACCTGGAACATCCGGTGCGGCGGGCGCTCAGCGCGCCGGCGCGGGCGCTGCAGCGTTCAGCGTCTTGATCACCTTCTCGGTGATGTCCACGCGCGGCCCGGCGAAGATGGCTTCCTGCAGGATGACGTCGTACTTCTCCTGCTCGAAGATCTGCTTGATCACGCGGTTGGCGCGCTCGACCACCGCGGCCAGCTCTTCGTTCTTGCGCTGGCTCAGGTCTTCCTGGAATTCACGGCGGCGCCGCTGCATGTCGCGATCCTGTTCGACCAGCTCGCGCTGCCGGCGGGCGCGCTCGCTCTCGCTCAGTGTCGGCGCTTCCTTTTCCAGCCGTTCGGCAGCCGCCTTCAGGCGTGCGCCCTGCTCGGAGAGATCCTTCTCGCGCTTGCCGAACTCGCCCTCCAGGCGGGCCTGCGCTGCCTTGGCCGGCGCAGCCTCGCGCAGCACGCGCTCGCTGTTGACGTAGCCGATCTTCAGCTCCTGCGCAAAGGCGCTAGGCGCCAGCGCCAGCAGCGCCACCGAGGCCGCGACAAGGATCGCCCGTTGGGTCAGCGGCTGCACTTTCATCAGAATCTGGTCCCGATCTGGAATTGGAAAGGCTGGATTCTATCGGTAGGCTGGTACTTGACCGGCGTGCCATAGCTCAGCTTCAGGGGACCCATTGGCGACACCCAGCTGATGCCCAGACCCACCGACGCCCGCAGGCTGTCCCAGGTGACGGACTGGTCCTCACCCCAGGCGTTGCCGATGTCGAAGAAGGTGAAGAAGCGCAAGGACTTGTCGTTGCCCATGCCGGGCACGGGGATGTACAGCTCGACGTTGCCGTTCATCTTGCGCGTGCCGCCGATGAACGCGCCCGTGGGGTCGATGACGCCGAGCGAGGATTGCTGGAAGACGCGCACCGAGCCGAGGCCGCCGCTGTAGAAATTCTTGAACACCGGATAGGGCCGGGCCCCCAGCCCGAAGCCCCAGCCCACCTCGCCGTTCAGGCCCATCGACAGGTTGTAGGGCAGCGTCAGGAACTGCTGCGCCTGCACGTTCAGGCGGATGTACTGCACGTCGCCCAGCGCGCTGATCGCGCCATCGGCACGCAGGTAGCGACCCTCTGTCGGGATCACCGCGCTGTTCCGTGTATCGCGCGACCAGCCCACGGTCAACGGGAACGAATAGCTGGTCGGACCGAACTCCTCCCGGTACAGGAAGTAGGCGTTGGGCAGGAAGGCGTCGTCGCCGATGTGTGTCTGCTCGTAGGCCAGACCGAAGAACACCGTGTCGATCTCGGTGAAGGGCACGCCGAAGCGCACCCCACCGCCCCAGGTGGTGAGCTGGTACGAATCGCCGTAGGTGTTCAGCGGGCTGAAGTTGCGGTAGTAGGCATCGAAAGCCCGCGACACGCCATCGACCGTCCAGTACGGATCGACCGTGTTGATGGCCAGCGTGCGGTTCGAAGAGCTGGTGTTGATGCTGAAGCCCAGGTAGTGCCCGGAACCGAAGGCGTTCTCCTGCTGGATCGACGCGCTCAGCGACAGGTTCTCGGCACTGGAGTAGCCGGCGCCGATGGACAGGCTGCCGGTGGGCTTCTCGACCACGGTGACCACCAGGTCCACCAGGTCGGGGGTGCCGGCGACCTCGACCGTGTCCACCGTCACTTCCTTGAAGAAGCCCAGGCGCTCGACCCGCTCCTTCGATAACTTGATCTTGGTGCCGTCGTACCAGGCCGCCTCGAACTGGCGGAACTCGCGGCGGATGACCTCGTCGCGGGTACGCGTATTGCCCGCGATGTCGATCCGGCGCACGTTCACACGGCGCTGCGGATCGGCCGCGAAGACCACGAGCACCCGTCCGGTGTTGCGGTCCACCTCCGGCCGCGGCTCCACCCGGGCAAAGGCAAAGCCATAGGCGGCGAACAGGTCGGCCATGCTGCGCACCGTGGCAGCCACGTCGTCACCACGGTAGGGGCGCCCGGGCACCACGCGCACCAGGGCCCGGAATTCGTCGTCGCGACCCAGGAAGTTGCCCTCCAGCCGGACGCCTGTGACAGTGTAGACCTGCCCTTCGCGGATGGTGATGGTGATGGTGATGTCCTGCTTGTCAGGCGAGATGGTCACTTGCGTGGACTCGATCGTGAATTCGAGGAAGCCGCGGTTCAGGTACCAGGCCCGCAGCGTCTCCAGATCGGCATTGAGCTTGGCGCGCGAGTAGCGGTCGCCCTTGGTGTACCAGCTGAGCCAGCCGCTGGGGCTGGCCTCGAACTGGCTCAGCAGCGTCGACTCGCTGAAGGCATTGGCGCCCACGATGCGGATCTCGCGGATGCGGGCGGCGTCGCCCTCGGTCATGGTGAACGTGACGTTGACGCGGTTGCGCTCGATCGGCGTCACCGTGGTCACGACCTCAGCCCCGTACAGGCTGCGCGAAAGGTACTGCCGCTTGATCTCCTGCTCGGCACGGTCGATCAGCGCGCGATCGAAGGGC
This sequence comes from Burkholderiales bacterium, assembly GCA_017302505.1. Classification (GTDB taxonomy): domain Bacteria; phylum Pseudomonadota; class Gammaproteobacteria; order Burkholderiales; family Burkholderiaceae_C; genus Rubrivivax. The sequence continues at coordinate 5,393 of JAFLDH010000106.1, forward strand.
AAGCCCTCGCCAATGCCGGCCTCCCGCAGTGACTTCAGCAGCACGTCCTTCTCGAACTCCTTCATGCCCACGAAGGAGATCGTGGCGATGATGGCCCGTTCGTCGATGACGACGACCACGATCTGGCCCTCGATCTCGATGCGCACGTCCTTGAACAGGCCGGTGGCGAAAAGCGCACGCAACGCGGTGGCGCCCTTTTCGTCGGTATAGGTGTCACCGATGCGGAAAGGCAGTGCGGCGAAGACCGTACCCGGGTCGGTCCGCTGAATGCCCTCGATGCGGATGTCCTTGATGGTGAACGGCTCGACGGCCTGGGCCGCGGGCGCCATCAGCAGGCAGATCAGTGCTACCGACGCCGTGGCACTGCGCAACACACGCGTGGCGATGCGCAACAGAAACACAAGGAACATGGGCGGAGGACTCAGTGCAGACCCAGCAAGCGGGCCACATCGTTGAAGAGGGCCACCGACATCAGGGCCAGCAGGATGGCGATGCCGCCGCGTTGCAGTCGGCCCATCCACAAATCGGATACGGGCCTCCCGGTCAACCCCTCGAAAAGATAATACATCAGGTGCCCGCCATCGAGCATCGGCAGCGGGAGCAGGTTCAGCACCCCCAGGCTCACGCTCACCAGGGCCAGGAAGCCCAGGTAGTAGGCCATGCCCTGCTGTGCAGACTGGCCCGCATAGTCGGCAATTGTCAGCGGCCCGCTCAGGTTGCGCAGCGAAGCCTCGCCGATCAGCATGCGGCCCAGCATCTTCAGGGTCAGCGCGCTCAGCTCCCAGGTGCGCTCGGCGCCCAGCACCAGACCCTCCCAGGCACCGCGCTGCACGGTCACCATCTCCACCGGCTTGCCGATGAAGGCATCGACGCGACCGATGCTCGTGCCGTTGTCGTCCATCACCCGCGGCAGCACATCCAGTTCGAGCGTCCGGCCGCCGCGATCGACCTGCCAGCGCATGGGCCGGGCGCTGTCGCCGCGCACCGACTGACGGATCTGCTCGCGCAGCGCCTGCGCATCGGCCAGCGCACGGCCGTCTACGGCCAGCACCCGATCGCCGGCTCGCAGGCCGGCACGGGCCGCAGGACCGTCGGCCTTGATCTCGCCCATGACCGGTTCGCTGTAGGGCGCGCCCAGGCCCACCTGCCGCATCAGGTTGGCATCGACATCGCGAGTGCTCAGGCGTGGCAGATCCAGGCGCAGCGTGCGTTGCGATGCGCCACGCGCATCGCTCACCGACATCTGCAGCGGCACGCCGTCGAGCACCGCCTGCGTGATCTGCCAGCGCAGGTCATTCATCGAGCGCAGCTCGGTCCAGTCCTGACCGTCGCGCGACACGGCACGCACCCAATCGCCCGAGCGCAGGCCGGCATCCTCGGCGATGCTGGCCGCAGCCGGCTGGCTGAGCACGGCCTTGGGCTCCTCCGTGCCGATCCACTGCGCCAAGGCGAACAGCAGCACCGCCAGCAGCAGGTTGGCCGCCGGCCCGGCAATGACGATGGCTGCGCGCCGCGACAGCGGCTGGCGGTTGAAGGCGCGGTGCAGCTCGCCCGCGGGCACCGGCTCCTCACGCTCGTCGAGCATGCGCACGTAGCCGCCCAGCGGCAGCGCCGAGATGACGAACTCGGTCTGGTCGGGGCCGCGGCGGCGGCTGTACAGCACCCGTCCGAAGCCCACCGAGAAGCGCAACACCTTCACGCCGCAGGCCACGGCCACGCGGTAGTGGCCGTACTCGTGCACGACCACCAGGATGGCCAGCGTGACCAGGAAGGCCAGCACGGTGGTGATCACAACCGGCGCTCCTGCACCAGGCGGCCCGCGTAGGCCCGGGCACGCGCGTCCAGTGCCAGCAGGTCGTCCAGCGATTGCAGCTCGGCCGGACCCGGCAGCACGCCAGCGATGGTGTCGCTGTTGATGGCGTGGATCGCGTCATAGGCCACGCGCCGCTCCAGGAACGCAGCCACCGCCACTTCGTTGGCGGCATTGAGCACGGTGGTGCTGCCCTCGGGCCCTCGCAGCGCCGCCCAGGACAGGTACAGCGCCGGGAAGCGGCGTTCGTCGGCTTCTTCGAAGGTCAAGGCGGCCAGCGATGGGAAGTCCAGCCGCGCCGCGCCGGATTCGATGCGCTGCGGGAAGGACAGGCCATAGCTGATCGGCCCGCGCATGTCCGGCGTGCCCAGCTGTGCCAGCACGCAGCCATCGCGGCAGGCCACCATCGAATGGATGATGCTCTGCGGGTGGATGACGACGCGGATCTGTTCGGGCTGCAGGTCGAAGAGCCAGCGCGCCTCGATCACCTCCAGCGCCTTGTTCATCATCGTCGCCGAATCGACCGAGATCTTGCGGCCCATGACCCAGTTCGGGTGCGCGCAGGCTTCCTCGGGCGTCACCTGGCCCAGGCTGGCCGGATCGCGCTGGCGGAAGGGCCCGCCCGAGGCGGTGAGCACGATGTGGTCGATGGTGTCGGCCCACTGGCTGCGCTGCTGCGGCAGGCACTGGAAGATGGCCGAATGCTCGCTGTCGATCGGCAGCAGCGTGGCCCCGCCCTGCTGCACCGCGCGCATGAACAGCGCGCCGCCGACCACCAGCGCTTCCTTGTTGGCCAGCAGCAGCCGCTTGCCGGCGCGCGCAGCCGCCAGGCACGGCGGCAGGCCGGCCGCGCCGACGATGGCGGCCATCACGCTGTCAACGTCGGCATGCGCGGCCATGTCGCACAGCGCCTGCGGGCCGTGCGTCACCTCGGTGGACAGGCCGTGGGCGCGCAGCGCGTCGCGCAGCACGCCGGCGCGGTCGGCATCGGCCACCACCGCCCAGCGCGGCCGCCAGCGCAGGCACTGCGCAATCAGTTCGTCGATGCGCTGCTGCGCGCTCAGGCCCAGCACCTCGAAACGCTCGGGGTGGCGGGCCACCACGTCGAGCGTGCTGGTGCCGATCGAGCCGGTGGAACCGAGGATGACCAGTCGTTGCCGCGTCATGCGCGAGTGTCCTTCACAGAGTCAGCAGGGCCAGCGCCAGCGGAAACACCGGCAGCAGTGCGTCCACCCGGTCGAGCACGCCGCCATGCCCCGGCAGCAGCCGGCTGGAATCCTTGGCACCGGCCGCACGCTTGACCAATGATTCCATCAGGTCGCCGACCACGCTCATGCCGGCCAGGAAAGCCAATGCCGCCAACCCGCCCAGCAGGCCCAGTCTGCCCAGCAGCTGGCCGTAGACACTGAGACTGTCGGTGCCCAGGTGCGACTCCACCGCCCGCCAGACCAGCGTCAACACGAACACGCCGGCCATGCCGCTGTAGACGCCCTCCCAACTCTTGCCCGGGCTGATGCCGGGGGCCAGCTTGCGCTTGCCGAAGCGCCGCCCGCCGAAGTAGGCGGCGATGTCGGCCACCCATACCAGGCAGAACAGCGACAGGATGAAGTTGATGCCGATGTCGCGCGCGTGGCTCATCGCCAGCCATGCGGCCCACAGCGCGGCCAAGCCCAGCGCCAACCGTCCCAGCCGAGGCAACTGCGGCCACAAAGCCGGGCCCTTGCGCAGCGCCAGCGCGCCGCCCAGCACCCACACCGCGGCGGCCAGCCACCAGGCCCACAGCGGGGGCTGCTGCGACCAGCCGGCCATCAGCGCAGCCAGGCAGGCCAGCGCCAGGCCCAGGCCCAGTGCCACGGCTGAGGTCATGCTGCCCTGGTTCAGACGCACCCATTCCCAGCCGGCCGCGCCAATCAGCAGCAGCGTCAGCAGGTTGAAGGGCCAGGAAACGGTGGCGAACAGCGCCGGCACCAGCAGCGCCAGCAGCACGACTGCGGTCAGGACGCGCTGCCAGAGCATCGATTCAGATGCCCTGAGGCACCAGATCCTCGGTCGGGATGCCCCCGTAGCGGCGGTCGCGCTGCCTGTAGGCCTGAATCGCCGCGTCGATGTCGGTTTCGTCGAAGTCGGGCCACAGGCGGTCTGTGAAGACGAACTCGGAGTACGCTGATTGCCACAGCAGGAAGTTGCTGATGCGCATCTCGCCGCCGGTGCGGATGAACAGGTCGGGGTCGGGCGCGAAGCTCAACGCCATGTAGCGCGACAGCGCGGCTTCGTCCAGTTCGTTCGGGTCGATGCCGTCCAGCATGGCATGCCGGCAAGCCTGCACCATGTCCCAGCGGCCACCGTAGTTGAAGGCCACCGACAGGTTGATGCGGGTGTTGTGCGCCGTGCTGCGCTCGGCGTACTCCCACGCCTCGCGCAGCTTGTTCGAGACCTTCGAGCGGTCGCCGACGATGCGCACGCGCACGCCGTCGCCGGCCAGCTTGGTCAGGTACTTCGACACCGCCACCAGCACCAGGCCCATCAGGCCGGACACTTCCTCGGACGGGCGCTTCCAGTTCTCGGACGAGAAGGCGAAGACCGTCAGGTAGTCGACCCCACGGTCGGCGAAGGCGTTGACCGCCCGCACCAGCGCGTCGACGCCCTGCTTGTGACCATAGACCCGCGGCATGTAGCGCTTGCGCGCCCAACGGCCGTTGCCGTCCATGACCACGGCCACGTGGCGCGGCACGTTTGAATCGCGGGGCAGGTCCGAGCAGTTCACGGCGATGGTGCTGGCCGGCGTTATACCGCCAGGATTTCGGCTTCCTTGCCGTGCACCAGCCGGTCGACCTCGGCAATGGTGCGATCGGTGAGTCGCTGCACCTCGTCCTGCGCGCGGCGCTCCTCGTCCTCGGTGACCTGCTTGTCCTTCAGCAACCGCTTCAGGTGTTCGTTGGCATCGCGGCGCAGGTTGCGCACCGCCACCTTGGCCTCTTCGCCGGCGTGGCGCACCACCTTGGTCAGCTCCTTGCGGCGCTCTTCGGTCAGCGGCGGCATCGGCACGCGCAGCAGGTCGCCCTGGGCCGAGGGGTTCAGGCCCAGGCCCGATTCGCGGATGGCCTTCTCGATCTTGGCGCCCATGCCCTTTTCCCAGGGCTGCACGCTGATCGTGCGCGCGTCCATCAGCGACACGTTGGCCACCTGGCTGATGGGTACCTGCGACCCGTAGTACTCGACATGCACCTGGTCCAGCAGGCCCGGGTGCGCACGGCCGGTCCGGATTTTCTGCAGTTCACCCTTGAAGGCCTCGATCGAGCGGGCCATCTTGTGCTCTGCGGTCTGCTTGATGTCTGCAATGCTCATGATCACCTTGCGATTGATCAAACGTGCACCAGGGTGCCCTCGTCCTCGCCCTGCACCACCCGCTTCAGCGCGCCCGGCTTGAAGATGCTGAACACCTTGATCGGCAACTTCTGGTCGCGGCACAACGCAAACGCGGTGGCGTCCATCACCTGCAGGTTTCGCGCAATGGCTTCATCGAAGCTGATGTTGGCATAGCGGGTGGCAGCCGGGTCCTTGTTCGGGTCGGCGGTGTAGACGCCGTCGACCTTGGTGGCCTTCAACACCACCTGTGCACCCACTTCGGCCCCCCGCAACGCGGCGGCGGTGTCGGTGGTGAAGAACGGGTTGCCGGTACCGGCGGCGAAGACCACAATCTTGCCTTCTTCCAGGTACTGCAGCGCCTTGGGCCGCACATAGGGCTCGACCACCTGCTCGATGGCGATGGCCGACATCACGCGAGCGGTCATGCCCTCTTGCCGCATGGTGTCGGCCAGGGCCAGCGAGTTCATCACCGTGGCCAGCATGCCCATGTAGTCGGCCGTGGCGCGGTCCATTCCGACGGAGCCGCCAGCCACGCCACGGAAGATGTTGCCGCCGCCGATGACCACCGCCACTTCCACGCCAAGGGCGGTGACGTCCTGGATCTCGCGAACCATGCGCACGATCGTTGCACGGTTGATGCCGTAGGCGTCGTCACCCATCAGGGCTTCGCCCGACAGCTTCAGCAGGATGCGCTTGTACGCCGGCATGCAGGATTTCCGTTCAGCGTGGGAACCGAAGTGTACGGCGCGCCGCGGGGCCCGCAGCGCGCCGTGGCGGCGTCACTGCGCCTTGGCTGCGGCCACCTGGGCCGCCACCTCGGCGGCGAAGTCATCCGCCCGCTTCTCGATGCCCTCGCCCACCACGTACAGCGTGAAGCCCTTCAGCGCCGTCTTCTTGTCCTTGAGCATCGCGCCCACGCTCTGCTTGCCGTCGGCCGCCTTGACGAAGACCTGATCGAGCAACGAAACCTCCTTCAGGTACTTCTGCACCGCGCCGTCGACCATCTTCGCGACGATCTCGGCGGGCTTGCCCGACTCGGCCGCCTTTTCGGCAGCGATCTTGCGCTCCTTGTCCACCAGGTCGGCGGGCACCTCGGCCGACGACAGCGCCGCCGGCTTCATGGCCGCCACGTGCATGGCCACGTCCTTGGCGGCCACCTCATCGCCGTCGAACTCCACCAACACGCCAATGCGCGTGCCGTGCAGGTAGCGCGCGAGTTTGCCGCCCTGCGTATAGCGCTTGAAGCGACGCACGGTGATGTTCTCGCCAATCTTGCCGATCAGGCCCTTGCGCACGTCCTCGACCGTGGGGCCGAAGCCGGCCTGGCTGAGCGGCAGAGCGGACAGCGCCGCCACGTCGGCGGGCGCGTTGGCGGCCACCAGCGCGGCCACCGCATTGCTGAAGGCCAGGAAATCGTCGTTCTTCGAGACGAAATCGGTCTCGCAGTTGACCTCGACCAGCGCAGCGGTCCGGTCGTCACCGGCGGCCGCCACCACACCCTCGGCAGTGATGCGCGAAGACGCCTTGCCGGCCTTGCTGCCGAGCTTGACGCGCAGGATCTCTTCCGCGCGCTCCATGTCGCCGTCGGCCTCGGTCAGGGCCTTCTTGCATTCCATCATCGGGGCATCGGTCTTGGCACGCAGCGCGGCGACCATGCTTGCGGTAATAGCGGGCATCTCAATCTCCATCCGTGGCGAAACCGACCGGCGCCAGACACGCGCCCAGTCGGTGGGGCCAACCCGCCGACGCAGGCTCGCGCGCCCGCGTCGGGTCAGGCTGGCGTTGCGGCTCAGGCGCCTTCGCGAACCTCGACGAACTCGTCGCCGTCGGCGCTGACCGCCTGCACGACCTCCGCCGCGGCGCTGGCCTTGCCTTCGAGCACCGCGTCGGCCACCGCGCGCGCATACAGCGCCACGGCCTTGGCCGAGTCATCGTTGCCGGGGATCACGTAATCGATGCCGACCGGCGAATGGTTGGTATCGACCACGCCGACCACCGGAATGCCGAGCTTTTGCGCTTCGGCGACGGCAATCTTGTGATAACCCACGTCGATGACGAACATCGCGTCGGGCAGCGCGTTCATGTCCTGGATGCCGCCGATGTCCTTCTCGAGCTTGGCCAGCTCGCGCTCGAACAGCAGGCCTTCCTTCTTTATCATCTGCTCGATGCCGGCTTCCTTCTGCGCCTGCATCTCCTTCAGCTTCTTCAGCGAAGCCTTGACCGTCTTGAAGTTGGTCATCATGCCGCCCAGCCAGCGCTGGTCGACATAGGGCATGCCGCAGCGCTGTGCCTCGGCGGCGATCACCTCGCGCGCCTGGCGCTTGGTACCGATCATCAGGATCGTGCCGCGCCGTGCCGACAGCTGGCGCACGAACTTCAACGCATCGACGAAGAGCGGCTGCGTCTTCTCGAGATTGATGATGTGGATCTTGTTGCGATGGCCGTAGATGTAGGGGGCCATCTTGGGGTTCCAGAAGCGGGTCTGGTGTCCGAAATGGACACCGGCTTCCAGCATGTCACGCATGGATACGGTCATGATTGCTCCGAAGGTTGGGTCTTGAACTCCAGCCAGAACCACCCTCGGTCAGGTTGAGGGCGGCACCGTTCGGCGGCCGGGTTCGCGGCGTCGTCCGCTGCGCTGTCCTGCTGCGACAATCGTCGCAATGAACAATGCAGCAAACTTTCGGATTCTAACACGCGGCCCCGCCGAGGACCTGCTCGCCCGGGCGGCCGCCATCCGGTCGGGCCAGTCCAGCGCCGCCGCTTCGATGGCCCAGGCGCTGGCTGCGGCCGACGGCGCCGCCTGCCGGCATGCCTATGTGCGCCGCTTCGACGCGATGGCCAGGGCCGCCGCTGACGCGGTGGACCGCAGCCGGGCTGCT
>JAFLDH010000107.1 GCA_017302505.1 Burkholderiales bacterium
CGCTGGCCCGCACGCTGCGGCGTACCGTCTCGATCGTCGCGTCCAGCGGCCCCGGCTGCAGCAGGCTGCGCAGCGCGGCCGGCACGCGGTCGCCGCAGGGTTCCAGCGCGTGCAGCCACAGCCGGCGCTCGCGGTCCGCACGGTGCAGGTTGGCAAAGCCGATCATCTCCAGCTGGCACCAGGCACTGTCCAGGTAACGCGGCGACAGCAGCGCCAGCACGTGCGCCGAGCGGGCCAGCGCGTCCATCAGCAGGCTGGCGAACTGGAAGCGTGCCTCGGCCTGCCGTTCGGGTGGCAGGCAACGCGGTGCGAAGAAGACCTCGAATTCGGGCCGCAGCGCGGCGTCCACCGTGGCGGCCGACGACATGTCGGCAAACGAGAAGCTGATGAAGAGGTCGTGCCGGATCGTGGTCCAGTCCGGCAGCCCGGCATCGTCGTTCATTGCGGCGCGCAGCTGAGACGCTGGCCGCCGCCCAGGCCGCTAGATGATGCGCGAGAAGCGTTCGCGCAGCTTGTCGCTCTGCAACCAGCGGTCGAAGACCATGGCCACGGCGCGCACCACGTACCAGCCGGTGGCCGTGACCTGGATGGCGTCGTCCGACAGCTCCACCAGCCCGGCCTCGGCCATCGGCTGCAGCGCGTCGAGCTCGCGAGCAAAGTACTCGCGCATCTTGATCAGGTGCGCGAGTTCGATGGATTCGAACTCCAGCCGGCCCTGGCACATCAGCGCCATGATCACTGCGCGGCGCAGTACGTCGTCGCGGGTCAGTGCAATGCCGCGCTGCACCGGCAACTGGCCCTGGCGCAGGGCGTCGTAGTACTCGTCCAGCGTCTTGGCGTTCTGGTAGTAGTTGGCCCCGACCTTGCCGATCGAGGACACCCCCAGGCCGACCAGGTCGCAATCCGGCTGGGTGCTGTAGCCCTGGAAGTTGCGGTGCAGCCGCCCCTGCCGCTTTGCGATCGCCAGCGAATCGTCGGGCAGCGCAAAGTGGTCCATGCCGATGTAGTGGTAGCCGCGGCCCAGGAAGCCGGCGATCGCGTCGCCGAGCATGGCCACGCGCTGCGCGGCGCTGGGCAGCTCGTCGGCCACGATGCGGCGCTGCGGCTTGAAGCGCTGCGGCAGGTGGGCATAGGAGTACAGCGCGATGCGATCGGGACGCAACTCGCCGATCTGTTGCACGGTGCGCGCCATGGTCTGGGGCGTCTGCCGCGGCAGGCCGTAGATCAGGTCGGCGTTGATCGACTTGAAGCCCAGCTCCCGGGCCGAGCGCATCAGCTCGCGCACGCTCTCGAAGGACTGCACCCGGTGCACGGCCACTTGCACCTGCGGATCGAAATCCTGCACGCCGAAACTGATGCGGTTGAAGCCCAGCGAGCGGCAATGCGCCAAGCGCTGGGGCGTGACCGTGCGCGGGTCGATCTCGATCGACATCTCGGTGCGTTCGTCGATGAAGAACGCGCGCTTCAGCGAGTCCACCACGCGCTGCAGTTCGGCGTCGGACAGGAAGGTCGGCGAGCCGCCGCCGAAGTGCAGTTGCGACACCGGTTGGCCGGGCCGCGTCCTCTGAACGATCAGGTTGATCTCGGTGTCCAGCGCGTCCAGGTACTCGGCCGCCCGCTCATGGTGCTTGGTGATCACCTTGTTGCAGGCGCAGTAGTAGCACACCGAGTCGCAGAACGGGATATGCACGTACACCGACAGCGGCGCGCCGCCGCCGGCAACACCGCCCTCGGCGCGCTGGCGCAACGCCTGCGTCAGGTCCTCGGCATCGAAGGCCTCGACGAAACGATCGGCCGTGGGATACGAGGTGTAGCGCGGCCCCGGGGCGTCGAAGCGCCGCAACAGCGCCTCCGGCAACACGGGGACGTCGACTTCGCGGGCGGGGGCAAGGGTGGCGCTCATGGCGGGCCATCGTGCATGAGCAGCACGGCCTCGACATTGACATGGCGCAAGGCTTGGTGCGGGCACGGGGCGAACAATCCCATTCAACACCTCAGTGCCGCGAGCCCATCCAGATGAACAACCATGCTCCCGTGGTGCCGATCCGAGCCGCCGAATTCAAGGTGGCCTGCTCAAACTGCAACCTGCGCGAGCTGTGCCTGCCCGTGGGTTTCTCGGAGCGTGAGCTCGACCGGCTGGATTCGCTGGTGGCCACGCGGCGCACGGTGCACCGTGGTGAATCGCTGTTCCGCACGGGCGACAGCTTCGAGTCGTTGTACGCGGTGCGTACCGGCTTCTTCAAGACGCGGGTGTCCTCCGAGGACGGGCGCGACCAGGTCACCGGCTTTCAGATGGCCGGCGAGCTGCTCGGGTTGGACGGCATCGGCAGCGACCACCACACCTGCGACGCGGTGGCGCTGGAGGATTCGCAGGTCTGCGTGATTCCCTACGGCCAGCTGGAATACCTGTCGCGCGAGTTCACCGACCTGCAGCGCCAGTTCCACAAGATCATGAGCCGCGAGATCGTGCGCGACCACGGCGTGATGCTGCTGCTGGGCAGCATGCGCGCCGAAGAGCGGCTGGCCGCGTTCCTGCTGAACCTGACCAACCGGCTGCAGGCGCGCGGCTTCTCGCCGTCGTCGCTGGTGCTGCGCATGACGCGCGAGGAGATCGGCACTTACCTGGGCCTGAAGCTGGAGACGGTGAGCCGCTGCTTCTCGAAGTTCCAGGAGGACGGCATCCTGCAGGTCAAACAGCGGCAGATCCAGGTGCTGGACCCGGCCGCGCTGCAGAAGCTGGTGAACGGCAGCGCCTGCTGAGGTGCTGCGGGCAGTCGGGCGGCGGGCTGTGCGGCCCACTGCCCGAGAGGTCGGACCTACATGTGATCGATCATCACCTGCCCGAAGCCTGAGCAGGACACCTGCGTGGCGCCCTGCATCAGCCGCGCGAAGTCGTAGGTGACCTGCTTGCTGAGGATGGCCTTTTCCATGCTGCTGATGATCAGGTCGGCGGCCTCGGTCCAGCCCATGTGGCGCAGCATCAGCTCGGCCGACAGGATCTCCGAGCCCGGGTTGACGTAGTCCTTGCCGGCGTACTTGGGCGCCGTGCCGTGGGTGGCCTCGAACATCGCGATCGAGTCGCTCAGGTTCGCGCCCGGGGCGATGCCGATGCCGCCCACCTGCGCCGCCAGCGCGTCGGACACATAGTCGCCGTTCAGGTTGAGGGTGGCGATCACGCTGTATTCAGCCGGCCGCAGCAGGATCTGCTGCAGGAAGGCGTCGGCAATCGAGTCCTTGACGGTGATGGTCTTGCCGGTCTTCGGGTTCTTGAACTGGCACCACGGGCCACCGTCCACCTCCACCGCGCCGAACTCGCGCTTGGCCAGCGCATAGCCCCAGTCGCGGAAGCCGCCTTCGGTGAACTTCATGATGTTGCCCTTGTGCACCAGCGTCACCGAAGGCTTGTCGTTGTCGATGGCGTACTGGATGGCCTTGCGCACCAGGCGCTCGGTGCCTTCGATGGACACCGGCTTGATGCCGATGCCGCTGGTTTCCGGGAAGCGGATCTTGGTGACCTTCATCTCCTCGATCAGGAACTTGATCAGCTTCCTGGCCTTTTCGCTCTGCGCCTCGTATTCGATGCCGGCGTAGATGTCTTCCGAGTTCTCGCGGAAGATCACCATGTTGGTCTTCTCCGGTTCCTTCAGCGGGCTGGGCACGCCCTTGAAGTACTGGATCGGGCGCAGGCAGACGTACAGGTCCAGTTCCTGGCGCAGCGCCACGTTCAGGCTGCGGATGCCGCCGCCGACCGGCGTGGTCAGCGGGCCCTTGATGCTGACCACGTAGTCGCGCACGGCATGCAGCGTCTCCTCGGGCAGCCAGACATCCGGGCCGTAGATGCGGGTGCTCTTCTCGCCGGCATAGACCTCCATCCAGTGGATCTTGCGCTGGCCGCCATAGCTCTTGGCCACCGCGGCGTCCACCACCTTCAGCATCACCGGGGTGATGTCAAAGCCAGTGCCATCGCCTTCGATATACGGGATCACCGGCTGGTCCGGCACGTTCAGCGAATAGTCGGCATTGACGGTGATCTTCTGCCCGCCTTGGGGCACCTGGATGTGCTGGTACATGAGCTCGTCTCCGGGGCAAATGGAAGGGAACAGTCCGCCGCCATTTTCTCAGAACGTTCCCGCATCGCGGCACGTCAGCCCGCAGACAGAAAAACGGGGCATCGTCCCTTACATTGCGCGCATGCGCGCGGCAGCGCCTTGCCGCGCGCCATCCGACCCCTGCCAAAGGAGACAGCACGTGAGCACCGAACCGACCATCATCTACACCCTCACCGACGAAGCGCCCGCACTGGCCACGCACGCCTTCCTGCCGGTGATCCGCACCTTCGCCAAGCCTGCCGGCATCCGCGTGGAGACCAGCGACATCTCGGTGGCCGGGCGCATCCTGGGCAACTTCCCCGACTATCTGACGCCCGAACAACGCGTGCCCGATACGCTGAGCGCGCTGGGCAAGAAGACGCTGGAGCCGGATGCCAACATCATCAAGCTGCCGAACATCAGTGCGTCGGTGGCGCAGCTGCAGGCGGCCATCAAGGAACTGCAGGCCAAGGGCTACAAGATTCCCGATTTCCCGGAGAACCCGAAGACCGAGGAAGAGAAGGAAATCCGCGCCCGCTACAACAAGTGCATCGGCAGCGCGGTGAACCCGGTGCTGCGCGAGGGCAACTCCGACCGCCGCGCGCCCAAGGCGGTGAAGGAATACGCCCGCAAGAACCCGCACAGCATGGCGCCGTGGAGCCAGGCCTCACGCTCGCATGTCTCGCACATGCACGGCGGCGATTTCTATCACGGCGAGAAATCGATGACGCTGGACAGGGCGCGCGACGTGCGGCTGGAGCTGCTCACCCAGAGCGGCCAGACCATCGTGCTGAAGCCCAAGGTCGCGCTGAAGGAAGGCGAGATCATCGACTCGATGTACATGAGCAAGAAGGCGCTGGTGGCCTTCTACGAGAAGGAGATCGAGGACGCCCACAAGACCGGCGTGATGTTCTCTCTGCACGTCAAGGCGACGATGATGAAGGTGTCGCACCCGATCGTCTTCGGCCACTGCGTGCGCATCTTCTACAAGGAGGCCTTCGAGAAGCACGGCGCCTTGTTCGACGAGCTGGGTATCAACGTCAACAACGGCATGGTCGACCTGTACAACAAGATCGCCACGCTGCCGCAGAGCAAGCAGGACGAGATCCACCGCGACCTGCACGCCTGCCACGAGCACCGGCCCGAGCTGGCGATGGTCGACTCGGCCAAGGGCATCACCAACTTCCATTCGCCCAACGACATCATCGTCGACGCGTCGATGCCGGCGATGATCCGCAACGGCGGCAAGATGTGGGGCGCCGATGGCCGGCTGAAGGACGTGAAGGCGGTGATGCCCGAGAGCACCTTCGCCCGCATCTACCAGGAGATGATCAACTTCTGCAAGTGGCACGGCAACTTCGACCCGAAGACCATGGGCACGGTGCCGAACGTCGGTCTGATGGCGCAGCAGGCCGAGGAATACGGCTCGCACGACAAGACCTTCGAGGTGCCCGAGGACGGCACCGCCAACATCGTCGACATCGCCACGGGCGAGGTGCTGCTGTCGCAGGCGGTCGAGCAAGGCGACATCTGGCGCATGTGCCAGGTGAAGGACGCCGCCATCCGCGACTGGGTCAAGCTGGCGGTGACGCGCTCGCGCAACTCGGGCATGCCGGCCGTCTTCTGGCTGGACCCGTACCGGCCGCACGAGAACGAGGTCATCAAGAAGGTCAAGCTCTACCTGAAGGACCACGACACCGAAGGCCTGGACATCCAGATCATGAGCCAGGTGCGCGCCATGCGCTACACGCTGGAGCGCGTGATCCGGGGGCTGGACACCATCAGCGTCACCGGCAACATCCTGCGCGACTACCTGACCGACCTGTTCCCGATCATGGAGCTGGGCACCAGCGCCAAGATGCTGTCGATCGTGCCGCTGATGGCCGGCGGCGGCATGTACGAGACCGGCGCCGGCGGCTCGGCGCCCAAGCACGTGCAGCAGCTGGTCGAGGAGAACCACCTGCGCTGGGATTCGCTGGGCGAGTTCCTGGCCCTGGCGGTGAGCCTGGAGGACCTGGGGCTGAAGACCGGCAACGCCAAGGCCAAGATCCTGGCCAGCACGCTGGATGCCGCCACCGGCAAGCTGCTGGACCACAACAAGGGCCCGAGCCCGAAGACCGGCCAGCTGGACAACCGGGGCAGCCAGTTCTATCTGGCGATGTACTGGGCGCAGGCGCTGGCCGAGCAGAAGGACGATGCGGCGGTGGCGGCGCATTTCGCGCCACTGGCCAAGACCCTGGCGGAGAACGAGCAGAAGATCGTCGCCGAGTTCGCCGCGGTGCAGGGCAAGCCGGCCGACATTGGCGGCTACTACCTGGCCGATACCGCCAAGGTGCAGGCGGTGATGCGTCCCAGCGCGACCTTCAATGCCGCGCTGGCGGCAGCGCAGGCCTGAAGCTCAGCTGAGGCAATAGGCCGCGACCCGGTGAAACAGGTCGTGGCCCAGCGCCCACGCCGAGGCCCCCGCCAGCGCCGCGCCGGCCAGGCGCACGGCCCAGACGTTGACGCGCACGGCGGCGGCGCCGCCGATGCCGCTGAGGCGGGCAAAGGCCCAGGGTGCCAGGCTCAGGCCCAGCGCGCTGCTGGCGGCAAAGCCGGCCATTGCCGCCGCGCCGCTCCACGCGCTGTTGGCCAATGCAGCCATCAGCAAGGCCGACTGCAGCAGCCCGCACGGCCAGGCCACCCAGGCCAGCCCGGCAGCCGAGGCGCGCACCGGCCCCTGCATGCGCTGCCAGCCTTGCGCATCGGCGCGCTGTGGCGCCAGGCGGCCCGCGCCGCGGCCCAGGTTCTCCAGCCAGGCGGGCTGGCGTCCCTGCCACAGCAGCCACAGGCCGAGGGCCAGCGCCGCCACGTGCAGCATCGTCCAGAAAGGCCGCAGGGCGGGCGACCATTCGCCCAGCTTGGCCAGCGCACCGACGCTGGAAGCCGCCACCGCACCGGCGGCCGCATAGCCCAGCAGGCGCGCCAGGTGGAACGAGGCCTGCGTGGCCTGCGGCGCGCTGCCGCCGCAACTGCGCTGCAGCGCACTGCAGGCGGGGCCGCACATCGCCGCACAATGCGGCGCGCCGGCCAGACCGAGCATCAAGGTGCCGAGGAACAGCGCGAAGTCCATGGGCTTCAGGGCGCACCCGCCCCGGCCGCATCCGTGCCCGGCCCCGCCGGACGGCTGCTGAGCAGCAGCGCCAGGCCGGCCGCCACCGCGGTGATGGCCCAGAAGACGAAGAAGGCGATGGTGTAGACGGCGCGCGGCTCCAGGTCCAGCGTGTCGCCGCCGAACCAGCGCAGGCTTTCGGGATCGACCAGCGCGAACACCACCATTTCCAGCACGCCGGCCATCAGGAACGCAGCCCACAGCACGCTGGCCCAGCGGTGGCGCATGCCGTGCATTTCCATGGCCGTGGCGCCGGGTGGTTCAGTGCTTGGGCGTGGCCGCGTGGTTGCGGCCCTGCACGGCCGGCATCAGGGCGGCGTCATCCGCGCTGATCGCGCGCGTGGGGTGCGTCAGCACCTCCTCGGCGCCGGCCACGGCAATCGCCACGGTGATCAGCGAGGCCACCACCACGGCCAAAGGGCCGCCGACGACCAGCCAGACCATGCCGACGCGCCACCAGGGGGGCGCCACCGGGCTGGTGGCCGGCGTTGCGGGGAGGGTTGCTTTCATCTTCATGCTCCTGAAGTTTCAGCGCAGCACCACGAAGGTGGATTTTTCCACCGTCTGCACCGCCGGGTCGTCCTTGCCATGGGCCAGACGCTCGATCTCGAACTGGATCGGGTGGGCACCCGCCCCGGCCGAAGCGGCCGCTTCGGCCGGCACCCGCACGGCGGCCGGCATCCAGCGCGCTTGCGCAGGGCCGACCTCGACGGTGTCCGCACCATCCAGCATGATGCCGGGCAGGCCCTTGACCGCAATGCGGTACTGCTGCGGTTGCTCGGTGGCATTCATCACCTGCAGGCGGTAGACGTTCTCGACCTGTCCGTTGTCGACGATGCGGGCCAGCGCGCCGCGATCGCGCACCACGTCCACGCGGAAGGGGCTGCGCAGGGCGATGCTGGTGCCCAGCAAGCCGACCAGCAGCAGCAGGATGCTGGTATAGACCAGCACGCGCGGCCGCATCACCCGTCGCATGCGCTGGGCGAAGCTCAAGTGCTGCGCCATGCCGTTCTGCGTGTCGAAACGGATCAGCCCGCGCGGGTAGTTCATCTTGTCCATCACGCCATCGCAGACGTCGATGCAGGCTGTGCAGCTGATGCATTCGTACTGCAGGCCCTTGCGGATGTCGATGCCGGTGGGGCAGACCTGCACGCACAGTCCGCAGTCGATGCAGTCGCCCTTGCCGAGGGTCTTGCGGTCGGCCTTGCGCGAGCGCGAGCCGCGCGGCTCGCCGCGCTCGGCGTCGTAGCCGACGATCAGCGTGTCCTTGTCGAACATCGCGCTCTGGAAGCGCGCATACGGGCACATGTACTTGCACACCTGCTCGCGCATGAAGCCGGCATTGCCGTAGGTGGCAAAGCCGTAGAAGAACACCCAGAAGGTCTCCCACGGGCCCAGGGCAAACTGCGACACCAGCTGCGCCAGCGTATGGATCGGCGTGAAGTAGCCGACGAAGGTGAAACCGGTCCACAGCGCGATGGCGATCCACGCCGCCTGCTTGGCCGCGGCGCGCCAGCTGCGGTCCAGGTTCCAGGGCCCGGCGTCGCGCTTCATGCGCGCCATGCGGTCGCCCTGGATCTTGCGTTCCACCCACATGAAGATCTCGGTGTAGACCGTCTGCGGGCAGGTGAAGCCGCACCACAGCCGCCCGGCCACCGCCGTGAACAGGAACAGCGCGTAGGCCGAAATGATCAGCAGTGCGGTGAGATAGATGAAGTCCTGCGGGTACAGGACCATGCCGAAGATGTAGAAGCGCCGTGCGCCCAGGTCGAACAGCACCGCCTGGCGGTCGTTCCATTGCAGCCAGGGCAGGCCGTAGAAGACCAGCTGCGTGGCCCAGACGAAGGCCCAGCGCCAGCCGGCGAACCAGCCGCTGACGGCGCGGGCATAGATCTTCTTCTGCTTGACGTACAGCGAGACGACGGCGGTGGCCGCGTCGTCGCCGGCGTCATCGCCCGCGGGGACCGGCGGCGCCTTGGCCGCGGCTGTCGCCTGGTCCACCCGCGCCCTACTTCGCCGCCACGCTCGCGGTCTGAGACAGGCTCCAGACGTAGGCCGCCAGCACGTGGATCTGCTCCGCGCTGAGACGCTCGCCAAAGGCCGGCATGATGTTGTTCTTGCCGTTGTTGATCATGGCCACGACGGCAGCTTCACCCCAGCCATGCAGCCAGATCTTGTCGGTGAGGTTCGGCGCACCCAAGGCCGGGTTGCCCTTGCCTTCCGGGCCGTGGCAGGCGGCGCAGACCACGAACTTGGGCTTGCCCAGCTGGGCGGCCACCGCGTTGTGCGCTCCACCGGACAGGCTGAGCACGTAGTTCGCCACGTTCTTCACGTCCTCGGCCGTGCCCACCGCGGCCGCCATGGGCGGCATCACGCCGATGCGGCCCTTGGTGATGGTCTCGGCAATGATCTCGGGCGTGCCGCCCCACTGCCAGTCACCGTCGGTCAGGTTCGGGAAGCCCTTGCTGCCGCGTGCATCCGAGCCGTGGCACTGGGCGCAGTTGTTGCCGAAAAGCCGCTCGCCGATGCCCATGGCGGCGCTGTCCTTGACCAGTTCCTCGGCCGACTTGCCCTTGAACTTGGCGAAGATCTGCGCCACGTTCTCCTGGGCGCGCTGCTGCTCGGTCTTGTACTGGCCGGCACTGCTCCAGCCCAGCGTGCCGCCGAAGGAGCCCAGGCCGGGGTACAGCGCCAGATAGATGGCGGCGAAGACCACCGTGATGACGAACAGCCACATCCACCAGCGCGGCAGCGGGTTGTTCATCTCGCGCAGGTCCACGTCCCAGACGTGGCCGGTCGTGTTGTCGTCGGCCATCACCTTGCGGCGGCTGGCCACGATCAGCAGCGCCAGGCAGGCAACCAGCCCGACGATGGTGGTCACGGCGACGAAGATCGACCAGCCGCTCGAAAAGAAGTCACTCATCGTTGTTCTCCACGGGCACCACGGCCCGGTTCCTCATCGGCAAAGGGCAAGCGTGCAGCTTCATCGAAATCGGCCTTGCGGCGCTTGCTCCAGGCCCAGGCCCAGATGCCCAGGAACAGCGCCAGGCCGAACAGCATGACCACTACGCGTGCGTCGTTGACGTCCATCGGCGTGCTCCTTACTTGACCAGCAGGCCCAGGCCCTGCAGGTACGCGATCACGGCCTCGAGCTCGGACTTGCCCTTCACGGCCTCGGCCGCGCCTTTCACGTCGTCATCGGTGTAGGGCACGCCCACCTTGCGCAGCGCGTTCATCTTCGGCGCCAGCGATTCGGGGTCGACCATCGCCGTCTCCAGCCACGGGTAGGCCGGCATGTTGGATTCGGGCACCACGTCGCGCGGGTTGATCAGGTGGATGCGATGCCACTCGTCGCTGTACTTGCCGCCGACGCGCCACAGGTCCGGGCCGGTGCGCTTGCTGCCCCACTGGAACGGGTGGTCATACACATACTCGCCGGCCAGCGAGAAGGCACCGTAGCGCAGCGTCTCCGAACGGAAGGGCCGCACCATCTGCGAATGGCAGTTGTAGCAACCTTCGCGGATGTAGACGTCGCGTCCAGCCAGCTGCAGCGCGGTGTAGGGCTTCAGGCCCTCCACCGGCTGGGTGGTCGACTTCTGGAAGAACAGGGGCACGATCTCGACGATGCCACCCACCGCGACGGCGAGCAGGATCAGCACGATCATCAGGAAGTTGCTGGTCTCGATCTTCTCGTGACCACTGGGGGCGGTGTGTTGCGCCATGGCTTCGGTTCCTTTGCTGTTCTTGTCAGGCGTGGGCGGCCACCACCGGCGGCACCGGGACCGCGATTGCCTTGCCGGCACGCACCGTCATCACCGTGTTCCAGGCCATGATCAGCATGCCGCCCAGGTAGAGCACGCCACCCAGCAGGCGGATCACGTAGAACGGATAGGTCGCCTTGACGCTCTCGACGAAGGTGTAGACCAGCGTGCCGTCCGGGTTGATGGCGCGCCACATCAGGCCCTGCATCACGCCCGCGATCCACATCGCGGCGATGTACAGCACGATGCCGATGGTGGCGATCCAGAAGTGCAGCTCGATGGCGCGCACGCTGTACATGTCCTTGCGGCCGAACAGCTTGGGGATCAGGTGGTACATCGCACCCATCGAGATCAGGCCCACCCAGCCCAGCGCACCGCTGTGCACGTGGCCCACGGTCCAGTCGGTGTAGTGGCTGAGCGCGTTGACCGTCTTGATCGACATCATCGGGCCTTCGAAGGTGCTCATGCCGTAGAAGGACAGGCTGACGATCAGGAACTTCAGGATCGGGTCGTCGCGCAGCTTGTGCCAGGCACCCGACAGGGTCATGATGCCGTTGATCATGCCGCCCCAGCTGGGAGCCAGCAGCACCAGGCTGAAGATCATGCCGATGCTCTGCGCCCAGTCGGGCAACGCGGTGTAGTGCAGGTGGTGCGGGCCCGCCCACATGTAGGTGAAGATCAGCGCCCAGAAGTGCACGATCGACAGCCGGTAGCTGTACACCGGGCGCTCGGCCTGCTTGGGGATGTAGTAGTACATCATCCCGAGGAAGCCCGCGGTCAGGAAGAAGCCCACCGCATTGTGGCCGTACCACCACTGCACCATCGCGTCCTGCACGCCGGCATAGGCCGAATAGCTCTTGGTCAGGCTCACCGGGATGGCGGCGCTGTTGACGATGTGCAGCAGTGCGACGGCGATGATGAAGGCGCCGAAGAACCAGTTGGCCACGTAGATGTGCTTGACCTTGCGGATGCCCACCGTGCCGAAGAACACCACCGCGAAGGCCACCCACACCACCGCGATCAGGATGTCGATCGGCCATTCGAGCTCGGCGTATTCCTTGCCGCTGGTGAAGCCCAGCGGCAGCGAGATGGCGGCCAGCAGGATCACTAGCTGCCAGCCGAAGAAGGTGAACTTGGCCAGCCCTGGCAGGAACAGCGGCGTCTGGCAGGTGCGCTGCACCACGTGATAGGCGGTGGCAAAGAGCGCGCAACCGCCGAAGGCGAAGATCACCGCATTGGTGTGCAGCGGGCGCAGGCGCCCGTAACTCAGGAAGGGGATGCCCAGGTTCAGCTCGGGCCACGCCAGCTGCGCGGCGATGATCACGCCGACCAGCATGCCCACCACCCCCCATAACACCGTGGCCAGTGCGAACCAACGCACCACGTCGTCGGTGTAGGTCGGTGCGGCTGACCGGGGACTCATTGCCATGGTTCGACTCCTGGACGGGCTTTTCAGACTGTGGTGGATTGTTCCGTGCGTTGCGAGGGTGTAGTTTGATCGGCATCAACGCCGACCGGGTCGTCCTGCAGGATCCGCTCGCCCTCGCGATCGAGGTCCTCGAACTGCCCGCGGTACAGGGCCCACGCAAAGACGCCCAGGATCAACAGCACCAGCGCTGTGGACAGGGGGATCAGCAGATAGAGGATTTCCATCGGGCGAGGCTCAGGCCGCGGGCCTCGCGGCGCGCAGCGCATTGAGCACCACCACCGTCGAACTGGCCGCCATGCCCAGGCCGGCAGCCCAGGGCGGCAGGTAGCCCAGCAACGCCAGTGGCACACAGGCCAGGTTGTAGAGCAGCGCCCATACAAGATTCTGACGAACGATGCGCAAGGTGCGCCGGGCCACCTGCAGGGTCTGCACGATGTCCAGTGGCCGGCTGGACATCAGCACGGCATCGGCCTGCGCCCTGGCCACCAGCGCGCCCTGCCCCATGGCCAGCGACACATCGGCGCGCGCCAGCACCGGCGCGTCATTGACCCCGTCGCCCACCATCGCCACGCGTTCGCCGCGGGCCTGCGCGGCTGCCAGCTCGTCCAGCTTGCGCTGTGGCGTGGCGCCGCCAATGGCGTCGTCCAGCCCCAGTTGCCGTGCCAGGCGCTGCGCGCGCGAGGCATCGTCGCCGGACAGCAGGCTCAGCCGGTAGCCGGCAGCACGCAGTTGCGCCACTGCCTCGCTGGCGCCCTCGCGCAGCACCTCCTGGAAACCGAAGGCCGCACAGCCGCCATCGTCGGCGCACAACCACACCTGCCACTGCCCATCGGCGGCTGTCGCCGACGCGTTGGGCAGCAAGGCACGGGCCCAGTCGCCGGCCCCCAGCCGCCAGCGCCGCCCCTGCGGATCCAGCGCTTCCAGGCCACGCCCGGGGTGCTCGGCCACTTCGGTCCACTGCAACGGCGGCGGCGCGGCCTCGGCCGCCACCAGGGCCA
>JAFLDH010000108.1 GCA_017302505.1 Burkholderiales bacterium
CGGCCACGCCGGCTTCGACATCGGCACCACCCGCGTGTGGCTGGGCGACTGGCGCTTCGAGCTCGGCCCCAAGGGTTACCACGCCCGCGTCCACGGCGCGGATTTTGCCTACCAGCTCGACCTGCAACCCGACGGCCCGCCACTGCTCCAAGGGCAGGCCGGCATCAGCCGCATCGTGCTGGTGACGCACGGCTGGCACATGCCGCGCAGCCAGCGCGCCTTCCAGCAGGCCATCGCCGCCAGCGGCGCCGCGATCGCGCTGACGCCAGCGCCGATGAGCCTGGCGCAGGACGACAGCCGCGCGCTGCTGCGCTGGCTGCCCAGCGCCGGCGGCTTCGAAAGCACCCGGGTGGCGCTGCGCGAGATGCTGGGCCTGCTGGCCGGGGCCTGAGAATGGCCGTCTTCGCCACTGCCCGTTGCCGACCATGAACCGAGTCCTCGCCCACTGCGGCGCCCGCTATCCGATCATCCAGGCGCCGATGGGCTGGATCGCGCGCAGCCGCCTGGCCAGCGCGGTGTCGCGCGCCGGCGGCCTGGGCATCATCGAGACCTCGTCCGGCGAGACCGCGGCCTGCCAGGCCGAGATCACAACGATGCGCGAGCTGGGCCTGCCCTTCGGCGTGAACCTGCCGATCCGCTTCCTGAAGGACGACGCGATGCTGCGCTTCGTCTGCACTTCGGGCGTGCGCTTCGTCACCACCTCGGCCGGCAGCCCCGCGAAGTTCATCGCGCCGCTGCACGATGCCGGCATCGTGGTCTATCACGCGGTGCCCACGCTGGACGCCGCGCTGAAGTGCGAGGACGCCGGCGTCGACGGCCTGGTGGTCGAAGGCAGCGAAGGCGGCGGCTTCAAGAACCCGGAAGAGGTGTCGACGATGGTGCTGCTGCAGGCGGTGCGCGAACGCGTCGACCTGCCGCTGGTGGCCGCCGGCGGCATCTGCGATGGCCGCGGCATGGCCGCCGCCTTCGCGTTGGGCGCCGAGGCGGTGCAGATGGGCACGCGCTTCGTCAGCAGCCTGGAAAGCCCGGTGCACCCGAACTACAAGCAGGCCATCGTCGACGCCGAAACCACCGGCACCTGGATGCTGAACAAGAAGTCGACGCCCTGCATCCGCGCGCTGAAGACCGATTTCAGCGCCACGATCCATGCCGAGGGGCTGATGCCGGCCGATGCCTTCAAGGGCATCCGCGGCGTGTACTTCGACGGCGACATGAATGCCGCGCCGGCTCTGGCCGGGCAATCGGCCGGGCTGATCCACGATCTGAAGTCTGCGCAGCAGATCATCGACGACACGGTGGCCGGCTTTCTGGCCATCACCCGCCGGCTGGGCGCGCTGGGCGCGGCCGGGCACTTCGGCTGACAGGGGACAAGCCATGGAAGACCTTTTTTCGCTGCAGGGGCGCGCCGCGCTGATCACCGGCGGTTCGCGCGGCATCGGCCGCATGATCGCCGCCGGCTTCCTTGCGCGCGGCGCGCGCGTCTACATCTCGTCTCGCAAGGCCGAGGCCTGCGACGCGGCCGCAGCCGAGCTGTCGGCGCTGGGCAAGTGCGTGTCGCTGCCGGCCGACGTGTCCACGCTGGCCGGCGCGCAGGCGCTGGCCGCGGCCTATGCGGCGCACGAACCCGCGCTGGACATCCTGGTCAACAACGCCGGCGCCGCCTGGGCCGAGCCCTTCGACCAGTTCCCGGAGAAGGGCTGGGACAAGGTGGTGGACCTGAACCTGAAGGCGCCCTTCTTCCTGACCCAGGCGCTGATCGGCCCGCTGCGCGCCGCCGCAGCGCAGCGCCTGGCCAAGGTGATCCACATCGCCTCGATCGACGGCGTGTCGGTGAACCCGATGGAAACCTACAGCTACGCTGCCAGCAAGGGCGGGCTGATCCACCTGACCAAGCGCATGGCGCTGCGGCTGGTGCAGGACGGCATCGTCGTCAACGCCATCGCGCCCGGCGCCTTCGCGTCCGACATGAACCGCGACGCCCGCGACCATGCCGAGGCCGTGGCGCAGCGCATCCCGGCCAAGCGCATCGGCCGCGACGAGGACATGGCCGCGGCCGCCATCTACCTGGCGGCGCGCTCGGGCGACTACGTGGTCGGCCACACGCTGGTGGTGGACGGCGGCGTGACCCACGCGCGCGGTTGAGGGCTCCCGGAAAGCGAAGCCCCCTCGCACCTTGCGGTGGGAGGGGGCGGGCGGAGCGATCCGCCTGCGGGGCTCCGGAGAGTCAGGTCCGGGGCTCCTGAAGCGCAGAGACTGCGCCATCACAAGTGCCTTGAACAGGCGCCTTCAGCGTACTCCTGCCGCGGCCCGCAATCAAGCCCCTTCGTGGCGCGGGCGATGCATTCATTTGCCGTTCGTCAAGCTTTCGACGAGGGTCGCCACACGCGCCGTGACGTCGGGCTCCATCGTGATCGGCCGGCCCCATTCGCGCGTCGTCTCGCCAGGCCACTTGTTGGTGGCGTCCAGGCCCACCTTGCCGCCCAGGCCACTGACCGGCGATGCGAAATCCAGGTAGTCGATCGGCGTGTGCTCGACCAGCGTGGTGTCGCGCACCGGGTCCATGCGGGTGGTGACGGCCCAGATCACTTCCTTCCAGTCGCGGATGTCCACGTCGTCGTCGGTGACGATGATGAACTTGGTGTACATGAACTGCCGCAGGAAGCTCCACAGGCCGAACATCACCCGCTTGGCATGGCCCGGGTAGGCCTTCTTGATGGAGATGACCGCCAGGCGGTAGCTGCAGCCCTCGGGCGGCAGGTAGAAGTCGACGATCTCCGGAAACTGCTTCTGCAGGATCGGCACGAACACCTCGTTCAGCGCCACGCCCAGCACCGCCGGTTCGTCCGGCGGCTTGCCGGTGTAGGTGGAGTGGTAGATCGGCTCGCGCCGGTGCGTCAGCCGCGACACCTCGAACACCGGGAACCAGTCCTGCTCGTTGTAGTAGCCGGTGTGGTCGCCGAAGGGGCCTTCCAGCGCATGCAGGTAGCCACCCTGCTCGCGCAGCGGCACGCCGTGCGCGCTGCGGCCCTCGAAGCCCGGCTCGGCCGGCGGGATGTGGCCTTCCAGCACGAACTCGGCGCTGGCCGGCACCTGCAGCATCAGATCGCCCTCGCCCACGCCAGTGACCACCACCTCGGTACGGCCGCCGCGCAGCAGGCCGGCGAACTGGTATTCCGACAGCGTGTCCGGCACCGGCGTCACCGCGCCCAGGATGGTGGCCGGGTCGGCGCCCAGCGCCACGGCGATCGGGAAGGGCCGGCCCGGGTTGGCCACGCGGAAATCGCGGAAGTCCAGCGCGCCGCCGCGGTGGGCCAGCCAGCGCATGATCAGCTGCCGTGGGCCGATCAGCTGCTGCCGGTAGATGCCCAGGTTCTGCCGCAGCCGGGGTGAGGCCACGCCCTGCGGGCCGCGCGTGACCACCAGCCCCCAGGTGATCAGCGGGCCGGCGTCGCCGGGCCAGCAGGTCTGCACCGGCAGGCCGCCCAGGTCGATGTCGCCCTGCTCCAGTACCACTTCCTGGCAGGGCGCGCGGCGCTGCAGCGCCGGCTTCATGTCCCACAGCGCCTTGGCCATCTGCAGCAGCTTGCCGGCGTCCTTCAGACCGCGCGGCGGCTCCGGCTCCTTCAGGCTGGCCAGCATGCGGCCAATGTCGCGCAGCTCCAGCACACTGTGACTGCCCATGCCCAGGGCCACCCGTTCAGGGGTGCCGAACAGGTTGGTCAGGCAGGGAATGTTGTAACCGTCGGGCCGCTCGAACAGCAGCGCCGGCCCCTCGGCACGCAGCACGGCATCGCTGATTGCCGTCATTTCGAGCCGCGGCGACACGCTTTCGGCCACGCGACGCAGCTTTCCGCGTGTTTCCAGCTGTCCGATGAAGTCCCGAAGGTCGCTGTAAATCATTCCCATTGGGTATTAGAGAAGCATTGCTTATGCTTGACTCGATATATTTCGATTTCTAGAATCCGCGAAAAATTGACGCCCTCCAGGGTTAACCCTGGTCAGCTTCAGGGGCTCCTGAGGTGGGGGTGGCGAGCAGCCAGCGCCGGCATCGGCGCACTCGTTCAACGGCTGCGGACCCTTCCGAACCATTATCACTGGCACCCCTTCCGCCCCGGCGGCCGGGTGCACGATGTCCGGCGCGGAGCGCCGGCAACGGTCTAGAGGATTGCGATGAAGAGCTTGCAGATGCTTCGTGCGGCGCGAGACTCCACGGCGCGCTCGGTCCAGGTGTTCCTGCGGGACGTGGGCAACGGCCTGCTGGAGATCAGCCACAACAGCCTGGCGCTGCTGGGCCTGGCCGTGGTGGTGGCCCTGGTGTTCGTGGCCGGCCGGCCCGACCTGCGCCACCAGACCGAGGTCTGGGCGCTGGACTGGCTGCAGGAACGCCATGAGGCCCGCACCGCGGCCGACGACGACCTGACGGTGGCCGCGGCCGAGCCCGACGCGGTGGAGCGCGCCACGGCGGTCAACCCGAAGGAACTGACGCCGCAGCAGGCGGCGCTGGCCAAGTGGATCTCGCGCCGCTACAACGTGGCGCTGGAACCGATCGGCCGCCTGGTGCAGGAGGCCTGGGCCATCGGCCATGCGGTGGGCCTGGACCCGACGCTGATCCTGGCGATTGCCGCGATCGAATCGCGCTTCAACCCCTTCGCGCAGAGCGCGATGGGCGCGCAGGGCCTGATGCAGGTGATGACCCGGGTGCACGTCGACAAGTACGAGCCCTTCGGCGGCACCCATGCCGCCTTCGACCCGATCAGCAACCTGAAGGTGGGCGTGCAGGTGCTGCGCGAGTGCATCGCCCGCGCCGGCGGCCTGGAAGCCGGGCTGCGCTGGTACGTGGGCGCCGCCAACACCGACGACGACGGCGGCTACATCGGCAAGGTGCTGGCCGAGCAGACCCACATGAAGCGCGTGGCCAGCGGCACGGCCGTGCCGTTGAACGCGCCGAACAGCGTGCGCAAGGCCCCCGTGCCGGCCCAGGAAGCCGCGGCCACGCCGGCCGCGCCCGAGGCCGGTACGCCAGCCACCGTCCCGACCGCCGGCACCGACCAGGTGGCCCTGGCACGCTGAGCCCACAGGCCCGGTTCCGCGGCTGCCGCTACACTGGCGGCCTGCGCGACTGGCGATCAGGGCGGCCCCGGCGGCGGCCCGAGGTGGATCACCACCAGGGAGCGCGGCGCGCGGCCCCGGGGCCGCGTCGTTCAGCCGTTCGCCTGGGCAGCCCTCCACCGCCGCACCCGACACCCACGGGCCCGCGGCGATGCGACGGCACAGCTTCCTACCCGAAGAGGACTGCCATGTTTGACCGTTCCCAATCCACCATCGCCCGCGTCGACCCCGAGATCTGGGCCGCCATCGAGGCCGAGAACCGCCGCCAGGAAGAGCACATCGAACTGATCGCGTCGGAGAACTACACCAGCCCGGCGGTGATGGCCGCGCAGGGCTCGCAACTGACCAACAAGTACGCCGAGGGCTACCCCGGCAAGCGCTACTACGGCGGCTGCGAGTTCGTCGACGTGGTCGAGCAGCTGGCCATCGACCGGCTGAAGGCATTGTTCGGCGCCGAACACGCCAACGTGCAGCCGAATTCTGGCTCGCAGGCCAACCAGGCGGTGTTCTTCGGCCTGCTGCAGCCCGGCGACACCATCATGGGCATGAGCCTGGCCGAAGGCGGCCACCTGACCCACGGCATGCCGCTGAACATGAGCGGCAAGTGGTTCAAGGTGGTGTCCTACGGGCTGGACGCCAATGAGGCCATCGACTACGACGCGATGGAGCGGCTGGCCCATGAACACAAGCCGAAACTGATCATCGCCGGCGCCAGCGCCTACAGCCTGCGCATCGATTTCGAGCGCTTCGCCAAGGTGGCCAAGGCGGTCGGCGCGACCTTCATGGTCGACATGGCGCACTACGCCGGGCTGATCGCCGCCGGCGTCTACCCCAACCCGGTGCCGCATGCCGATGTGGTGACCAGCACCACCCACAAGAGCCTGCGCGGCCCGCGCGGCGGCATCATCCTGATGAACGACGAAGCGGTGGCGAAGAAGGTCAACAGCGCCATCTTCCCCGGCATCCAGGGCGGGCCGCTGATGCACGTGATCGCCGGCAAGGCGGTGGCCTTCAAGGAGGCGCTGTCGCCGGAGTTCAAGGCCTACCAGGCGCAGGTGGTGAAGAACGCTGACGTGCTGGCGCGCACGCTGATCGAGCGCGGGCTGCGCATCGTTTCCGGCGGCACGCAGAGCCACGTGATGCTGGTCGACCTGCGGCCCAAGGGCCTGACCGGCAAGGCGGCCGAGGACCTGCTGGGCCGCGCCCACATGACCTGCAACAAGAACGGCATCCCGAACGACCCGCAGAAGCCGATGGTGACCAGCGGCATCCGCCTGGGCACGCCGGCGATGACCACCCGCGGCTTCAAGGAAGAGCAGGCGCGGCAGACCGCCCACCTGATCGCCGACGTGCTGGACAAGCCGGACGATGAAGGCCGCATCGCCGAGGTGCGCGCCAAGGTGGCGGCGCTGACCCAGGCCTTCCCGGTCTACCGCTGATCCCGTCAGGCCGGCCATGCGCTGCCCCTACTGCGGCCACGACGACACCCAGGTCGTCGAGACGCGCGAGGCCGACGAGGGCGGCGCCATCCGCCGGCGCCGCCGCTGCCAGCGCTGCGACAAGCGCTTCACCACCTACGAACGGGCCGAGATCGCCATGCCGGCGGTCGTCAAGAAGGACGGCTCGCGGGTGGACTTCGACGCCGCCAAGCTGCGTGCGTCGATGCTGCTGGCGCTGCGCAAGCGGCCGGTCAGCATCGAACAGGTGGACGCGGCCCTGGAGCGTATCCAGGACAAGCTGCTGGCCAGCGGCGCCCGCGAAGTGCCCAGCGCCCGGCTGGGCGAACTGTTGATGCGGGAGCTGAAACGCATCGACAAGGTGGCCTATGTGCGCTTTGCGTCGGTGTACCGCAGCTTCGAGGACGTGGACGAGTTCCGGCAGCTGATCCGGGACATCTGAAGCTGCTTCCCCCCTATGGGGGAGGCATGGGGGCCCTCCAAATCGGTCGGAGGGCACCCCCGCGCTGGGGGCGCGCGCCGCGGCTCGCTTTCCTACAGTGGATCTCACCCGATTCACCCCAGGAGAGCAGCATGACCCACCGCAATGCCCAACCCCGCCTGCAGCGTCGTCAGAGCGGTGCCACGCTGGTCGAAAGCGCCGCGGTGATGACCGTGCTGGCCGTGGTGGCGGGCAGCGCCGTGCCAGGTTTCGACCGCGCTTTGCAGCGGCACCGCCTGGAAGGCGCCGCGGTCCAGCTGGAGACCGATATCCACCACGCCCGCTCACTGGCCGTGGCGCAGAACACGCCGTTGCGCATCAGCTTCGACAACGCCGCCGGCTGCTACGTGATCCACACCGGCGCCGCCGGACAATGCACCTGCTCAGGCGACGGCACGGCCACCTGCCAGGGTGGTGCCCAGCCACAGCGCAGCGTGTCCGTGGCGGCCGGCACGCAAATGGGCCTGCGCGCCAGCGTGCGTTCGGTGCTATTCGATCCCCTGCGCGGGACCAGCACGCCCACGGCCACGATCCGCCTGGAAAGCCGCAACGGCATCGCACTGCATCAGGTGCTGAACATCATGGGTCGCGTGCGCTCCTGCACGCCGAACGGCGCGCTGGAGGGCTACCCGCGCTGCTGAATGCGGACCGACCGGCGGTGCGCGCCAGCCGATGAGCGGCAAAGGTGTCGCCAGGTCGCGACGGATAATTTTGCGGCCATGCCCAGCAGCACCCTCGTTCGGATCGATCGTCCCGTGCTTCGCGGCTTCACGCTGATCGAACTGATGATCGTGGTCACCGTCCTTGCGGTGCTGGCGCTGGTCGCGATTCCCAGCTACCTGGACTCGGTACGCAAGGGCCGCCGCGCAGAGGCCGTGGCCGCCCTGACGCAGGTGCAGCAGGCCCAGGAACGCTGGCGGGCCAATCGCGGCATCTATGCCGACAACGACCAGCTGTCCCCGGCGCCGCCCGACGGGCTGGGCATTGCCGACACCACCGCCGAGGGCAACTACCAGCTGGCACTTAGCAACGTCAGCGCGTCGGGCTACACGATCACAGCCACCGCCACCAGCACAGGCAAGCAGTACGCCGACAGCGCCTGCCGCAAGCTGGTGATGCAGCTGGCCGGCGGCAACATCTTCTACACGTCGGTGAACGGTGCGGACGCGGATTCCACGTCCACCGCGCGCTGCTGGGTCCGCTGATGATCCGGACTGCACGCACCCTTCCCGCAGCGCGGCAGTGCCGCGGCCTCACCGTGATCGAGCTGATGGCCGTGGTGGCAGTGGTCGCCGTGCTGGCGGCGCTGGCGGCACCCTCGCTGCGCGAGATGCTGGCCCGCCAGCGGGTGGCCGCGATCAACGCCGAACTGGTCACCGACTTGCAGTACGCCCGATCCGAGGCGGTGGCCCGCAATCGGGAGGTCTACGTGAGCTTCCGCACCGCCCCGCGGGTGGGTTCGCCGCCAATGACCTGCTACACCATCCATACGCTCGGCACGGTAGGCACCTGCGACTGCCGCAAGCCACCCGGCACCGCATGTCAGAACGTGGCCGAGCTGATCGAGATCAAGACCGTCCAGGTGCTGGCCACTACCGACGTGGCCTTCGTGCCGCCACCCTCACCCGGCAACCGGATCGGATTCACCGGCGCGCAGGGCCTGGCCTTCTGGTCGGGCCATCTGCCCACCGACGCCGACTACTCGACCGGCTGGCAGGACTTCCTGGTCGGCGTGGATAGTTCGATCAGCGGCAAGCTGCGCACGGCGGTGGGCATCGCGGGACGACCGCAGGTGTGCTCGCCGGACGGCTCCATTTCCGGGGCGACACGGTGTCCGGAATGAGACCCGCATCGCGCCAGCGCATCGCCCGCGGCCTGTCGATGGTCGAGCTGATGGTCGGCGTGGCGGTTGGCCTGATGGTGGTCGCCGGCGCCAGCATGGTGGCCGTCAACCAGCTGGTAGAGAACCGCCGCCTGCTACTGGAAACTCAGGTCCAGCAGGATCTGCGCGCCGCCGCCGACATGGTGGCACGCGACATCCGCCGGGCCGGCTACTGGGGCAAGGCCGAGACCGGTGCCTGGCAGGGCAATGATCCGAACGTCGCGCTCAACCCGTACATCGACCTGTCGCCGGCCGAACCGGGGGCTCCGGTCGAACAGGTGGACTTCAACTATTCGCGCGACCCGGTGGAAGAAGACAACGCCGTCGACGCCGATCGCGAGCAATTCGGCTTCAAGCGTGACGGTGGGGCGATCAAGATGCTCATCGGCGGGGCTTGGCAGGCCCTCACCGACACCAACGTGCTCGAGGTTACTCAATTCGATGTCACCGTTGAACGCGAAACCGTCGTGCAGGCCTGCTTCAAGGAATGCCCAGGCGGCGGCACGGCCTGCTGGCCGACGCTGGACATCCGGCGCATCACCGTCGAGATCGCCGGTCGCGCGGTGAACGACTCCGCGGTGGCGCGCAGCGTGCGCGACACGGTGCGGCTGCGCAACGACACCCCCGCCGGGGCCTGTCCGGCCTGATCCATGCCAAGCGTCCACCGCCCCCCCAAGAAGCCCCGGCGCGGCGTTGCCGCGCTGGTGGTGGTGATGATGCTGTTCTTCATCATCTCGCTGGTCGCCGCCTACGCCAGCCGCAACCTGATCTTCGAGCAGCGCACCTCGGCCAACAACTACCGCTCGACGCAGGCGTTCGACGCGGCCGAGGCGGGGCTCGAATGGGCGGTGGCCATGCTCAACGGCGGGCGCATCGACGACGCCTGCACCAGCACGGCCGACCCGGCACGCGACAGCTTCCGCGAGCGCTACCTGCAGATCGTCGACGACACCGGTCGCATCGATCCGCGCAAGTGGAACAAGGCCGGCGCCGATGTCGCGCTGCAGCCCAGCTGCGTGCTGAGCGGCGGCGCCTGGGTCTGCAGCTGCCCCAGCGGGGGCGACCCGCAACTCGTGGCACCGGCGGGCACCGGCAACACGCCGGTGTTCCGCGTCGAGTTTGCGCCGATCGGCGTGCAGCCGCATCTGTTCAGGGTGTTCGTGCGCGGGTGCAGCAACTGGGGCACGCCGTGCATCGACGGCGCGGCCAACCGTGCCGACGCCAATGCCGAGGTGAATGCCGTGCTGGGCCTGGCACCGGCGCTGACGCAGACGCCGATCGCCGCCGTCACCGTGCGCGGGCCGCTCGACGCGCCCTCGGCGGAAGTGGTCAATCCGGATACCGTAGGCTTGGCGATCAACGCAGGGGGCGCCATCGCCGCACCGCCCGTCGTCGGTCCGGCAGGCATGCCGTCGGCGCAGGCCCAGGCGGCGCTGGTGGTGCCGGACGACCTGTCGCTGAACAACCTGCCGGTCGCTGGCGCCATGACCCAGGGCGAAATGCTGTTCCTGGCGGCCTTCGGCATGCCGCCGGACGCCTATCGCCTGCAGGCCAGCGTGCGGCGCATCGTCTGCGGAGACGACTGCGGCGCCGCCATCCAGGACACCGCCCTGCGCTTCCCCGGCCATGCCATCTGGATCGACGGTGACTGGCGGCTGTCTGCAGGCACCGTGCTCGACCTCGGCACGGCGGCGGTACCGGCACTCATCATCGTCGGCGGCAACATCGACTGGGCTGCCGGCGCCAGCGTGGTGATTCGCGGCCTGGTCCATGTCCGCGGCGCATCCTGGTCGAGCGCCGGTGCTGCCGCGACCGTGGTCGGCGCGGTCGTGGCCGAAGGCGACCCGGCCGGGCCACCCGACGCCGGGCGCTTCACCGTCACTGGAAGCCCGCGCTTCGTGTACGACGCCGCGCTGATGGACACCCTCAAGAAGGTGCAGGCGCGCACCGCCCTCGATTTCGCCTCCTTCACCCGGCTGCCAGGCAGCTGGCGCGACTTCCGATGAAGGCCCGCTGGTCCGCCCTTCGAATGCGGCGCGGCACCTCGCTTGTCGAGGCGCTCGTCGCCATGGCCGTGATGGCGCTGGGCATGCTGGCGGTGGTCGGCATCCAGTCCACCCTGCGATTGAACGCGGATGTGGCCAAGCAGCGCTCCGAAGCGGTACGCATCGCGCAGGAGGCCATGGAAGCGGCACGTGGCTTCTCCGCCGTCGAAGCACCGGGCCAGGGACAGACGGCTTACGCTGCGGTCGTCGGCGGCCAGGCCCAGGCCGTCGAGGGCTACACCACCAACACCACCTACCTGGTGACGAGGTCGGTCGTGACCCATACCGATGCGCCCCGCAAGGACATCCGCATCCGGGTGGCGTGGGAGGACCGCAGCGGCCAGGCGCAGGCGGTGGAACTGAGCAGCATCGTCGGCGCCAACGATCCTCGGCTGGCCTTGCTGCTGGGCGCGCGCCCGAACGGCATCCCGGTGCGCCAGCCGCTGGGGCGGCACGAGGGCATCCCACCGTCGGCGAAGGCCCTGCCCCAGGGCATCAGCGCCTTCAAGCCACCGGCGCCGGGCGGCGACCTGGTCTGGGTGTTCAACAACGGCACCGGGCTGATCACCAGCGTCTGCACGGGCGTGCTCACCGAGCAGGCCGAGCTCACCGAGGCCGACCTTGCCAACTGCAGCACCGACGTGCATGCGCTGCTGCTGGCCGGCTTCGTGCGCTTTGCGACCGGCACGCAGCAGCCCACCGCGGCGGATGCAGAGAACCCGAGCAGCCAGGCGCTGAACCTCGACGTGAACCTGACGCTGACCAGCACCGGGCATCCGTTCCCCTATCGCCAGTGCTTCGCCTCGGCGCCCGTCAGTCAGAGCCTGGCCAGCCTGTTCACCGACGTCGCCTATTTCTGCATCGTGTATCTCGACGGCGAGGGCCAATGGTCGGGACGGTCCAGCGTGGTGCCGCTGGCCTTCCTCGAGCTGCCCGACAGCCCCTGGCTGATTGCCGAGAACGCGGCCGACGCATCGGCCGATCGCTATCGTGTCTGTCGCTACACCCCGGCCAGCAGCGACAGCGTCAAGGTGCCCAACCGCGACCATCCACGCACGTACATCGGCGTCAAGGCGCCGTTGTGGAACCAGAACTTCCTGGTCATCCGCGCGGGCGACGGCACACAGGCCTTCACCTGCCCCACCGATTCGCCCGCCAATCCGGCCGCCGGCGACCTGGTCAACAGCAACACGCTGGTTCACCAGCCCGCGCCGACCTGATCCGCCCGCCCCCCGAGGGTGGGGGGTGTCGCGGCCTTCGCACGCGGCCGCAATGCCACTACAGTCGCTTGCAGCGCATGCCGCGAGCTCGAGAGGTGTGCATTTGTACCGAAAACCACAGAAACCGACTGCCATGAACCTCCTGCGCTCTGCCCTTGCTGGCGCCGTCGTGCTGGCCGCCGCGGCCCCCGCGATGGCCCTGGACTTCACGATGGATTTCGACAACATCCCAGTGGCCGTGCCGCCCCCGGAGCCGCCGGACCAGGAGCTGGGCTCCGCCGTGCTGGGCTACTACAACAATGATCCTGTGTACCAACGGGATGGTCGCAAGCCCTGGAACATCGTGTTCAGCGAGCAAGCGCTGGCGATCTGTTACGGAGGCGCAGGCGACGACTGCCCGGGCCAGTTCCCCAAGCCCCCTTCGGGCAACAGCGCAGTAGGCACGGTCAACGCAGACTTTTTCGAGTTCTCGGTCACGCCGGGCCTGTACGTGCAGAAGTTGAGCTTCGAATACACGGACGCGGGCCAAGGGTCGTTCCCGAGCGTCATCCTGTATGCCAACGGCACGCAGCTTGGGACACCGCTGGCGCTGACGCCCTGTGTGGGCGCGTTCTGCGAGTGGAAGTCGTACACGGTGTCTGGCGAGGACCTCGCGCGTGGCCAGGTAACCGCCGTGCGATTCCTGGGTACGCCGAATTCGGTGGTGTTCGACAACATCGCTCTCACCACCGCTCCCGTTCCCGAGCCGTCCACCTACGCGCTGCTGCTGGGCGGGCTCGCGCTGGTGGTGGGCGCCGCGCGCCGACAGCGGCGCTGATCCCGGTTTCGGTTTCTGACCGATGCCCGCCCAATGGCGGGCATCGTCGCTTTACGGGGCCTGCCGCATAGACTGTCGGCATGGCTCTGGACGACACCGACCGCCAACGCCTGGCGCAATGCCTGGATCTGGCCCGCCAGGCCATCGGTCTGAGCGACCCCAACCCCCGCGTCGGCTGCGTCATCGGCCAGGCCGACGGCCGCGTGCTGGCCACCGGTTCCACCCAGCAGGCCGGCGGGCCGCATGCCGAGGCCGTGGCCCTGGCGCAGGCGCGGGCGGCCGGCCTATCGCTGCAAGGCGGCACCGCCTGGGTCAGCCTGGAGCCCTGCGCCCACCACGGCCGCACACCGCCCTGCTGCGATGCGCTGG
>JAFLDH010000109.1 GCA_017302505.1 Burkholderiales bacterium
GCCCCGGCACCGCCGCCAGCAGCGCCGAATCGGGCACGCTGCGCGTCTCGGTGGACAAGGTGGACCAGCTGATCAACCTGGTGGGCGAACTGGTCATCACCCAGGCCATGCTGGCGCAGAGCAGCGCCTCGCTGGAGCCGGCGGCGCAGCTGCAGCTGTCCTCGGGCCTGGCCGACCTGCAGCGCAACACGCGCAACTTGCAGGAATCGGTGATGTCGATCCGCATGATTCCGATGTCGGCGGTGTTCAACCGCTTTCCGCGCATGCTGCGCGACCTGGCCAGCAAGCTGGGCAAGAAGGTCGAGCTGGTGACGCAGGGCGAGGCCACCGAACTCGACAAGGGCATGATCGAGAAGATCACCGACCCGCTGACGCACTTGGTGCGCAACAGCTGCGACCACGGCATCGAGATGCCGGCCGACCGCGTCAAGCGCGGCAAGCCCGAGACCGGCACCATCACGTTGGCGGCCTCGCACCAGGGCGGCTCGATCGTCATCGAGGTGCGCGACGACGGCAAGGGCCTGTCGCGCGAGAAGCTGCTGGCCAAGGCGCGCGAGCGCGGCCTGCACGCGCCCGACAGCCTCAGCGACAGCGAGGTCTGGGGCCTGATCTTCGCGCCGGGCTTTTCCACCGCCGAGGCGGTGACCGACGTGTCCGGCCGCGGCGTCGGCATGGACGTGGTCAAGAAGAACATCGCCGCGCTGGGCGGCATCGTCGAGATCGATTCGGCCGAGGGCCACGGCATGAGCGTGCGCGTGCGCCTGCCGCTGACGCTGGCCATCATGGACAGCATGTCGGTGCGCGTGGCCGACGAGTGCTACGTGCTGCCGCTGGCCTCGGTGGTGGAATCCTTCCAGTTCGCGCCACACCAGCTGAAGACGGTGGGTGGGCGCGCGCAGGTGATCCAGGTGCGCGAGGAGTTCCTGCCGGTGGTCGAGCTGGAGCGCGTGTTCGACGTGCGCCGCCCGGGCGGCCCGCGCGAGGACGCGGTGATGGTGGTCATCGAATCCGACGGCGTGCGCATCGCCGCGCTGGTGGACGAGCTGCTCGGCCAGCAGCAGGTGGTGGTGAAGAACCTGGAGTCGAACTACGGCCCGGTGGACAACGTGTCCGGCGCCACCATCATGGGCGACGGCCGGGTGGCCCTGATCCTGGATGTCGGCGCGCTGGTGCGCCGCGCCCGCCACTGATGAGCGCACAGGCCCTGCAGAGCCCGGCCGTGGAGCTGAGCCAGGCCGACTTCGAGCGGGTGCGCTCGATGATCCACCGCCATGCCGGCATTGCGCTGAACCCGAGCAAGCGCACGATGGTCTACAGCCGGCTGTCGCGCCGGTTGCGCGTGCTGGGCAAGGCCGATTTCGCTGGCTACCTGGACGAGTTGGAGCGCAGCGGCAGCGACCAGCCCGAGTGGCAGGAGTTCGTCAACGCGCTGACCACCAACCTGACCTCCTTCTTCCGCGAGGCGCACCACTTCCCGGTGCTGACCCAGCACCTGCGCCAGCGCGCCGCGATGGCGCCGCTGAACATCTGGTGCTGCGCCGCCTCCACGGGCGAGGAACCCTACACGCTGGCCATGACCGCACGCGATGCCTTCGAGGGCCGCAGCGCGCCGGCGGTGTCGATCCTGGCCACCGACATCGACACCGCGGTGCTGGAGCGGGCACGCCAGGGCGTGTACCCGATCGATGCCGTGGCCAAGCTGGATGCAGGCCTGCTGCGCCGGCACTTCCTGCGCGGCAGCGGCGGCAGTGCCGGCCTGGTGCGGGTGCGCCCGGAGCTGGTGTCGATGATCAGCTTCCGCCAGCTGAACCTGCTGGAGTCGCGCTGGCCGATGGACACGCGCTTCGACGCCATCTTCTGCCGCAACGTGATGATCTATTTCGACAAGCCGACGCAGACGCGCGTGCTGCAGCGGCTGGCCCGGCACCTGAAGCCGGACGGGCTGCTGTTCGCCGGCCATTCCGAGAACTTCACGCACGCCCGCGATCTGTTCGAGCTGCAGGGCAAGACGGTCTACCGGCTGGCCCGGTCCGCGGCCTGAAGCAGGGGACACGGTGTGGCAAATGTCCGGAAATACCTTGTCACAAAGTGCTTCGACGCCGCCGCACCGCCGCGGTGCATCAACTCCGCGCCAGACCGACCGATAGGCGAAGCAAGCCCCGGAGCGCGGCCAGCTCCCCTTCGCCGCCCCGACGAACCTCAAGGAAGCCCCACATGAACCTGCAGACCGCCCCGCAAGCCAGCGCCGCGCCGTCGGCCGCGGCCGCCACGGCCCCGACCTCGATCCGTGAATTCCTGGCCTTCAAGCTGGGCAGCGAGGAATACGGCATCGACATCCTGCGCGTGCAGGAAATCCGCTCCTACGAGAAGCCCACGCGCATCGCCAACGCCCCCGATTTCATCAAGGGCGTGGTCAACCTGCGTGGCGTGATCGTGCCGATCATCGACATGCGACTGAAGTTCAACCTGGAGCAGGCCAACTACGACCATTTCACCGTGGTGATCGTGCTGAACATCGGCCAGCGCGTGATGGGCATGGTGGTGGATGCCGTGTCCGACGTGATCACGCTGGCCCCGGAGCAGCTGCGCCCGGTGCCCGAGTTCAGCTCGGGCGTGGCCAGCGAGCACCTGCTGGCCATCGGCGCCGTCGATGACCGCATGCTGATCCTGGTGGATATCGAGAAGCTGATGTCTGGCGCCGAGATCGGCCTGGCCGAACCCACGCTGCAGTGATGCCGCGCCACTCCGAGACAAGGACGCTCACGTGAAGAACCAGAAGATTTCCACCCTGATGAGCTGGCTGATCGGCACGCTGGCGGCCATGCTGCTCGGCATCGGCCTGCTGGGCCTGTGGGGCATGAACCGCTCGAATGCGGCACTGAAGTCGGTCTACGAAGACCGCACGGTGCCGATCGACCAGCTGGCCCATGTCAACGCGCTGCAACTCAGCAACGGCCTGGCGGTGGCCAACGGGCTGCTGCAGACCCTGCCGGTGGCCGAGGCCGCGGCGCAGGTCGAGGCCAACATCGCCAAGGTCACGAAGCTGTGGGATGCCTACATGGCCACCCAGCTGACGGCGGACGAAGCGAAGCTGGCCAAGGCGGTCACCGAAGCGCGCACGCAATACGTGCAAGAGGGCCTGTTGCCGGCAGTGGCCGCGCTGCGCGCCAACAACCCGAAGGAAGCGCTGCGCCTGCAGGCCGAGAAGGTGCGTCCGCTGTCGGCGGCGCTGGAGAAGACGCTCGATGCCCTGATGACGCTGCAGGTCGAGGAGGCCCGCGCCCAGTACCAGGCGGCCGCCGAAGCTGCAGCCACACTGCGCCTGCTGGCCATCGCGGCCATCGCGCTGGGCGTGGCGCTGGCCGCCGCCTTCGGCATGCTGATCAGCCGCTCGATCCGCCAGCAACTGGGTGCCGAGCCGGCCGAGGCCGCGGCCCTGGCCCAGCGCGTGGCCGCCGGCGACCTGAGCACGCCGATCACGCTGCGCCCCGGCGACAGCAGCAGCCTGATGGCCCAGCTGAAGACCATGCAGCAGAGCCTGAGCGACGTGGTCAACCGCGTGCGCCAGAACGCCGACAGCGTGGCCACGGCCTCGGCGCAGATCGCCCAGGGCAACAACGACCTGAGCGCGCGCACCGAGCAGCAGGCCAGCGCGCTGCAGGAAACGGCCGCGTCGATGGAGGAGCTGAGTGCCACCGTCAAGCAGAACGCCGACAACGCGCGCCAGGCCAACCAGCTGGCAATGGGCGCCTCGACCGTGGCGGTGGAAGGCGGTGAGGTGGTCGGCCGCGTGGTGGACACGATGAAGGGCATCAACGATTCGTCCAAGCGCATCGCCGACATCATCAGCGTCATCGACGGCATCGCCTTCCAGACCAACATCCTGGCGCTGAATGCCGCGGTGGAAGCCGCCCGCGCCGGCGAGCAGGGCCGCGGCTTCGCGGTGGTGGCGGCCGAGGTGCGCAACCTGGCGCAGCGCAGCGCCGAGGCGGCGAAGGAGATCAAGGCGCTGATCACCACCAGCGTCGAACGCGTCGAGCAGGGCACCGCGCTGGTCGACCAGGCCGGCACGACGATGAGCGAGGTGGTCAATGCCATCAAGCGCGTCACCGACATCATGGGCGAGATCAGCGCGGCCAGCAGCGAGCAGAGCGCCGGCGTGGCCCAGGTGGGCGAGGCCGTCGGCCAGATGGACCAGGCCACGCAGCAGAACGCCGCACTGGTGGAGGAATCGGCCGCCGCGGCCGAAAGCCTGAAGCAGCAGGCGCTGCAGCTGGTGCAGGCGGTGGCCGTGTTCAAGGCCGGCCACGGCGGCCTGGCCGTGGCGGCAGCGCCCAGCGTCGCGGCCGTGCCGGCCGTTGCGCCGAAGGCCAGCACCTATCCGGCGGTGGAGCGCCGCGGCCCGGGCCGCGCGAAGAACGTCACCCGGCCGGATTTCAAGGCCAAGGCTGCACCCTCGGCCGCCGAAGCCGGCAGCCCCGCGCCGGCCCGCACCGGCACCGACGACTGGGAAAGCTTCTAGGCCAGGCTGCCGCGGCAAAGCCGCCTGTGCTGCCTCCGGGCAGCCAGGCGGCTTTCTCTTTTAGGGCCGGGTCAGCAGGGCCCTTCTATCGGCCTTGCGGGGAGTTCTGGTGACCTGCTCCGGCGCACTCAAGCCGCCAGAAACGAGGCCGAAATCCTCCCAGAACCGGGCCCTTCACGCCTGCAAGGACCCGTTCCCCCACCCCCCATTTCCGCGGAGACCCTGCCATGAAGACGCTGACCCATGTTGTCGCTGCCGCTGCCCTCGCCTGCCTGGGCGGCCAGGCCCTTGCCGCCGCCAATGCCACGCCCGCCGAAGCCACCGCCATGGTGAAGAAGGCCGTGGTCTACATCAAGGCCAACGGCAAGGACAAGGGCTACGCCGAGATCAGCAACAAGGCCGGCCAGTTCACCGACCGCGACCTGTACATCGTGGTCTACGCGATGGACGGCGTCGTGCGCGCGCATGGCGCGAACGAAAAGATGATCGGCAAGAACCTGATCGACCTGAAGGACGTGGACGGCAAGGCCTTCGTTCAGGAGCGCGTCGACATGGCCAAGGCCAGCCCGACCTTCTGGCAGGACTACAAGTTCACCAACCCGGTGACCAAGAAGATCGAGCCGAAGAGCATGTACTGCGAGCGCCTGGAAGACACCGTGGTTTGCGGCGGCGTCTACAAGTAAGCCCGCTGCGCAGCCCAGGCCCCTTCACCCTGCCCGAACGACGACACCATGAAACTCAACGACCTGCGGCTCGGCACCCGGCTGGCGGCCGGCTTCTCGCTGGTGCTCCTGCTGGTGCCGATCATCGCCGGGCTGGGCTGGTGGCGGCTGCAGGCCACGCAGGCCGAGATCGAGGCGGTGGCCGCCGCCGAGGGCCGCGCCCTGGCTGCGGCGCAGTGGAAGGGCCTGACGCACATGAACGTGACGCGCACGCTGGCCATCGCCAAGTCCGGCGGGCACAAGGACGTGCGCGACTACTTCGAGCCGCTGATGAAGGAGACCACGGCCGAGATCAGCGCGCTGCAGAAGCCGCTGGAAGAAGGCGCCACGCAGCCCGAGGAGAAAGCGCTGATCGACGAGATCGCCGCCAAACGCAAGCTGTACCTGAGCACGCGCAACGCCATCTTCGGGCTGCTGGACATCGAGGACCCGGGCGCGAAGGAGGCGCTGGAAAGCAAGCTGATGCCGATTGCGCTGAGCTACGTGGCCAGCATCAGCAACTTCCAGAAATGGCAGCAGAAGCAGGCCGAGGAGGCCGCGACACTGATCGACCAGCGCGTCGACCGCGCGCAGATGGTCAGCGTGGCGCTGTCGCTGCTGTGCCTGGTGGTGGGCGCGGGCTGCGCCTGGGTGATCACGCATTCGGTGACCCGGCCGCTGGAACACGCTGCCGCGGCCACCCGCACCATGGCCAGCGGCGACCTGTCCCAGACGATCCACAGCGAGGGCCGCGACGAGGTGGCCGAGCTGCTGGCCGGCCTGCAGCACATGCAGCATTCGCTGCACGGCGTGATCGGCGGGCTGCGCCAATCGGCGCTGTCGATCCGCACCTCCAGCAGCGAGGTGGCCGGCGGCAGCCAGGACCTGTCCAGCCGCACCGAGCAGGCCGCCGCCAGCCTGCAGCAGACGGCCTCGTCGATGGAACAGCTGTCCACCAACGTGCGGCAGAACGCCGATTCGGCGCGCACCGCCAACCAGCTGGTGGCCAGCGCGGCCGATGCCGCCACGCGCGGCGGCGAGGTGGTGTCGCAGGTGGTGACGACGATGGAGCAGATCAGCAGCAGCTCCCACCGCATCGGCGACATCATCGGCGTGATCGACGGTATCGCCTTCCAGACCAACATCCTGGCGCTGAACGCCGCGGTCGAAGCCGCCCGCGCCGGCGAACAGGGCCGCGGCTTCGCGGTGGTGGCCAGCGAAGTGCGCAGCCTGGCGCAGCGCAGCGCCGAGGCGGCGCGCGAGATCAAGACGCTGATCGGTGCCTCGGTCGAAACCGTGCAGGGCGGCGCCGCGCTGGTGCGCCATGCCGGCGACTCGATGCAGGAGATCGTGGCCTCGGTCAAGCGGGTGTCGGACATCATCGGCGAGATCACTGCCGCGTCGTCCGAGCAGGCCGACGGCATCGGCCAGGTGAACACCGCCGTGGCCCAGCTGGACCAGATGACCCAGCAGAATGCGGCGCTGGTGGAGCAATCGGCCGCCGCCGCCGAAAGCCTGAACGACCATGCGCAGCAGCTGGCGCAGGCGGTGGCGCAATTCCGCCTGGCCGAGTCGGAGGCCGCCGCACCGATGCCCGCCTGAAGCGGCGGCGCGGCCGGGCCGCGTCGCTATACTTCGCCGAACAGCGCCGATTTGTCCGGATTGCGGGCGCTTAAGAAATGCAGCTAAAGAGGGGCACCCGGTGACCGCCTCGAAGCTTGCGGCACCGGGTTTCGTTTTTGCTGGCACATGGCCTCGATCGGAGTCGTCACCCCACAGTCGATGCATTTCGACGCGCCGCTGCCGCTGCGCAGCGGCGCCGCGCTGCGCGACTACACGCTGGTCTACGAGACCTATGGCACGCTCAACGCCGCGCGCAGCAACGCGGTGCTGGTGTGCCATGCGCTGAATGCCAGCCACCACGTGGCCGGCCACTATGCCGGCCAGGCGCAGGACGCCGGCTGGTGGGACAACCTGGTCGGCCCGGGCAAGCCGCTGGATACCGACCTGCTGTATGTCATCGGCGTCAACAACCCCGGCTCCTGCTTCGGCAGCACCGGGCCGATGAGCCCGAATCCGGACGCGCCTGGCCAGCCCTATGGCGCCGACTTCCCGGTGGTGACGGTGGAGGACTGGGTCGACGCGCAGGCCCGGCTTCTGGACGGGCTGGGCATCACGCAGCTGGCCGCCGTGATCGGCGGCAGCCTGGGCGGCATGCAGGCGCTGGCCTGGACACTGCGCCATCCGCAGCGCGTGCGCCACTGCGTCGCCGTCGCCACCGCGCCCAGCCTGTCGGCCGAGAACATCGCCTTCAACGAGGTGGCGCGGCGCGCCATCGTCACCGACCCCGACTTCCACGGCGGCCACTACCAGCGCCACGGCGCGGTACCCAAGCGCGGTCTGCGGCTGGCGCGCATGATCGGCCACATCACCTATCTGTCGGACGACGTGATGAACACCAAGTTCGGCCGCGCGCTGCGCAACGGCGAACTGAGCTTCAGCACA
The DNA here is from genome assembly GCA_017302505.1 of Burkholderiales bacterium. Lineage (GTDB taxonomy): Bacteria > Pseudomonadota > Gammaproteobacteria > Burkholderiales > Burkholderiaceae_C > Rubrivivax. Next base: position 7,729 of record JAFLDH010000109.1, read on the forward strand.
CAGGATGTCGAGTTCCAGATCGAAAGCTACCTGCGCCACCAGGCCGACAAGTTCGCCGAGTACTTCGACGCCAACACCTACCTGCTGATTACACGCGCGCTAGACTACTTCGACCCGGCGCGCGAGGCCGGCGGCGACTTGGTGCGCGCCTTCGCGCCGGCCTTGAACAACCGCTTTCTCCTCGTCAGCTTCAGCACCGACTGGCGCTTTGCGCCGGCACGCTCGCGCGAGATCGTCAAGGCGCTGGTCGACAACCGCATCGATGTCAGCTACGCCGAGATCGACGCGCCGCACGGCCACGATGCCTTCCTGCTCGACGATGCGCGTTATCACGGCGTGTTGCGCGCCTACTTCGAGCGCGTGGCGGCGGAATCCCGATGAGCGAGCGACGCGACCTGGAGATCATCGCCGGTCTGGTGCCGCCGGGCTCGCGCGTGCTCGACCTGGGTTGCGGCAACGGTGAACTGCTGGCGCACCTGCAGCAGCACCGCGGCTGCAGCGGCTACGGCATCGAGATCGCCGATGCCAACGTACTGGCCTGCGCGCAGCGCGGCGTCAACGTCATCCAGCTCAACCTGGAAGACGGGCTGGCATTGTTCGAGGATGCCAGCTTCGACGTGGTGCTGCAGCTGGAAACCTTGCAGAACCTGCGCCACACCGAACGCATGCTGCGCGAGACCGCGCGCGTCGGCCGCATCGGCATCGTCAGCTTCCCGAACTTCGCGCACTGGCCCAACCGGTTGAGCGTGCTGGGCGGGCGCATGCCGGTGACCAAGGCGCTGCCCTACCAGTGGTACGACACGCCCAACATCCGCGTCGGCACGCATGCCGACTTCGAGCTGCTGGCACACAAGCTCGGGCTGCACATCAGCGACAGCTTCGGCTTGCAGCACGGCCGCATGGTGCGGCGTTGGCCCAACCTGCGGGCCAGCGTGGCGGTGTTCCGCTTCGAGCGTCGCTGAGCGTCGGCCCCGGCATTGGCCTTATGGCCGATGCAGGTTTTGTCGATGACCCACAATCACGTTTGAAAGGCCCGCCAGAGGCCGCACCATACCCCCAAGCCGAGGAGTCCCAGTCCATGATGGATCATCTGCGCCCGTGCGCGTTTCGCCGGGCGGCTCTGGCCATGCTCGTGCCCGCGCTGTTGCTGCTGGCCTCGCTGGCCGGCTGCGGCGACCCGGCCGAGGCCCAGGGTGGGCCGCCGCCGGCCGCGCCGGTCAGCGTCGCACCGGCGGTGCAGCGCACCGTGTCCGACAGCGAGGAGTTCAGCGGCCGGCTCGAAGCCAGCGAATTCGTCGAGCTGCGGCCGCGCGTGGCCGGCACCATCGACCAGGTGCATTTCACCGATGGCGCGCTGGTGAAGAAGGGCCAGCTGCTGTTCAGCATCGACTCGCGCAGCTTCGCCGCCGAGGTGGCGCGCGCCGAGTCGCAGCTGGCCGCGGTGTCGGCGCGTGCCGACCTGGCGCAGACCGAGCTGAAGCGGGCGCAGGCGCTGATCGACGCCAAGGCCGTGTCGCAGCAGGAGTTCGACCAGCTGAGTTCGGGCGCGCGCACCACGCAGGCCGACATCAAGACGGCCGAAGCCGCGCTGCGCACGGCGCGCCTGAACCTCGAGTACGCCGCGGTGCGCTCGCCGATCACCGGCCGCGCGTCGCGCGCCAACGTCACCGCCGGCAACCTGGTCAACGACCAGACGGTGCTGACCACCATCGCCGGCACCGCCCGGGTGTATGCCTACTTCGACATCAGCGAGCAGACCTACCTGCGCATCATGGGCGGCGCGGACAAGACACCGCGCGTGCGCATGGGCCTGACCAACGAGAGCGGCCATCCGCACGAAGGCCGCGTCGACTTCGTCGACAACCGCCTCAATGTGCAGACCGGTGCGATCCGCCTGCGCGCCAGCTTCGACAACAGCAAGGGGCAGTTCACGCCCGGGCTGGCGGTCAAGCTGACGATGGGCACCAGCGCGCCCTACCCGGCGCTGATGGTGCCCGAGCGCGCCATCGGCACCGACCAGACGAAGAAGTTCGTCTATGTTGTCGGCGCCAACGGCCAGCCGCAGGTGCGTGACGTGCAGCTCGGTGCGCTGCAGGGCGGCATGCGCGTCATCACCAACGGCAGCGTCAAGCCGGGCGAGAACGTCATCGTCGACGGGCTGCAGCGCGTGGTGCCGGGCATGCCGGTGGCGCCGCAGGTGTTGAGGGTCGATGCCAACGGCATGCCCGTGCCTGCCGCAGCGGCCTCGGCCGGGGCCCCGCGATGAACATCTCCAGCTACTTCATCAACCGGCCGCGGCTGGCCGGCGTGCTGTCGATCTTCATCTTCCTGGTCGGGCTGCTGGCGATCTTCAACCTGCCGGTGTCCGAATACCCCGAAGTGGCGCCGCCGCAGATCGTGGTGCGCGCGCAGTTCCCCGGCGCCAACCCGCGCGTCATCTCCGAGACCGTGGCCACGCCGCTGGAGGAGCAGATCAACGGCGTCGAGAACCTGCTGTACTTCGAATCGCAGGCCACCGCCGACGGCAGCCTGACGGTGACCGTGACCTTCAAGATCGGCACCAACCCCGAGGTCGCCGAGACCGCGGTGCAGAACCGCATCAACCGCGCGCTGCCGCGGCTGCCCGACATCGTGCGCCAGATCGGCGTGACCACCGAGAAGTCGACGCCGAACCTGACCATGGTGGTGCACCTGGTCAGCCCCGACGACAGCCGCGACGCGCTGTACCTGCGCAACTACGGCCAGCTGAACATCCGCGACGAACTGCTGCGCATTCCGGGCATGGGCTCGGTGTTCATGTTCGGCGCCGGCGACTATGCGATGCGCATCTGGCTCGATCCAGCCAAGCTGGCGGCACGCAACCTGACCACGTCGGAGGTCATCGCCGCGATCCGCGAGCAGAACACGCAGGTCGCGGCCGGCACCGTCGGCGCCTCACCGGCGCCGAAGGGCACCGAGTTCCAGTTGTCGGTCAACACCCAGGGCCGGCTGGCCAGCGAGGAGGAATTCGCCGACATCATCGTGCGCGCCGACCCGGCCACCGGCGGGCTGATCCGCATCCGCGACCTGGGCCGTGTCGAGCTGGCCGCCAACACCTACTCGCTGCGCAGCCTGCTGAACAACAAGGAAGCGGCGGCGATCGCCGTGTTCCAGGCGCCGGGTTCGAACGCGCTGGCGCTGTCCAACGACGTGCGCCGCACGATGGAGCGGCTCAAGCCCAGCTTTCCGCCAGGCATGGACTACAGCATCGTCTACGACCCGACGCGCTTCGTGCAGACCTCGATCGAGAAGGTGGTGGCCACGCTGTTCGAGGCCGTGGGCCTGGTGGTGCTGGTGGTCATCATCTTCCTGCAGACCTGGCGCGCGTCGCTGATCCCGCTGCTGGCGGTGCCGGTGTCGATCGTCGGCACCTTCGCCTTCCTGCTGCTGCTGGGCTATTCGATCAACACGCTGACGCTGTTCGGCCTGGTGCTGGCCATCGGCATCGTCGTCGACGACGCCATCGTCGTGGTCGAGAACGTCGAGCGCAACATCGAGGCTGGCCTGTCGCCGCACGACGCCACGGTGAAGGCGATGCACGAGGTGTCGGGGCCGATCATCGCGATCGCGCTGGTGCTGTGCGCGGTGTTCGTGCCGCTGGCCTTCGTGCCCGGGCTGTCGGGGCAGTTCTACAAGCAGTTCGCCGTGACCATCGCCATCTCCACGGTGATCTCGGCCTTCAACTCGCTGACGCTGTCGCCGGCGCTCAGCGCGATCCTGCTGCGCGGCCACGACGCGCCGAAGGACGCGCTGACGCGCGGCATGGACCGCGTGTTCGGCGGCTTCTTCCGCTGGTTCAACGGCTGGTTCGGCCGGCGCAGCGAGGCCTACGGCCGCGGCGTCGCGCGCATCGTGCAGCGCAAGACGGCGGCCCTGGTCGTGTATGCGCTGCTGCTGGGACTGACGGCCCTGGTCTTCACGCGCGTGCCGGCCGGCTTCGTGCCGGCGCCGGACAAGCAGTACCTGATCGGCATCGCGCAGTTGCCGGCCGGCGCCTCGCTGGACCGCACCGAGGCCGTCGTGCGCGAGATGAGCCGCATCGCGCTGGAGGTGCCGGGCATCGTCGATTCGGTGGCCTTCCCGGGGCTGTCGATCGCCGGCTTTTCCGCCGCGCCCAACGAGGGCATCATCTTCTTCGGCCTGGAGCCCTTCGACCAGCGGCGCACGGCCGACAAGAGCAAGGACGCGATCCTGGCCAAGGTCAACGGCGCGATCCAGCAGATCCAGGGCGCGCGCATGTTCGTCGTGCCGCCGCCGGGCGTGGACGGCCTGGGCAATGCCGGCGGCTTCAAGCTGCAGGTGCAGGACCGCGGCGGGCTGGGCGAGCAGGCGCTGTACGGCGCGGTGTGGGGCACGCTCGGCGGCATCTACGGCAACCCGAAGTCGAGCATCGGCACGCCCTTCTCCACCTACGACATCAACGTGCCGCAGCTGTATGCGCATGTCGACCGCACGCGCGCCAAGCAGATGGGCATCCAGCTCTCCGACATCTACGACACGATGCAGGTCAACCTGGGGTCGCTGTACGTCAACGACTTCACCAAGTTCGGCAAGACCTACCAGGTGATCGTGCAGGCCGACGCGCCCTTCCGCAACGACGCGCAGGCCATCACCAGCCTGAAGACGCGCAACGCCGCTGGCGAGATGGTGCCGCTGGGCGCGCTGATGAAGGTGGAGCCCACCTTCGGCCCGACGCGGGTCACGCGCTACAACGGCTACCCGTCGGCCGACATCAACGGCGCGCCGAAGTTCGGCTTCTCCTCCGGCGAGGCCGAGGCCGAGATGGAGTCGCTGCTCAAGGGCCTGCCGCGCGGCGTCGGCTACGAGTGGACCGAGCTGTCCTACCAGGACCGGCTGACGCGCGATGTCGCCGTGCCCGGCACCGGCGTCAAGCTGCCGATCCTGGCGGCGGTGCTGGCGCTGTCGGTGCTGCTGGTGATCCTGGTGCTGGCGGCGCAGTACGAAAGCTGGACGCTGCCGCTGGTGATCGTGATGATCGTGCCGATGGGCATCCTCTCGGCGCTGTTCGGCGTGTGGATGTCGAGCTTTCCGCCCTTCCTGCAACCGGGCGACCTGAACATCTTCACCCAGGTGGCGCTGGTGGTGCTGGTGGGGCTGGCGTGCAAGAACGCGATTCTGATCGTCGAGTTCGCCAAGGACCTGGAAGACCGCGGCGAGGCGATGGTCGACGCCGTGATCCACGCCTGCCGGCTGCGCCTGCGGCCGATCCTGATGACCTCGATCGCCTTCTGCGCCGGCGTGATCCCGCTGATCCTGGGCATCGGCGCCGGCAGCGAGGTGCGCCGCGCGATGGGCATCGCGGTGTTCTGCGGCATGGTCGGCGTGACGCTGTTCGGCATCTTTCTCACACCGGCCTTCTATGCGCTGCTGCGCGGCCGCAGGGCGCGGCGCGTGGCCAAGGAGGTGGTTCATGCGTAGCACCCTGCCGATCGCCGCGCTGGCGCTGCTGCTGACCGGCTGTGCGTCGATGGCGCCGCCGTACGAGCGGCCGGCAGCGCCGGTGGCGGCGAGCTTCCCTGAGGCCACGCAGGCTGCGGCGGCCGGCGCTGCCACCACGCAGCCGGCGGCCGACATCGACTGG
>JAFLDH010000011.1 GCA_017302505.1 Burkholderiales bacterium
CAATCCCAGTTTCGGTTATCTGTTACCCCTATCCAGGGGGGCATCCCGCAGCTTAGACAGCGCACATCAACGAAACGGCTCCCTGAGGAGCCGCTTCATTCGGTCAACCACCCTGAAGCGCTAATCGAGTCGACGGCGCTGCCGCATGGCAAACGCGACGATGCTCATGCCGGCAAGCGCGATGCCGTAAGCCTGCGGTTCGGGGACAACTGTCATGGATACGTTGTCTAAGCTGCCGCCAAGGGTATCGCTTTTGCCAACGGCTTCAAACACCAAAGTGTTCGTACCGACCGCACCAAAAACCTGGCCCGTGTACTTGGTCCATGTGGTCGACACCAGTGGCCCCGATTCAAGCCCGGGCGGCGCTAGGCTCACTGGAGCATTGTTGAAGTAAACCTTGATGCCGTTCGTGTCACCCGACGTACCAGGACGAGCACGATAGTAGAAGCTCAAGTCAAGTAGCGAAGAAGCCCCCAAACTGAAGGACTGCGCCATAGCGCTGTTGGCACCGGGACCAGGATGTGAATCAAGCTCGACAAAGTTCGAGCCTTCCTGCGCCAGGTAACCGTTGGGAACGTTGTTGCGTACCTCGATGCCTTTACCACTTATGGTGTTCCAGCCAAGCAGCGAACTGAAGACTGCCCATTGGCCGCTGGTGATCCCGTTAGACGGATTCGTGTCTGGGCCCTGCGTTGGGTTGACGAGAATGCCGCCGGCGGTGGTTTCAAAGCTGCCGTTGCTGAGCAAATTGGTTGCATGCACCGTGGCAGCAGGGAGAAGCAATGCAACGGCAGCGATGTGGCGAAAGTTCATGACACTCTCTCAGGCTCGCTTTGCTGACCGACGACGCTTGGCTGCAACGCCCAACACACCCAGTGCCGCAAGGGCCAGCATGTAGGCCTCAGGCTCTGGCACGACCGCTACGTTCGAGATCTCGACCGCGTTGGTGCCGGGGCTACTGAACGTCAGCGAAGTGAAATAGTCGCCATCAGTAGCCTTCAGCTGGACGTAATAGGCCCTGTTCTGGTTGGGCAGACTGTCAAGGACGATCCCGCCGTTAACCGCATTCACTGCAGTTTGAAGCTGCGTCGCGTCAAGGCTGTAGGTCGTACCTGTAGGACCGCCAGTCACGAACTCAAAGGAGTTATAGGAGTCCGGCGAGCCCCACAGAAAGCTCACCCCCGTGACGTCCGTCCCAGAGAAGGTGAGCTTCGCTGAGCCAGGCGATGTAAACGGAGGGTTGGTGTTGTTGGACGAAGACGGCCCAGCCGCAAGCCAAGTGCCAGATGTGGTGGTAGCAAGTGTCCCGCCGTCCGGAATAGCCTGCTCGTTCGGGTTGGCCGGTCCTAGAAACAGTGCTCCACCAGAGACATTGCTGCTACTCAATGTGATGTAGCTCGGACCCAAGTCAGCTGAGCTGTACAGCAGCCCTGCGTGAGCGTACACCGAAGCCGCGACCATCACGGCTCCTACAGCGAAGTGCTTCAACATCTTGACCTCCTGTGACTCTGCTGTCGTGTGCAAGCAGATCTCACACCGCGACTCATCTCAAGTGACCTAATCTTCCCGCAATCGGTAAAGGCTTTTCAACAAACTGCACCCCCGACTTGCGGGGTCGGCCTGATCTCCAACATCAGAGGCGCCGCCCAGACCTACTACTGGTTTCGATCTGTTCCAAGAGGAGCCAAATCACCAGGACCGATAGAGCTACTTGATCAATCAAAGAAGATAGACAGTCGATATCAATCGAGGCGGCGCCGCCGCATTGCAAACGCCACAACGCCCATGCCGGCCAGGGCCAATCCATAGGCCTCGGGCTCCGGCACGGCCGTGACAGACACAGCATCCAAAGAGCCGCCGTAGCTGTCGCTGGTCCCAACCGCTACAAAACGCAGCTCGGTCGGGTTCCCTGCGCCTACAACGTAGATGTTTTTGACATCCCACACGTTTCCGCTGGTGTTGTTGGTGCCCGTATACGTACCTACCCGCTCGTTGTTCCAGTAGACCTCGATTTCATTCGAAGTTGCAGCTACATTGGTGCGCGGCGAGTAGGCGAAACTTAGCAGGTACTGCTGGCCGAGAACGGCCGCCACCCCTTGGTAGGCCAAACTGTTTCGCGTGGTATCCAGCTCGATGTAGTTGTTTCCATCAAAGGCTGCTCCGGCCACGTTGTTGCGCAACTCGATGCCGTATTGGCCACCGGTCCAACCGACCAGGTTGGGATAAATCGCCCAAGTGCCGTTGGCCTGCACGTTGTCCTCAAAGCTACCGTTGACCAGCAGCGCGTGCGCATTGCCTGCCAGTCCCAGAAAACCCGCCGCAACAGCAGCAAGAATCGGTGTCTTGGTCATCAAGTTCTCCCCTTTAGTAGAAAACGGTAGCTCAACTCTGGACTGAAGGACCTATCGTGTTGGGCGCCTTCGCCGCAGTCCAAATGCCACGAGCCCCAAGCCTGCAATGGCCAGACCATAGGCCTCGGGTTCGGGGACCGGTGTGACGCTGGATTCGGTGAACTGAACTCGGAGGCCTGTCGGGTTGCCGCCATCTCGAGCAAGGTTCGTGACGGTGAAGACGAGGGTGTTGATGCCAGCATTGAACGTGGCGCCGGCGCTGCTGAAGCCTGACCATGCATCAAAGCCGGTGGCGGTACCGAGGATTGGCCCGCCATCGTTCAACTGAACGGTGGCGCCGTTGTCTGCGGCAAACAGGCCGCTGAAGCTTGCCGTCGCCGCTACGTAGCCCTTCAGGTCGAAAGTCAAGGTCCACTTGTACGTTCCGTTCGACGTCGGGTCGTAGCTATCCCCTTGATTGGCAGAAGGCGTCAGCCAGTTCGACCCAGGGTTCGGCGACGTGTCGGCAGGAATCCACGGCGGAATTGGGAACGCTGCAGCAAGCGCAACGTGGCCGCACATCGAAGTCCCGCACGTTGAGCCAGTGGCAGTGCCGCCTGACTGGAACGTGTAGTGAGTATCGACGGCGCCCCCCGCCAAGCCGGCGCCGAAGTCGTTCAGGCCGGTGCTGTACAAGCCAGGGATATCGGCCGCGTTCGCAACCATTGCGGCCGCACAAGTTGATGCTGCCATCAGCAAACGAAAGCACTTCACAGAAGACCCCTTTCGGGAGTACGTAGGCCGCTCTGGACCGACTGCCGGTCATTATCCCGAGCGCGGGAGTAAACATTCGCGACTTTGAGGCCCCTGAATGGGGGGTGTCTGCGCACTAGAGAAGGTTTCCGCCCCGCCCGCGGGGGGAGTTCGAGTGCCGTTCGACGAAGCAGCGCTGGCGTGGCGGCGCACCGTCCATCTACCAAAGGGAAAAGTAGTCGCCCTCGCGCCTGTGGTCCGCCTCGGCCCCCCACCTCAGGGGGTGCAGGCAAGAAATGAGCAAAAAACTGGAATCCAGGAGGCTAGCGCATCGTCCGCAAGGAACGGACGTTGCTAGTATCCGCACATGAACTACGTTAAACGGGATCCCGTTGAAGAACGAATCAGGCGCCGTCAGGTGACCAGGGCAGCACCTATTCCGATGCAGAGGTGCCGCCTGTGAAGGTAAGCGTCATAGGTACGGGCTATGTTGGTCTGGTCACTGGCGCTTGCCTGGCAGATGTCGGCAACGACGTGCTGTGCATTGACACGGATGCCGACAAGGTCAAGCGCCTGAAGGCGGGCGAAGTCCCCATTTTCGAGCCCGGGCTGGATGCGATTGTGCACCGCAACGTGGAAGCTGGACGCTTGCGCTTTTCCACCAGCCCCGCCGAAGGTGCGGCATTTGCCTCCTTGCAATTCATTGCCGTAGGCACGCCGCCAGGGGAAGATGGCTCGGCCGACTTGCGGCACGTACTTGCGGCGGCACGCGCGATTGGCGAGTACATGACAGGTGACCGCGTGGTGGTGGACAAGAGCACGGTACCTGTGGGAACAGCTAGGCGGGTACAGCAAGAGATTCTCAACACACTCTCTGCGCGCGGTTGTACCCACCGCGTGAGCGTCGCGTCTAACCCTGAGTTTCTGAAGGAGGGCGACGCGGTGGCTGACTTTACGCGCCCTGACCGGATCATCATAGGTAGCACGGACGAGGGCGCCATCAAGCTCTTGCGCCATCTGTACGGCCCCTTCAGCCGCAACCACGACCGGATTCTGGTGATGGACCCAGAATCGGCTGAGTTGAGCAAGTACGCCGCCAACGCCATGCTGGCCACTCGCATTAGCTTCATGAACGAGCTCGCCCTGCTAGCTGAGAACCTGGGTGCCGACATTGACGCAGTGCGCCTTGGGATTGGGGCGGACGAGCGCATCGGTCACCACTTCCTCTACGCCGGGTGCGGTTATGGCGGTTCCTGCTTTCCCAAGGATGTGCGCGCGCTACTGAATACGGGCGCGGAGAATGGCCACGACCTCAGACTTTTGAAGGCTGTAGAAGCCATCAACGATGCGCAGAAGCGGCTGCTCGGCGAGCGCGTCGTTGCTCTGTTCGGAAACGATCTGCGCGGCTTGGTTTTTGCTGTTTGGGGTCTGGCCTTCAAGCCCAACACGGATGACGTGCGCGAAGCGCCCAGTCTGTTGCTGATAAGTGATCTGCTGCGCCGTGGCGCAACGGTGCGCGCGTACGATCCAGCGGCCATGAGATCTGCGCAGCGAGCGCTGGGTGAGCACAGTGGGTTGCACTACGTCCAGCGTGCTATGGATGCGCTGCCAGGCGCTGACGCTCTAGCCATCCTTACAGAGTGGAAGGAGTTCCGCAGCCCGGATTTCGAACGCATGCGCGAACTCATGAGACAACCGTTGGTTTTGGATGGCAGAAATCTGTATGACCCCGCCTTCGCAAGGGCAGCTGGTTTGCGGTACCAATGTGTAGGGCGACGAAGCGAAGGCTAAGCATGACGGCGCTTGCTCCAGGAATCCGTATTGAACGGATGCAGCTATCGCGCTCCGCGAGCCAAAGATGCGCAGCCTTCAATCTGGACATTTCAGCTAAGGGCAATAGCCTTTTGGCCCGAATGAACAAGATGTCCGAAGCTATGCGAATTCTTGTAAAAGATAGTGCCGACTGCTTTGGTAGTCATCTCCGCAATGAGTTCGTGGCGGTCGGGGATGACGTGCACTGTGCTGATGGTTTCTCTATTGGCCGCCGCCGCACTGTTGAAGATCTACTCTTCAGCCTGCGTTCGAGTTGATGCGCTACGACGTCAGAGTACCTCTGTGCGTTGCGGTGGATGAAATCTGTTGTCTAGCCTGCCATAGTGCGTGCCCCCGACGCTCGTGTACGCGATGGTCAAGTGCAAATCGGCTTGTCGGAGCTGCGCCTAGGAGCGAAGCGTTCTTTGTCTTGGGTCTTGGCTTGCTAGGTTGGCGTACTAAGGCCCGTACTTGGCGTTACAGGCTGAGCGAGCGAATTACAGTCCATTCTTTAATTTTAAGTTTTGTCAACCGTAGTCTCATTGGTGTCGCACCTAAAGACTACACATGCCCAACACTTTCGTTTCGCGCGTGATGATCCTAAGCCACACGCTGATTTGTGTTGCCGCTCTCACTTCCTGTGGCGGAGGTGCGGACGGGGCACCGGCTATGGAGTCGGTCGCTTGGCATGCGGCAAATCTGGGGAAAGAACAAACCCAAGGTCAGGGCCTGCCAACCGAATCGAATGCAAGTTCGTCGGTAGTTGCGTCTGCTGCGAGCTCAGTTGCGCCAAACAAGATAACAAGTGCGGCCGCGACGACGGGTCCATTGGTCTTTAATGCCAGTCCGAGTGCGCGACCAGGGCAATTGGTCAGCCTTCAGGGTGAGAACTTCGGTACTCAGCCCGAAGTTCAGTTGTTATCCGGCGATGGATCATTCGTACGTAAGCTGCCCGTCGTTAATCGCGTCGGCTCAGGGTGGGTTGCAACGCGCATCCCGCCCGATGTGAGGGGCGCGATTGTCGTTCGCGTCGTTGATGGTGCGGTGAGTAGTGCGCCGATCAAACTGAACGCTGCCACCGCACATCACCTTGACAGCCTGGAGATCGCGCCGGGTGGCGTGATGCGCATCTTTGGCCGCAACCTGCTAGTGCCAGACCATGAGCCAGTAGTGATGATTTCCGGGGTCCGCGCCGTCGTTGACTCGAACGCAAGCGACGAGCACATGCTTACCGTGACCGTGCCACTTGGACTTCAAGCTACCGCAAAGGCCGCCATAACGGTCGATAACGGCAATGGCAGCGGCGCATCCTTGCTACCCCGCGAGATCGCGATTGCTGAACAACCGCCAGGCAACCCGTTCAATCTGCCGGTCGCGTGGGCGTCCGCCTTTACGCCTGTTGCCCAGGTTGTCGTCAACGCAGCGACTGATCCCCGCTTGACGGCCAAGGCGCTCTGCAACGGCACAAGCAACGATGCACCGGCAATCCAGCAGGCACTGCTGCTCGCACAACGCCTAGGCGGTGGCGTCGTGCAACTTCCCGCCGGCACCTGCCGGATCTCGTCAAGCCTGCAGTTGTTCTCCAAGGTGGTGCTCCAGGGTGGCGGCAAGAACCAGACATTCCTGCACTACGACGTTGATACGCCAGTCTATGCTGCCAACCTAGATCTTTCGGGCATACGGCAGTTGTCATTCATCAACTTGGGCGCCGCGTCTATAGCGCCTTCGTTTCGAGACAGCCGCCGCTTCTTTCTCCAGTCGGTGCGTTTCGATCTAAAGACTTCCCGGGCGCTCTTCTTTCACCGAATGCGCAATGCGGCGGTGCTTGACAGCGACTTCACGCACATTTCTGGCATCGGAAACCACGGTCCAGCACACTTTGGAGCGAACCAAGGTTTGCACTTCCAAGGAAACACAATTGCATTCGCCAGCGGCGTCGGCGGTGATTTTGATAGTGTTAGTGATGCGTTTATCGCAAGCAATACTTGGATACTGAACGGCGACATGGCGGCGGATCGCCGTATTCTGCATACAGTCACGCTGAACTTCGCTGAGCGAATCGCTTTGGTAGGCAATGAGTTAAAGCTGGTCGGGTCGCCAGTTGACATGGCGTGGAATAGCAGCGAAGCCATTCTCACCGAAGGGGGAGGAGCCTCGCGAACCGAAAGTTTCGGATCGGTTATCTCTGCCACTGAGTGGTCACTCTATGACCCAAACTTAGTGCTGCGGTTGGGCCCTTATCCTGCAGGCACGATTCCTCCGAATCTGACCGTCGCGATCATTGCAGGGCGCGGTGCCGGGCAGATGCGTACTGTCAGTGCCGTGTCTAATGGCACGGTAGCGATTGATACGCCTTGGGTTAGCGTTCCGGACGGAACTAGTCGCTACGCTCTGATGGTCCCTGGACTGCAGTATGCGCTAATTAAGAATAATCTCATCAGGAATCACCCGCGTGGAATTTGGTTGTTTTCCACAGCAGCGAGAGATGTTGCAATCATAGGCAACAACCTGATAGAGAGCGGCGGTGTGCTTTTGCGAGCGTTTCAAAGCATATCGGAACTACAGTTTTCACCAATCTATGGTGTACAGGTTGAACGCAATGAGATCCGCAACTCAAACAATCGCTACTTGTCATATCTCAGCGTACTATTCGAGAACATTGATGAGCGCTCGTTAGGAATCAGCCATATTGGCGTAGAGATTAGAAATAATAAGTTGACGGCTAACCTGGTAAATCAGACTACTATTTATAACGGAATCTCAGGCGTCGAAGGAATGATGGCGCAGATGCACTCGCATTCCAGCACATACGTGAAGCCACCCAATCCTAGGATATTAGGGACATCGTTTGAAGGAAACACATGTGAAAACTGCAATGTGGGTATCCGGCTTGGTACGGGTTCTACTGGAACCGTTGTCGATCTTTCCGTCGGTAGCGGTAGCAACTCGTTAAGTTGGCATGATCGGCCGACGGTAAAGAAGGCTGAAGCTTCCGAGGATACAGTCGTGTTGGCTCCGTAGGCCTTCGAATTGTGCACTTAGGCAGAGAATCTTTGATGGATTTGCGAGCACCCGTAGTTGTAGCTTTCTAAGGCTGTCCAATCTGCAGTGTTAGCGGTTTGACAGCTGGCGGCGTTTGAGGTTCTGTCGGTTTTCGCTAAGAGGTAGTCATTGAGACTTCTCCATGTAATCCCAAGTCTCGATCCGCGTGGTGGCGGGCCAATCGAAGCGGTGCGTCAGGGGGGGCAATTCCTCAAGAGTCGTGGCCATGACGTGCAGGTGGTCACCTTGGATAGCAAAGAAGGGATGAACTTCAATGACTTCCCTCTTCCCGTACATGCGTTGGGTCCTAGCCGTGGTCACTATCGGTATAGCAACCGTCTTGTGCCTTGGTTGTTGCAGCATGCACCTGATTTCGATGCGGTTGTTGTGAACGGCTTGTGGCAGTACCACGCACTAGGCGCGTGGCGCGCCATGCGCCACTTAGGCCGCCCATACCATGTGTTCACGCACGGCATGCTAGATCCATGGTTTAAGCAGACCTATCCGCTCAAGCACCTAAAGAAGTGGATGTATTGGCCATGGGCAGACTACCGGGTCCTGCGCGATGCCAATGGTGTCCTGTTTACGTGCGAAGAGGAGCGCCGTCTGGCTCGGCAATCGTTTTGGCTTTATCGCGCCAATGAGTATGTAGTGGCATTTGGTACCAGTCAGCCGCCGACAGAAAGTGGTGCGATAAGGGACGCTTTTTTTCGCCTGCACCCCGAGTTGTATGCGAAGCGAATTGTTCTCTTCCTTGGCCGAATCCACGAAAAAAAGGGTTGTGATCTGCTGGTGCGTGCCTTCAACAACGTTGCCGCCGCGCAACCCGGGCTTCACCTAGTCATAGCCGGGCCCGACGATGGCGACCTGCGTCCGGCTTTGATGAGGCTCGCCACCGATAATGGTTTGTCCGACCGCATCACTTGGACTGGCATGCTGCAGGGCGATGCAAAGTGGGGCGCGTTCTATGCGAGCGAGGTCTTTATGTTGCCTTCACACCAAGAGAATTTCGGCATTGCGGTGGTGGAGGCATTGGCCTGCCAGTTACCCGTACTTATTTCCGACAAGGTGAACATCTGGCGCGAGATTGAAGTTGACGGTGCTGGCCTCGTGGCCCCCGATACGGCCGCCGGCGCGCAGCAGTTGCTTCAGCGCTGGCTCGACCTGCCCGAATCCGAGCGCCTCGCTTTCCGCCGCCGTGCGGGCAGCAGCTTTGCAAGACGCTTCACCGTCGACGCGATGGCCGAAAGCTTGCTTCAGGTGGTCTGCAAGCCTAGCGCGGCCAAGGCCTGAACGCACGATTTCCATGACCCAAAGCACCGTCTCGAACTACGGCTGGACGTCCGGTATTGCCCCGGAGTCCACGGGCTACATCGGCCCCAAAGTGGTAGAGCTGTTGCGCCAACTGAGGACGAGCCGGGTGCTGGACCTGGGGTGTGGGAATGGGGCGCTGTGCGGAGAACTCTCACGCCTAGGATTTGTCGTGGCAGGAATGGAGGTCGATCCGGAGGGGGTTCGTATCGCCCGTGAGAATTATGCGTCGCTGCCTATCTACCAGGCTGGCGTCTACGATGACCCCGCTTCATTGATGCGCAGCGAGCAACCATTCGACGCTGTGGTGTCCACAGAGGTGATCGAGCATCTTTTTGCGCCGCATCTATTGCCGCGGTACGCTCGTCAGGTGCTGAAGCCGGGGGGATATCTCGTCCTCAGCACTCCCTACCACGGCTATATCAAGAACCTGGCTTTGTCGGTGTTCGGCCAGTGGGACAAGCACTTCACTGCGCTGTGGTACGGTGGCCATATCAAGTTTTGGAGCCGGCACACTCTGGAGCGTCTGCTGCTTGCCGAGGGGTTTGAAAGTGTCGCTTTCCATGGTGTTGGACGCATGCCCTACCTCTGGAAAAGTATGGTTGTTGTGGCGCGACGCAGCCCATCGCCTTAAGCGTGCAAGTCGATCTGTCGAGGAGTAAGACTCGCTGGCCATGGTCGGTCAAGCTGCGCCGGGGCATCTGGACCTTTGTCCTCGAGCCGTTGGTGCGCTGGTTGCCCAAGGTCTGCTCTCCAATGCGGGTGGCCGCGCTTCGATTAATGGGCGCGCACATAGGGCATCGTTGCCTAGTCATGCCGGGTGTACGTGTGTTGATGCCCTGGCAGCTTTCGATGGGGGATTGGTCGGCACTGGGCGAGGCAGTCAACGTCTACAACTTTGCACCTATACACATTGGCAGTCACACCGTGGTGTCACAGTTCAGCTATTTGTGCACTGGTTCGCACGACTACACACGCGAAGAAATGCCGTTGATTCACGCGCCCATCGACATTGGCGCGCAGGCCTGGATCGCAGCGGATGTGTTCATCGGCCCTGGTGTCTGCATTCCCGATGGTGCCGTCATCGCAGCAAGATCGGTGGTGACCAAGAGTCTGCCGGATAAATGGGCTGTCTATGGCGGGCACCCATGTCGCTGGATAAAGCCACGATTGCGGCCGTTACCGACCTCGCAGTAGGAGAGTTGTGTTTCACTGGAAGTCGCATCTGCGTCTTGCGCAAATGCTGAATCGGAAAGGTCCGCGGCGGCAGGTGTGGCTAATGACCGGCAACCTAGGGCCGGAGCACTCGGCCCGTCATTTCCTGTAGCTTCAGCAATCGTTCCTCGCGCGACTTCAGGGGCTTCAGTGCGGCATCGAATTCCACTACTTTGGCGCCGACGAGAAAACGGTACCAGAAGCCCTGTAGCACATGGTAGACAAGTCCAGAGCGCCCATCCAGGAAGCCGAGCTGGAACACAAAGCGCCACACGAAATAGAGCAATGGAGCCAGCCAGAAGGGCAGCTTGTTGTAGATCTTGTTCTTCAAGAGCCGCTTGATTGACGCTTGCCGGCCGGTACCCTGCGCGGCCAGCTCGTGATCGGTTTCGAACAGGCCGTAGCGAGCGTCCAACACGTCAATGGCCTCGCGCGTGGCATAGCCGTTGTGCTTGTCGGTAAAGTAGCTGAGGTCGTTCAGGTTCCAGTCGGAGAACCCGCCGTGCAGCGTGATGATCCGGCCGCCACTAACCACGACGTGCTCATCCATCCAGCGCATCTCCACTCGGCCTTGCCCACGGCGCCAGATACGCACGAGGTTCAGTGGGTAGCGGCCGCCGAAGCGTACCCAACGGCCCATCCATATGTGCCTGCGCTGCAGGATGACGCCGGCCACATCGACGGGCGGGTTAGCCAGGAACGCCCGTATGCTTTCTGCCAAGTCTTCGTGAATGATTTCGTCCGCATCGAGTCGCAGTATCCAGTCGGATGTGATACCCGTTTCGTCTAGCGCAAACCTGAACTGGTCGGCATAGTTTCGGAACCTGCGTTCAAACACCCTTGCGCCGGCGGCCTGTGCCAGTTGCTGCGTCCGGTCCGTGCTGTGGCTGTCGACCACCACGACCTCGGTGGCAAAACTTGCCACGCTGGCCATGGCCCGAGGCAGGTGCTTGGCTTCGTTGTTGGTCAGGATGATCGCTGTGAGGGACATGACACTCTTGTGAGACTGCGCAGATGGTGGTCGCGGGCGCTTCGGCTGCCGGATCGCGAGCATCATTGCCGTCGCACCGCATGGGCCGTGCCGGGATGTGCCTGTTCCGCCTCGAGTTCGATGACTCTGCGGTAGATGCGTTCATAGGCATCGATGGCCAGGTTGCCATTAAATCGCGCCGTCCACGCGATGCATGCCTCGCGCCTGAGTTGCTGGGCGCGGGGCGGCGTATCGAGCAGTTGCTGTAGGCGCTGCGCCGCGAGACGGGCCCATTTGCCACTGTCCCCCGTGGCGCTCGGCCGTGGTACAAGACAGGCCTCTGGCCCGGCAACCTCATTCATCGGCGCCGCATCGGTGGTCAGCACCGGGCAGCCGCAGGCCTGGGCCTCGACCAATGGCCAGCCGAAGCCCTCGGCCAGGCTGGGAAACAGGAGGGCCCTGGCCAGTGAATAGGCAGCCTGCAAGGTGTCGTTGTCGAGGTTCTCGAAGAATAGCACTTCGCCCCGCGGTGGAACCCTGGCAAGGGCCTGTCGCAGCGATGGGTCTGGCGGTGGCGTGATCATCCACAGCGGCAACGGACGGTCGCTGTGCTGCGCATAGGCCGCGTACAGGCGAACCACTCCAATGGGGTTTTTGTACCACTGGTTTCCGCCGACATGCAGCAGCATGCCTTGCTCGGCCACCGGCAGGCCAGCCCTCGCCAACTGTGCCTGCGCTGAGGGGCGCGACATGGGCGCGAACGGATGGCTGAGACCGTTGTAGACCACCTCGTTGGTCAGCGGCCGCACGCCGCCCAAGCCGACCATGTCCTGTCGCGTGCTGTCGGACACCGAGATAAAGTGCCTGGCCTGCCGAAAGCCGCGCCGGATATAGCGCTGGTAGATCCGCCCTGGCAGGTGCGTGTGGTGTTCCGGCGTCATGCCCAGCGCCGAACGCAGCGCCAACAGGTCGTGGCAGTGCACCACGTGCGGCCGCTGGCCGACCAGCGGTACCCATGGGCCAAGGGCCTGGTCAGCAAAGACAAAGAGCGTGTCGGCGGGTTGCCGTTCGATGGCGCGCCGTACCCAGCGCGGAAACAGCAGATACTGGTCCGCATAGCCCGCCCACTTTGCCAGCTTGCCACCCTTGGTGTTCGCGCGCAGGTGCTCGGCAGGCGCCCAGGTCTGCACCGTGTGCCCGCGCTGCCTTAGGCCGCTGACCAACATGTCCGCAAAGCGGGGCATGCTGTACGACACCAGCCAGGCGGGGTGCGTGAGGAGCACGATGTTCACGCGGATGCAGGCACGTCATGTGACGGCGTCTCTGCGACAACAAGCATGTTCTGCGACAAGATGTGCCCGCTGGTCCCGGTTTCGGCCAGAAGCTGTAGGCGCGCCGGCAAAGTCGACAGGTACCACAACGCCGACCGCACGGCACTCTTCAAGCCGTGCATCACGGGCCGGTCTTCATAGCATCGGATGTTGGTGAAGCCGCAGATCGTCAGCAACTGCCGCATCGAGGCTGGGGTAAACGCCTGCTCGTGGGTTAGATCCCCATAGCGCACGCGCATGCCGTGCAGTCCCTCGGCATTCGGCACATGCATGATTACCCGGCCACCGCGGCGCAGCGCGCCGTAGGTGCCGTCCAGGGTGGCCAACAGTTCGTCGCGCGTCTGATGCTCCAGAACATCAAGCAGGAACACAGCATCGACATCGTGGGTGTGGGTCATGAGTGTGGCAAGCAGATCGCCCACCTCTACCTCGTCCAGCCCGCTCTGTTGGGCCAGCGCCACCTGCTCGGCCGAAAGGTCCACGCCGCTGGCGCGGCGATAGCCGGCGCACTTGAGTGCTCGTATCAACGCACCATGACCGCAGGCGAGATCGAGAATCAAGGCATCGCGGTTAGCCGGCGCGTGACGGCGTATCAACTTCGACAGGTAGGCATCGCGTCCGCGATGAGAGCCGTTGCCCGCCTGCCCCGAGCTCACATAGGCTGCGTAGAGCCTGTGGCGCGCATCTGGCGAAGCAGGGGTGTGTGCAGGGTGTTCGCCAGCCATCGGTCTACTCCTTGCGCTGACGGGCATACGACGACTTCTGCGCGAATGCGGTCTGCGATGTCCCTATTCGCAGCATTCCGCGTACGGCCCAGAACACGACGGAGTAAAGCAGTATCGACTGCGCGTAGTTGCGCAGAAAGCCGTGCAGCAGCTTGACAATCGATTCACCCGAAATGCCATAGATGAACAGTGGCCAGGCCAGCAACATGGCCACTGGTGCGATTGCCAACCTGCCATCGCGGTCAGTGGCGCACAGCGATTCCCACATCAAGTAGCTCAGCACGCATAGCCCAATGTAGAACAGCAGGAAAGCGGGACCGAACAGTGCGAGCCCATGGGCAAACATCGAACCGGTCTTCAGACCGCCGACTTCCAGGCCGAGGCTCAGATTCGCGATGTGATCGCCCATCGAGACCATCAGGAAGCCTTTGTCGATACCGATGCTCAGCAAGTCCAACGCGGGTTGTGGTAGCACGGCGATCAGTTGCTCCACGGTGATGCCCCATAGGGCGTCACGTTCAATGGGCGAAAAACCTTGTACAAAGGCGAGCATGTTGTCGTGGTACTTGGTCTCGATGAAGCGGTTCAGCACGGGGTTGGCAATGTATGTTTCGTCGTAGATCGAAAGGATTCGATCAAGGTCGAAGTTGTCGCGGTACGTGTCCAGCCTGTGACGTTCGTGCAACAGTACATGCCACGTCTCGGCGACCAGTTCGCCGGGCGATGCACTTTCGCGCATGCCCCGCACCACGACCATTGCCGTGGCTAGGTCGGCCAGGGGATTGAGCAACACCAAACCGACGACTGTCAGCGTGACGATGCGGACCACCAGCCCCTTGCCTGCAGCGCGCTGGTCGCGCAGTGTCAGCAGCAATAACAGTAGGCCCGCCGTGACCACGCCCAGGAACATCAGATTGCGCGCATTCGCTATCAGCGCAATCAGTACAGCTAACAGCAAAAACAGCGCCAATGCGTGCCACTGGCGGCGCATGTCTGCCGAGTATCCCGGCCTCATGACATGCAGCACCGGGATCAAAAAGGGGGCCCATGCGAGAAAGCGCAGACCATCCAGTACCTTGCCCATCAACCCGAGCTCGCTGACTGTGCGAGCCACCAAAGCAAGAAGCCCGATGATTCCAATGGCCCAAAGCTCCGCCGGATTTGGGCTATCGAAGATGTGCAACGGGCGCAACAAGTGCCCCAACGTGTTCCGCATCGTCGTAAAGACCAGCAAGCCTCGGAAAATGACCAGCGCCAGGAGGGCGCAGGACTGGAATGCGGCAAGCCAGCCGAACGTGTACATGGGGTCTACTAGCCCCTCGGTCAGCGGGGTCCAGAGCAGAGTCTGTGCAATTAGTGCCCCCGATTGGGTGGTGATGCACATGCCCAGAACGGCCAGGGACGCCAGTGGGAACTGCATGAACGCTTGCGTTCGAGCTAGGTAGTGCACCGTCAAGGTGTGCGAAGCGAGTACGACGGTACAACTAATCAGATTGGGCGCCGCGTGGTCGATCAGCGGCTGTAACAGTGCGCATGCCAACGGCACGCACTGCAGCAATGCAAACACCAGCCCCGACCGTGTCAAGCCAGGCATTGCATCAGGTCGCGGGACTGGAACGACTGGTGTGCATCGTGGGCATTGCGTGCACTACCCTGCTGTAGATCTGACACTTCCTCAAGGATCTGCTTGCAGACGGCCTCGTTACCAAAGCCCAGCGCCAGCATACGCTGCCGGCCAGCAAGGCAAATGCGCATACGACGCGGCTCGTCGGCCAGCAATTGACGACACACCTGAGCGCACTCGTCCACGTCGCTCCAAAATACCGCCTCGATGCCTTCGCGGAACATGCGCTTGTGGTCCGACGTGCGTTCTGCGCAGAGTAGGCCCCCAGCGAACGGAATTTCTACCGAACGGCGCGTGTGGCCATCGCGATTTCCCTTCGACAGCAATCCCAGTGAAACTCGGGCACCCTGGATTGCGGCCACATAGTCTCGGCCGGCGCTGGCAGGGCCACGCCAAACTTGGCGAAGCCGCAGCCATTGCGGCGAACGCTCCCATCTGTTTCCCCGCACGCTGACTGGAATGCCTCGCTGAAGCAACTGCAGGAGGAACTCGTCTCGGTGCTCGCCGGGTATCCAGGTGCCTACGAAGCTGACTTCCGACCTGAAGCTGGGGTCGATTTGACACACGTCATCGAAGCGTCGGTGTGCCAGTTCGTCGTAGCTCATGGGCACACGCAAGAGGCGCCGAACGCCGGCGTCACGGTACTCGCTATCTGGGATCATCCGGCTGGGGACCGCACACAGGTCGTAGCACGAAAAAGCGTGGCGCAATTGGTCGAAGTGCCGCCCGTCTCGGTTTCCAGTGGGGTCATCGTTGTTGTAGAGGACTATCGGCACGGCGAGCTGCCGACGCAGTTCGGCCAGTACCTTAGGCCCGAAGAGTTCGCCGCTGTTTACCCAGACAAGGTCCACGCCGGCCACACGCCGTCCTACTGCAGCGGCCCATTTAAGCGCGGTGGATTGCAGCAGCCTGTAGCCGGTACGGTAGTGCACCGCGGCTTCGAAGCGGGATTGGGTGCGAACGCCCAGGTCGGTGTATGGATCACACATGATCGGCTCGTGCCCCAGGCGACCGAGCGCGTCGGCGCGGTGGCGTGAAGTGCTTGCCAAACTGGTATCACCAAGGTAGAGGATCTTCATACCGAGACAGCCACGGTATCGCGGTGCAGATACCGTGCTGGTGGCGTGCCCATCAGTGTCCGATACACCGCGAGGGCGGCCCTGCCATAAGCGCTCCATCCCATGATGTGGCGCGTCCGCACAAGCGCCAATTCGGCCATGCCGCCGCGGCGATCGGGGTCATCGGCCAAGCGCTGCAGCCGGTCGGCTAACGCCGTGCTGTCACGCGGTGGCACGATAAATCCCTCGACGCCGTCATCGAAAAGGTCCGGTGCGCCGGTGTTCGTCGTAGCCACGACGGGACAACCGCACGCCATTGCCTGGGCTACCACCAACCCAAATCCGTCCTGGACGCTGGGCAGAACAAGTACATGGCTTCGACTGACCCACCGCTTCAATTCGTCCTGTGAAACGTGGCCTGTGGCGCGTACGTTGTCCGGCCAAAGCCTCCGCTTTGCAAGGTGGGCAATGAATAGCGGCGAAACGGTACCAATCAAGGTAAGGGTCTTGTTTGGATGCCGGAGTTGCAGAAATGCCTCAAGCAGGTACGGCACGCCCTTTTGCAAGTTCACTCCACCGATGAACAAGACATCGAAACGATCCGCAGCGGGCAGTGCGCAGGGGTAAAACCGATAGAGGTCTACCCCGTAGGGCAGCTTGTGCAACTTTGTAGCCGGCACACCTTGTTCGAGGAAACTGTCCATCGCGAAGGTGGATGGAACAGTGATTGCATCCGCCTGCGCGTACTCTTCCTCCTCGCGCTCGATGATGCGTGGGTCAATTCCGTCGAAGTGAACGCCCCAGCGGTCGTGCTCCTCTCGGAGAATTCGATCCTGCACACGAATGTGTGCGGAGCCGCGGTCACAAACGTAGCGGGAACCTCTTTGTTGCGCCACCTTCCCGCTGCCGAGCCCGGAGCCCGACGACGCCACCAACGCATCGCAGTCGGGCAGACGCCGAGCAACATATCCGTCGAATCGAAGCTTGGCGGAAAGCTCCCATTGCCACAGCAGCCGCGTGCCTAGCAGGTGTCGATGACGGAATGCCATGTACGGTGCGTGCCAGTACGGATAGCTGTGGACTAGCGTATCCGGTATGCGCTCGTCGTGCAGCTTGAAGCGCGGATAACTGGTAAAGATCGCCCGCAGCGCCCCGTGACCGTACAACTCACGAGCGAGGTCGAAATGGTGGAACTTGCCGTTGACGGCTAGCACGATGTTCATGGGCGAACAGGTGCATTCTGTCGAAGAGTTGCACCGACTTGACGCCTGGCAAGTAGCACACTGAAAACCGTTAGCGTCGCTTCGGCCAAGAGCAGCGACCAGCAAACCCCGGCGAGCGCCCAGACTAGGCCCAATGCCCAGGCGAAGGGAAGCGAAAGCGCAGAAACGAGAGTGAAGCCGATGGCCAACTGGCCGTGGCCATTGGTCGACATGAGAACGCCCCGCGGAATGTGACCGGCACCGGCCACTGCGGCATAGGCCAGCAGCGGCAGGACAATGGCGGCCTGGTAGCTGACCTCACCCCGGGTCCAGGCGGGAAGGATCCAAGGTGCGAGGCCTGCCAGCACTGCGCTCAACGCGACGGCCGTGGCCCCGCCGATGCGAATAGATCGGGCATAAAGCGCCTGCAGCGCTTGGGTTTCGCCAGCACCCTTCAGGCGTGAGAACTCAGGCCAAAGCGCATGACTGAGAATGCTGGTCGCCTGAACCGCCACACGGGCAAGGGTGCGCGCCGCGCTAAACGTCACAACGGCGGCTGAGCCGAACATTGAACCGACGAGCAGCGTGAACCCTTGCAGGCTCAGTGCACTGGATAACTGGAAGGCAAGAAATGCCAGGCCCGGTTTGACAAGCTCTTTCACCTCCATCCACCTGGCCTCGCGCAGCCCGTAGCCGAACGTCGCGTTGCCGTGTCGGGCGATCTGCCAGGAGATGCGCAGGCTAAGCACGCGCACTAGCGCCATTGCCAGGGCAACGGCCACAGCGTGACCGACAACCAGCAGTGCGGCGATTCCGCCCAGCCATTCGGCCAAGCGCACAAAATTGTTGGTCAGGATGCCCGTGGCATAGCGGCCCGTCGCGCGAAAGACTGCCTGGTCAATCCCGGAATACATTGCGGCCAAGGTGGCCAGTACCAGCAGCCACAGTGTCCATCGATCACCCGGGGACTGAAGCATGGGCAAGGGCAGATAGATTAGCCCAACAGCGGTGAGCAGGGCCACGCCCAGGCATACGGCGCTCATGAATGCCGTGGCGCTGTGCAGCGTACGCCGAGCGCCCACAATCTCGCCCGCACCCATGAGCATGGTCATGCGGTTGGCCGCCGCGGTCAGCAGGCCGATGTCGGACATAGCAAAGTAAGCTGGCAATGCGGCCATCATCAGCCATTTGCCATAGGTGGAGAGGTCCCAGATTGACAAGAAGATCGGCAGTGACGCGATCTGGATGAGTATCGTGACCCCCTGGCCGAAGGCATTGGCACTGACGCCATGGCCAATGCGCTTCCTCATCGAGTTTGAAGGCACTGCGTTCAGCAATGGGACAAGCGCTGCCATCCGATTTCAGTGACGTCGGAGTGCCTCGACACCGATGAATTGCGCGCGAGCTTCCGGCGACATAGCGCCAAGTAACGCATCGACAAATGCATCCTGCATCTTTAACGACTCGGCCGCCGGCAGTGGCGTGATCTCGGACACACGAACTAACAGGCCTTCGGCGACGTACCCGCGCGCAGCAAAGCGCATGCGTTCAAGGTTGCGCTCCAGGGAACCACGAGCTGCCCGGTCACCAACGCGGAACCAATAGGTGATCGGCTCTTTGCGTGCGCCCGCTGCGGCATTTAGCCTCATCACCGGAATGACGCCAAACGCCGTCGTCAGGTCTGCGGGCGTGGGGTCGGGGACGATGAAGCCAAGCGACCGATAGCACATCTCGGGCTGATGGGCTTGCATGCGGGTCGATTGATCGCGACCATAGGCCACCGATAGCATGAAGAGGCGTCCGGTCGGCCGGTGGACATACGTTCTCGCCAGCACACGGTCGTATATGGCATCCACGGACGCCTGTAACTGGGGATTGACAACAGCGCTCGCCGTGCCGGGAAGGAGCGCCCATTCGCCAAATTCCTTTGGCACGATGGCTTCCAGATCGGGCATGCCCACCACATCGGACCAGTACTTTGTAGGCAGCAGACGCTGTGCGGCCATTAAGCACAAAGCCATGAGCAACGCTGCGACGACGGTGTGCACCATGACCACGACGCGCGCGGCTTCGGGCATGCTGGGTGCAGTGCTCGTGGTCATGCGCGTGTCCCCCTCGTGCGGCTGATTGCGCGAAGGACAGTGTCAATGCCAATCAGCAGCACAAAGGCGCTGATGAAAAGCACCAAACCGGAAAAGCCGTGGAGAAAGCCTTGCCCCGCCTCGTCGCCAAGGTGGAAAGTTACGAGTGCCAGTACTACCACCCGCACTACGTTGGCAGCGAAGGAGATAGGCACAATCAGGATGGCCAGCATGACATTGCGTAGCATGGATGTGTGCCGCACCACGTTCAGATACAAGATGCCGAAGGCCTCTAGCAGGAACAAGGTGCGCATGCCCGCACAAGCCTCGGCAACCAGGAGTTGATATGGGCCCAGCTGCAGTACAACGCCCGTGCGAGAGATTGGGTAGCCCATCGCGTGCAAGACGTGGTCAGCGGCAGCCGATACGACCCCCTTCATGAAGCCGCCTATGGGATCCATGATGAAGCCCGGGACCGGCACCATGAACACGAAGAAGAACAACGGGAACGCCAAGCGGCGCAGCATGGGCAACCCGTCCAGCATCAAGATGCAGCCAGCGAGCATTGGCAGAAACGCACCCACTTCAAAGTAGATAACTTGCAATGCAACGCCAGACACATACATGACCATGCCCAAAGCCATGCAGACCCAGGCCAGCGGGTAGGCGGGTTGGATTGGGGTGCCAGGAGTGGCTGCCATCCAACGTGTCCACAAGAGCCACATTGCTACGGTCAAGATCACAGGGCCGTGGCTATGCTCGTCCGTGGTCCACAACCCGTCGGCCAGCAAGTGCCAAAAACTGGGCAGGAACATCAGTGCCATGCCCAGCCCTAGCACCACTGAAGGTGCGCTCAGACGTTTGTGCCATGGAAATGATGCGGTTTCCCGAACGCTGGCAGACATTCGGGGCGCTATCTCTGCCGATTCCGTATTCATTGTCTTAGTGCGTCTACGGTCAACTCGGAGCTTGCAAACTGACTCAAAACTCGTTAACAAGCACGCCCGCCATCTTCAGCGGGTCTTTCGAAAGGAGCCTTACTAGCTTCTGCAAATCGGGCACGCGGCTGCGGTTCTGCCTTCCAACCACCAATGATGCGCCACATCGCGTGGCGATGATTCGCGCGTCGGAGCCGTGCGCTGCGGCAGGAGTATCCACAAGAACGTAGTCAAACTTACTCTGGAACTCACGTAGTAGCATCGCAAACGCTGTGCGCTGAATGAGTTCGGTAGGGTTTGGCGGCACAGTGCCGGCCGGCAGCAAGTACAGGTTGGGTAAATGCGGAACTGGAACCACCACGGCTGCTTCGGCACGTCCCATTAGGATGCTGCTCAGCCCTTTGGTGCCTTCGGTGGCAAAAACATCGTGAAGCCGTGGCGTGCGCAGGTCGGCGTCGACGATCAGTGTGCGTCCAGGAAGCTGGCTGAATGCCACGGCCAAGTTGGCTGCAATGAACGACTTGCCGTCACCAATGTTTGGACTGACGATCGCCAATGCCGGCCTAGGCTCAGCGGCTAGGACGCCCAACACCAGCTGAGCACGGATATCGCGAAATGACTCAACGTCGTCACTGAAAGGTTGGTTGGCAGCTACCAGTTCGTCCGCCACCAAGCCCTGTGATTCCCCTGGCGCGTATGGGTAGTGAAACTGCTGCGCCAGCGCCCACATCACGTCCTCGGCCTTGGCAAAACCCAACTGAACTGCTGCCTCGCCAAACTTGAGCTCGTGCTCCTGTTGGTAGGCGAGAACCTGCTCAACCTGCGACGGAGTCAAGCCCTTGGTGCGGCGAAGGATGTCTCCGATTGCCGGATCAAAGACGGTGGAATCCCCTTGGCCTGCGGAAGCGTGCGGGTGGTCTTCGGTTTGTGCGTCGTGCAAATGTGGGCCAGTGGCCTCGAGTGGCTTGTTGACAATCACGGCCGGTCCTTGCCGCGCGTGGGTGTCTTAGTACTCAGCCGGAATCTGTGCGGCACTGCGTGGCCCGTGCGGTTGCCAACGGAAAAGGCTGGTACAGCGCCCAGCAGAGGCTGCAGGACAAGGCTTTCAACTTCGCTCTGCAAGCGCAAACGCCGGTCTCGGAACTCGGCCATTAGCGCAGCAGCGATTCCCAGTGCGAGTGCCAACGCTGCGCCAAGAAACATGTTCACACCCACTCTTGGTGACGAGTGGCGCGCTGGCTCAGTCGCATACTCCAGCGGCGACACATTGGCTTGTACTCCCTTGCTTTCCAGGCTGGTCACATTCAGGCGGGCGAGCACCGCGTCGTACGCACGCTGTGCGTTCTCGGCGTCGCGCTGCAGCACGGCGGCTTCGTCGCGTGTTGCCCTGAGCTTCAGTACGGTTGCGCGTTGGTCGTCCAGTGCAGCGCGAACCTTTGCCACCCGAGTCTGGTTGACGCTGTTATTGATGCTCAAGCCCGACGCGACGCGGCCCACCTCTGCCGTGGCCTTGGCGCGCAGGTCGGTTACCAGGGCCCGCTGCTCCTTTACCTGGGGGTGTGCGTCGCCCAAGCGCTGCGAAAGTTGTTCAAGCGTGCTTTCCTGGCGCGCGAGTTCAGCCTTCAGGCCCGAGTACATGGGGTTAGCGAAGACCTCTTGCATCTTGTCTCCCTGCATCGCGGCTTGCGCCTGGCGGCTGCCTGATTCGGCCACTTCGGCCTGCAGCATCACCAACTGGGTCGACAGTGCTTGCAGCCGAGCCGTCTCCACATCAAGACGTTCGTCCGTGACGACAAGGCCGTTCTTCTGCTGGAAGGACGACAACTTGGCCTGGGCTTCTTCGACCTTCTCTCTAAGCTGCTTCGCATTCGCGTCAAAGAAACGGCTGAACTCCTTTGCAGGGTCTGTACGAAGTTCCGTCGTCACAGACATGTAGGCGTCGATGAAGCCATTAGCGACCGCCGCGGCGAAGCGCGGCTCGCCCGCCGTGTAGATCACGTTCATGACGTTCGATCCGCGAGAGGGCCTGACTTCCAAGTTGCTAAGCAGGGCGGCGGCCAACCATGTCTCTGGGCTTCCAGCGCCGCCGGTGCTTTCCATCCATTGCGCCCGAATCTCGGGCGATTCAGTCATTCGCAGGTTGTTCACCACCCGGCGGGCGACGCGCATGCTGCGAATGATGTCGATCTGGGTAAGCAGGTAGCTTGGTGATGCCACGCCGGGCAAAGTGCCCAGGATCGGGTCTGGCGACTTGATGTCCAGCACGATGGACCCGACTGCCGTGTACTGCCTTGGTGCCATCAGCGTCAGCGTAGCAACTACCCCTGTGACGGCGACGAACACGGCGCAGGCAATGACCCAGCGTCCCCGGAGGATTGCGAAAAGTTGAGCGAACGACATCTGCGGGCGCTACCTTGGTCGTGATTCCATACTTCGGGCTGATCCCGAAAGGTGACAACTCTCGTCATTCCGTATGACGGAATCGTTCGTGAGCTCGCTGGATCGGGATCCCATTTTCATCCTAGCATGCGGCCCACGCACAGTAGCCCATGCAAATGGGTGGATTCGCGCTTTGGTCTGTGAATACATGCGCGCAGCTCATGTCCCGACGGTGATTTGCCCTGCGGAATGATCCTGCTCTGCAGGCCGCGCGATCCGCTACGCCGCAGCGCAGGCACAGCGGCTTTTTTTTGTGTCGCCCCCCCTAGGTGGGGGTATTGGGGGGGCAACCTGCCCGAAACCGGTAGCGCAGCTCCCGTGATCGGGATAAAAACGGGTCATGAAGGTGTTGCTCTATTCAGCCAACTACGCCCCCGAACAGACCGGTATCGGGAAGTACTCTGGAGACATGGCTGAGTGGATGGCCGCGCACGGGCATGAGGTCAAGGTCATTGCGGCACCGCCGTACTACCCGGCTTGGAAGGTGCACGAGGGCTATTCGGGGGCTTCGTACCTTCGCGAGCAGATGGCCGGCGTAGAGGTGTGGCGGGCGCCGATATGGATTCCCTCAAAGCTCTCCGGTGCCACGCGCATGCTGCACCTGCTTTCCTTCGCTGTGAGTTCGCTCCCCATCTTGTTCAGACAGGTTTTCTGGCGGCCAGATGTGGTGATGGTGGTGGCGCCGGCCTTCGTTTGTGCGCCGGGTGCGCTGATGGCTTCTTGGCTTTCGGGCAGCAAGTCTTGGCTCCACGTGCAGGATTTCGAGGTTGACGTGGCTTTCCGGCTGGGGGTGCTGTCTGGTGGCTGGAAGCGCAGGCTGTTCACGGCGTTGGAACGTGCCATCTTCCGGCGCTTCGATTGTGTCTCGTCGATCTCTGAACGCATGATCTCTCGTGCGCAAGCCAAGGGCGTAAAGCGCACGCGGCTACTGTCATTGCCGAACTGGGCGGGAACTGTTTCGAACACCATGGGTTCCGAAGAACGGCGCGCGGCGTTTCGCCTGGGGTGGGGCGTCGGCGCGGACCAAGTGGTCGCCATGTACTCGGGTTCGTTTGGTGCCAAGCATGGCCTTGATCTCATCCCGGCGGCTGCCAAGTTGCTGCCAGAGGTTCATTTCATAGTCTGCGGTGAAGGTGTGATGAGGCCCGAGCTTGAAGCGCGGGCCGCCGAGTTGTCCAACCTCACGATCCTGCCGCTGCAACCTGCCGGGGACCTGGCGGACTTCTTGGGGTCAGCCGACATTCACCTGCTTCCGCAAAGTGAAGGTGCGGAAGACCTGGTCATGCCTTCCAAGCTAACCGGCATGATGGCCAGTGGCCGGCCTACCGTCGCGACTTGCAGGGACAACACTGAGATTGCCCGAACGCTGCATTCGTGCGGTTTCATCGTGTCCCCTGGCGATGTACATGCCTTCGCAGATGCCATTCGCACATTGGCATTGCAGCCGGATCTGCGCCGCGAAATGGGGGCCCGTGCACGGGCCTATGCCGAGACCAACCTGGGCAAATCGCAGATCCTCGGACGACTGCTGCTTGATCTTGAGCGCTTGACTGGGCTGCCGGGGTCTGTCGATCAAGGGGCCGGCGAAGCAGCCATGATGGAAAGAACCTGAATCCGGGCGATTGGCGGTAGTGGCTTGATGTGCGCCTAGGCGCCTCGGATGAGGGTGCTCACCAATTCAGCAACAGGCGAAGCTCGGCCGAATGAGCGAGAAGCTCGGTGTCGAGTATCGCGCGCCGTTCGAGGAAGCGGTGGACGGCGACACCGTTGCGATTGGCGTGCAGCTGGCCGCGCTGCCGGCCGGGCTCGAGGACGACAAGAAGTTCCCGAAGAGAGCGCCGCTGTTCGCGGCTGGACGGGGGCCACGACCGGCTGGACACAATTTGCGGCTGATGTGGTCAGGCGATGAAGTGCATCGGCGGGGACTAGTGCCCTTCCGGGCGCCAACTGGTCAGCAGGACCAGTTGACTTTTCGGCCGTCACGCTTTGAATCGACGGGCGGCGCCCAATACCAAAAGGGCGGCACCTGCCAACGCCAGGGCCGTAGGCTCGGGCACCGAGGTCACCGACAGATTCGCTATGTCGAAGCCGTCGCGGTCTTTGGTAGTTCCGTTGAGCAGATAAGGCGAGGTGTCCTGGAAGCGCAACGAGTTAAAGTTTCCGCTCAGAACTGTCAACACGAAGGTGGTGTGCACGGTGTTGACTGCTGAACCCAAGCTTAGCAAAGCGTACGGTTGGAGCAGATTGCTGAAGGAAGCCACGTTGCCGGGCTGAGTGTTCTTCAGAGTGCCAATCTCCTCCCAACTACCACCATCTACGCCCAGAGAAACGGTGGCGCTTTCCTGATGGCCGCTGTTTAAATTGGTCCATTCGACGAGTGAGCCAGACGCGATTACATTGGTAGTTGGCTTGATGGTCAAGACCAGTGAGCCACCATTGCCTGGTGTATCACCAAGCCCAAGCGAAAACGCAGTCGTAAGGCTGCCATCGAACATGTTCTCGACTCGGTTGCGGTTCGCGTCAACGATGGGGACCAATGCCGTACCAGCATCATTGGTCTTCTTCCCCTGAGATGCGTTGATGATGTCGAATGCGTCGACGGTGTTGTGAACCACATCTGCATTCGCGGCCGAGCCTACTGCGCCCATGACTACGAGTGCGATCGCGAGGAACGGAGATTTCATGTCGTCTTCCTTCGGTGAATCGCTGCTCGCCAGAGGGGAGAGTTTGGCATTGCCAAGCGCAGCAGGGTACGCCTACCGCCAGTTCAGAGCCTGAACTCGGACTAGTCAATACGACGGCGCATCGTTCAGTTTTGACTCCCGTATATGGTCTCATTTCTGAGGCCTTGTGCAAGATCAAGATCGGACTTTTCGCACCCCTCAACCAAGGGGGTCCAAGCTTCTGCTCAGGAAATGGATCTGCCGTGGGATTCCCGGCGCTACCTACGCAAAGACCACAAACGGGGCCGTGATCTCAACATCATGACAGCAACCACTTGCTATCATGATGCTATGCGTACTACCGTCACCCTGGACCCCGACGTCGAAGCCTTGCTCAAGCGCGCCATGCGCGAGCAGGATCGCTCCTTCAAAGAGGCGTTGAACGAAGCCGTGCGGACCGGCTTGCGGAAGCCGGCGGCCGCGGCCAAGTCGCCGCGCTTCGTGCAACGCAGTTTCAGGCTCGGCCGCCCCCTGGTGGACCTGACCAAGGCCAACGCCTTGGTCGGGGAATTGGAGGACGCAGAGCTCACCGCCCGCATGCAGCAACGGCGCTCTGCTGGCGCATGAAGCTCATCGACACCAATGTGCTGCTGTACGCCGTCAACGCCGACAGCCCCGAACACGAGGTGGCACGTGCCAGCATCGAAGAAGGTTTGTCGGGCGATGCGGGCGTCGGCTTCGCCTGGCTGGCGTTGGTGGGCTTCGTGCGGCTCGCCACCCGCCGCGGCATCTTGCCGCACCCGTTGGGCCTGGACGATGCCCTCGCCGTGGTGGACGACTGGCTGGGCGCACCGCAAGCCCGGTTGCTGGAGGCCACGCCGAGGCATTGGCCCTTGCTGCGGCGCCTTCTGGTGGGCGCCGGTACCGCGGGCAACTTGAGCAATGACGCCCACCTGGCCGCGCTGGCCATCGAGCACGGTGCCACCCTGGTCTCCTTCGACCGCGACTTCGAACGCTTCGCGGGCTTGCGCTTCGAATTGCTGCAAGCCTGACGCGCCGCCAACCTGAACGGTCAGCGCCAGCATCGCTATGGAGGCGCCAGGCGGCCTGGCCCGTTAGGCGATGTGGCGATTGGTTGGTGGAGCAGAAGTCTGACCGCCTCGGTTATCCGCCGCTACGCGGACAGAGCTCCCTGAACTGGGGTCTGTCCACACGGACTCATGTGCAGACAGGCGTGCCTCTTCAGCCCTCGGGCGCCAATTCCGCTCTCGCGCGCCGCCTGCGATGTCAAGCGACATCAGGAACTGACCGCCTGGCGACATCCAGGAGTGCCCCCGGTTGCTGATCAATCGGTTTGAGTTGCGGTGCTCGCGCTGGCCGTCGAGCGCGAGGTTCACGACACGAATGTTTGGGCAAGCACTCGGGCTTTTCGTGACAGCACGCAGATCTGTGTGAAGGCAACAGAATATGCGTTCATTTCGCGCAGTTCTGAGCTGACAGAAACCCAATTGGAGCGAAATCATCCCCACGACTCTGGCGGCCGTGTGTTTGTGTGGGGGGTATCCCGCAGAATTGCGAGTATTGGTCGCAGAACCTGGCTGTCCCACAAAAAAATCTGCGAGCGGCGCACAGTTCTGCGTGATGCCCTAATTCAAGCGCCTTCGGATCCACTACACGGTGCCGAAAAGTGACGGCAAGCTGTCGCTGACGAAGACGTATTGTCGAGGTGTCCTTTGACTCTACATGGGCCTGCGGGTAGCCTTGGAATTCTTCCGATTTTCAAGGTACTCCGCCATTGCATTGCTCTTCTTGAGGTCGATCATCATCTCCAGTTCGGCGATTTCGCCGATCGGGATGCTCCTGCGGGACGAGTGCCATTTTCCATCGGGTGTTCGAAGTACGAGTTCCTGGCGGCATTCGCGCTTTGAATCGACGCCCACCGCGATGCCGTCAATGACCAGTGGCGCGGCCCTTTGACGACCGCTGTGGTCCGGCGGTTCGATGAAGGTCAGGGCCACGATATTGCTTTCAATGGAGTGCATAGCGTCGATTGCCTGAACCGTCGCAGGACAAATCAGTGACTGGAGGCGCGAGAAGCCGTTCTCAGTCCAGTCGAGATCGACGATGAGGAACCCGTCGCCTGAAGGCAGGAATGCGGATGTGTAGTAGCGGGAACCTCTCTGACGACTCGCGAGCGTGTGGATCTCTGCGCTGTTGTTGGCTTCTAGCAAGGCATTCCTTTCTTCAAACTTGGGATCTGGCGTTGGTGTCTGCCAGGCGGGACCAGCCAGTACGTCTGACGTCCTGGCTGAAAACTGTGTGCTCTCGCCGGTGCTTGCCGGGTGCTTCGGTGCTTCATCCTTGGTCATGTTCGTATACACCGGTGCGTATTTGCAGTGGACTATACGCTCAGCGTGCCTGACAGTCAAGCGATGACACGAACTCGCGATGACGCCCTGCTCAGCGCGTTTGCTGCCGTTCTTCGGCGCTTGCGCGGTGATCTTGGTATCAGTCAAGAAAAACTGGCGTTGAAGGCGGGGATCGACCGCACGTTTCTGGGCAAACTCGAAACGAAGAAGCACCAGCCTTCGCTGGCAGTGCTTTTCGCGATTGCCGCCGCCGCCGAAATTGCACCTTCGCAACTGGTGGTGCTGATCGAGAGCGAGCTTGCCCGGGTTTCCGCCTGAGCGCCGGATGTGGTCGCGGTTCTGCACCAAACGACAGTAAGTCGACTCCAGACTCTGCCTCGCACGGGGTATCGACGTTGCCGTTAAGCCCATTGCGTTCAACCGTGGGGCGGACGTCGTTTTTCTTGTGGACATGCGAACCAACCGTGAAGCTGATTCATAACGGGGTCGAGCGCTTAAACTAACCGTGACTCGATCCGATCCTTGAATATAGGAACGGCTCCTGTGGGATGGTTTTGCTGCCTATGCGGCGTAAAGTTCTGCCTGCTGGGAAGCTGACTTTTGTCGGTCTGAAGCTGATAGATCTATTCGGTTTTCTCGATCTGAGTACTTCCGATGCGGTGTTTCTGGTTAGGCTCCAGGCTTGGCTGCCTGATCTTGCGTGTGGAGATCTCGTCCTACACATCCGTTAACCGCAAACACCTGGGCCACCAGAGAATATGAAAGACACGAATCGACGCTTATCCGTTTCCCCGCAATTGTGAGTGGGCAGAGGCATCATCGATGGTGATTGCTGAGCTCGCTCGAACAGTCCTTGGGGGCTGACTGATACTTGGTGCTTCGAATTCTAGACAATCGGTTACGGGCAGGGCGGGGTCGTTACATAAAATTCCAGCCGCAAATCTGCTCAGTCCTCATTCGGGAGAGTAGAAAAAGTATCATCGCCCGTATTGCGCCTGGTGAAGATGCCGTACCAAGTGAATTCGGCTCTGGGGCGGGCCCGATGAGGAGTTTCCATGAAAAGCAATAGGTTCACCGTTTCCCTGGACGAAGGTGTGATGCCGGAGTGGGAGGTCATTCAATACCTGAAGCCCCGGCCGGTCCGCCGTCGGCAGCAGGACATCCTCGCATTTGTCTATGCCGGACGGGCTGCCATCGTTTCAGGCGCTCCGCTGTACAGCCAACTGGATTTCAGTGGATTACCGAGGGACAAGGTTCGGTACGACATTTACTTGCAGCCGAATGCCGGGCACGACAAGTTGGTGCTTGATTCGATCAAGGATATACCTCGATACCAGCAGCCACAGTGGTTGAAAGTGGCGTTGGTGATGGGGCACATCGCACACACGCGGCGCATAAGCGGCTAAGAAGTGTTTCCAAACAGTGCGGCGCCTGTGCCGGCCGTCGACCATTTCGATCTGGCGGCAACGGTTGGAGGGCATCCAAGACAGCATTCGGCGGGCGAGCAAGCAATCGATCGGTGTCTCGCGCTTGGCTCGGGAGGCGCCACCGAGTCCGCCTAAGAAACCTCAAGCGCTCATGCTTTTCAAACCGCCGCGGCCGGCGGCCAGTGCTCACCGCAGTGCACGCCCGACCAATCCTCTGCCAGAGCCAACCCAAAATGGCTGGTGTACTGAAAGATTTGTTCGTGGGGATGACTACGGACGATTCATAAAACGTCTGGCGTTCTCGCCTACGTCGGGTTTCTGAGCATCGATGGTCTCGTCCAGCCGTGCGGTCAGTTTCGAGCGAAAGTCTGTCCACAGCAGTTCGGACTCCGCCTGCTTGGTGGCGAGTTCATCTTCGCACGCGGCGCGGTTGCGCTCCTTACCCAGAGCCGTATCTGCAGCTGCTCGCACTTTGGCCCGAAGTCGCTTCCAACTTGCCGCCAAAGTATCTCGCTTCGCCGCCAGCGCTTGAACGGCAGAAAGTAGTTTGGCTTCCAACCGACGCAAATGGGCGGCGAACCCATTCAATTCAACCTCGAGCTTGTTGAGTTTCTCCGCTTTCGAGTTCAGCGCTCGCTCGTGTTCCGACACTTTTTGCTCACGGCGCTCCAGTTCCTGGCGTTGCTGCGCAATGTAGGCGGTGCGCGACAGCCGAGGACGGGGTGCAGGCGACTTGCGGGCCAGACCGAGTGACTCGCAAACGTCAGAGAAATATTCGTCCTGGAAACGAATCATCGCATCGCGGTAGGCAGCACGAACCTCAGCAGCTGGAAGATCTGCATCAATGGCAGACAGCCTTTCACGATGCCCCACCATAAGGGGTTTCACGGAGTGCCCATTGTTGTGAACGTACACGTGCAGGTGAATGTTGTTTTCGTCGACGTGTTCGAGGATCGACATCACATGGTCCTTACCGAATTTCTGCAATAGCCAGGCAATCGTGCGCTTGATCCACACCTGTACTTCGTCCCGTTCTCGCTCGGACGGCGGCAGCGGGAATGACGCGACCAAGCCAATGAGAATCAGCGTGTCGGAGCGCTGTCGCCGCTTTCCGCGCGATGTATCAACCATGACCGCCTCGGACTTCTCCTCAAGTTTCTTCAGGGCATCGAGTAGATCCTGCGGCTGTACGCCATGGTGTGCAATCGGAGCAACTGGGTCGGTCACATGTCTGCAGTGGTCCGGCAGTCGGAGTGCCTCTGCGATGACATCGCGTGCGCTCCAGTTCTGACCGCTGGACTTCACGCGGGAAAAGCCTTCTTGCCGAATGAACTGATATTTTTCCTTCTTCGCCTTCGTTTGGTTCAACGAGATCGGATCTGATTTCACCTGTGCTTGATCTTCGATAGAGTTCTGCATGTTGGAGTTCGTCTCGCTGATTGAAGCCGGTCTGGCGATGGATTGGTATCACCCGGTGGGGAGGGTTCTGTCGGTACTGGATGTGAGCCATCGGTAGCATCGCGTGCTCATTCAGGTGACTTCATCTGCTTCGAAGAAACTTCAAGGAACGACAAAACCGAATAGATCTACTGGAGAAACACCGCATCTCTGGTTTAGCTAACACTGGTGTCTTGGGGTTTGAATCGGTAAAGGACCGCAAGTCCAGAATCCTTTCGTGGTGAAAAGCCTGTCGTTTTTGTAACGTCTTGTTGCGAACTGCAGGCAAGAATGGCAGCACTCCTGGTTTTGCAGAGAAACTGCGGGACCCGTTGCCATCGCTGAGGAATCCCCGCTGTATGGTCGCAGGATGGGATTCCCGAAAAGATGTGCATCGCCCACGCATTTCTGCGTAAATTCAACACATGTGAGCGGAATGAAGAAGAAAGCCGGTACCGCCCACGCAGACTTGCGTGGATTCAATGCATTGCGCGTTGACTCGTCGTCGATTTGCGTGTGGCTGACGCAGAATCGGTGGCACCAGCCGCAAATCGGTGCCCATGTGGCACTGAATCTGGTTAGTTGCCACAAAGTGGTGGCATTGGCCCACGGAAGCCATCCCGGTCACAGTGGGTTGGTCGCAATCCGAATGGAGCCGTAGCCTTGAAATCAGCGCTCGCGCGAGAAATCCCGGCGTAACGGCGCAATTTCCACTTCGGCCTCCACCACCGGCCCCAACACCTGCATTCTGCGTGCGGTCAACGCATTTGAGCGGGTTTGAA
This sequence comes from Burkholderiales bacterium, assembly GCA_017302505.1. Taxonomy (GTDB): domain Bacteria; phylum Pseudomonadota; class Gammaproteobacteria; order Burkholderiales; family Burkholderiaceae_C; genus Rubrivivax. Next base: position 31,510 of record JAFLDH010000011.1, read on the forward strand.
GACGAAACCCGGTGCAATACACGCAGACTTGCGTGGATTCAACGCATTGCGCGTTGACTCATCGCCGCTTTGCGTGTAGCTGACGCAGAATCGCTGGCGCCGCCCGCAGATCGGCGCCCGTGCGGCACTGAATCCGGTTGTTCGGCATAAAGCGGTGACATTTGCCCACGGACGCCGTCCAGCCCATAGCGGGTCGGTCGCGACCCGTATGGAGCAGCGGCCTTGAAATCAGCGCTCGCGCCAGAAATCCCGGTGCAGGGCCGCAATCTCCTCTTCCGCCTCCACCACCGGCCCCCACACCTGCATCGCTTTCTGCCCGCGGGCGAAGACCTCGCGACAGGGCAGGTCCAGCGTGGGGTTCTCGGCATGGTTGCCGGTCAGCTGCAGCAGGCGCTGCTCGCTCATGCCGTAGACCAGCTTGCCGATGTGCGCCCAGTACTGCGTGCCCGCGCACATCGCGCAGGGCTCGGCGGTGGTCACCAGCGTGCAGCCCCACAGGTACTCGGGTGTGTACTGCGCGGCGGCGCGCCGCGCCAGCACCGCTTCGGCATGGTTGACGCTGTCGACGTTGGCCTGCTCCAGCAGCACCGTCTCGCCGTCGGGCGCCACCAGCAGCGCGCCGAAGGGGTGGTGCCCGGCTTCCATGGCGCGGCGCGCCACCTCGTTGGCCTGGCGCAGGTGGCGAAGATGGCGCAGTTGCTGCGCCAGTTGGGTTGAGTCCGCATCGTCTTCCTGCATGTTCCGCTCCTTTTCAGGCTTGCAGCCGCCGGATGCGCGCCCACAACACCGCTGCCGGCACGGCATGCATGCGCAATGCCAGGCGGCAGGCTTCGAGCCGGCCCGGCCTTTCGCGCAGCCGGGTGATGGCCTTGGCCAGGTCCGCCTGGATGCTTTGCCCGTAGGCCGTGGCCGCCTTGTCGATGGCGCGCCGCAGCAGCGCGCGGCTCGGCTGCAGCATGGCCAGGTCGATCAGGTCGCGGCTGTAGACCGCGTCGTCCGCCCATCGGTCGGAGTTGGCCAGCAGTTTGCTGGCCGCCATGTCCAGCGGTGTCAGCGTGGGCACGCCGCACACGGCATCGTCGGCGCCTGGCGCGTCCAGCGCGATGCGTGCCTCGTGCACGATCTCCAGCTTGATGGCCACGCCGTCCATCTGCACCAGGGTGCGCAGGCCGTACTGGTCGGCCCGCAGCTCGCGCGCCAAGGCCAGCACTTGGCCGGGCCGGGTGATGGGGCCAAGCTCTGCGCGGCGGTCAGGGCCTGGCGCAGCGCGCGGTAACCGGGCAGGTAGGACACCAGAAAGCCCATGTCCACCGATTCGCGGTATTCGCCATGGCGCAGCGCGATGGCCGTGCCGCCGCCGAACAGGCAGCCGTGGTTGGACAGCAGCGGGCCGTCCAACGCCTGCAGGACGTGGGCGATGCGCTGGTGGTGTTCGCGCTCAAACAAGCAGCCGCCCCCCGCCCACGCTGTGCACCAGGTTGTCCAGCACAGCCTGCTCGTGTGGCGTCATGGCGCTGCGGTCCAGGTGGCGCCAGTTGCGCTCGTACAGCGCCAAGGCCTGCTGCGGCGTCAGCACGGCGTCCGCGCCCAGCTGCCATGCCAGGCGCCGCAGCTCGGGCAGCTCGGCCAGGCGCAGCGGCACCGGGCTGGCCCGCTCCGGCTCTTCGGATGTACCTTCGGCATCCGCCAGCTGCAACTGCAGGCCCAGCGCGGCAGCGGCACGCTGCACCAGGCCCAGCGCCACCGAGGGTTCGCCCCGCTCGATGCGGTGCAGGGTCACCCGCGACAGGCCGGCCGCCTCGGCGGCGGCTGTGGCACTGACGCGCAGTTGCTTGCGCCGGGCCCGCAGGCCGGCGCCCAGGGTGGCCAGCGGGTCTGCCGGCGCGCTGTGTTCGAGCGGTGGCTGGTGCGGCATGGTGTTTCCCATACTATGCATTTCCGCAGAAATGCATACTTTGGGAAACACTTTTCAGTCTCAGTGCCCCTGGCTGCCGCGGTGCGCCCAGGCGGTGGTGCGCTTCTCGATCACCGAGAACAGCTCGTACATGGCCATGGCCATGATGCCCACCACCACCAGGCCGCTGAAGGCCAGGCCCATCTGCATGCTGCTGCCGGCGCTGATCAACAGGTAGCCGATGCCTTCGTTGCTGGCCGTCATCTCCGACACCGTGGTGCCCACGAAGGCCAGCGTAATGGCCACCTTCAGGCTGCCGTAGAAGTAGGGCATCGACCGCGGCAGGCCCACCTTCATCAGCACGTCCCAGCGCTTGGCGCCCAGCACGCGCAGCACGTCTTCCAGCTCGGGCTCCAGTGTGGCCAGGCCTGTCGCGATGTTCACCATGATCGGGAAGAAGCTGATCAAAAAGGCCGTCAGGATGGCCGGGCCGGCGCCGATGCCGAACCACACCACCAGGATCGGCACGAAGGCCGCCTTCGGCAGCGCGTTGAAGCCCGTCATCAGCGGGTACATCGCGTTGTAGGCCAGCTTGCTGCTGCCCATCAGGAAGCCGAGCAGCACGCCGACGACGATGGCGATGCCGAAGCCCACCATCGTCACCCAGAAGGTGCGCCAGGCATGGCCGAGGATGGTGCCGCGGTGTTCCCAGGTCTGCTCCAGGATGCGCGTGGGGCTGGGGAAGATGAACTCGCTGACATTGAAGGCGGTGCAGATGAACTGCCACAGCAGCAGCGTGACCACCAGCAGGATCAGCGGGGCGAAGCGTTCCACGGTCGGATTCATTGGGGCAGCCCTCCGGCGATCTGGCCCACCGGCTTGCGCATCGCGCCGATGTGGCCGCGCAGCTCGTGCACGATGTCGGTGAACTCGGGCGTGTAGGTGATCTCCAGGTCGCGCGGGCGCGGCAGGTCGATCTGCCGCTTGACGAGGATGCGCCCGGGGCTGCGACTCATCACGTACACCGTGTCGGCCAGGAACACGCTCTCGCGCAGGTCGTGCGTCACCAGGATCACGTTGAACTTCTGCGCGGCCTGCAGGTCGCGCATCGCGCACCACAGCTCCTCGCGGGTGAAGGCGTCCAGCGCGCCGAAGGGCTCGTCCAGCAGCAGCATCTTGGGTTCGTGCACCAGCGCGCGGCAGATGCTGGCGCGCTGCTGCATGCCGCCGCTCAGCTGCCAGGGGAACTTGTCCTCGTAGCCGCCCAGGCCCACGCTCTGCAGCAGCTTGCGCGCCTTCTCGACGTATTCATCGCGCTTGGCGCGGAAGTTCGAGCGATAGGGCTCGACGATCTCCAGCGGCAGCAGCACGTTGTCCAGCGTGGTGCGCCAGGGCAGCAGGCTCGGCGCCTGGAAGGCCATGCCGCTGATCTTCAGCGGCCCGGTCACCGGCTTGCCGTCGATGCGGATCGTGCCCTTGCTGGGCATGTTCAACCCGGTGGTCAGCTTCATGAAGGTGCTCTTGCCGCAGCCCGATGGGCCCACGATGGCGATGAACTCGCCCTGGTCCATCTGCAGCGTGATGTCCTCCACCGCGAAGTGGCCCTCGGCCAGCAACTTCTTGTTGTAGGCCAGCCAGACGTTCTGGAAATCGACGAAGTGGGTCATGGTGCGCCAAGGCTCGTGGTGTGGGGTCGGGAAGCAACTGCTGCGCCAGCGGGTGCCCGCATGCGGCCGGGGTGCAAGGGCGGGCATAGATAATGCGCGGGCTTTTTTGCCTGCCGCCGACCGCGACCCCCCACATGCGTTCTCATCCACTCTCTGCCTTGGCGTTGGCCATGGCCCTGGGCAGCGTGCCGCCGGCGCTGCATGCGCAGACCGATGCCAGCACCGCCGCCAAGCCGGCGGCCGATGCCGCGGCGCCCAGCGGCGACTACTGGCGCCTGATGGGCAGCCCCTACACCATCCACTGGCGCAAGGACGACAACGACGAGCACGAGCCCGTCTACATGATCGGGCTGGAGCGGCAGCGCAGCGACGGCTGGCTGTGGGGCGGCGTGTACTTCAGCAATTCCTTCGGCCAGCCCAGCGGCTATGTCTACGTGGGCGAGAAGGTCATCAACTTCAGCCGCTGGGACAAGCTGTTCTTCCAGTGGACGGCCGGCGTGCTGTACGGCTACAAGTACCCGTACGAGGACAAGGTGCCCTTCAACTACAAGGGCTTCTCGCCCGGCGTCACCGTGGGGCTGGGCTGGCAGTTCACGCGCGAGTTCTCGGTGCAGGCCGTGGCGCTGGGCACCGCCGGCCTGATGTTCCAGTTCGCGATCGACCTGCGCTGACGCACCGGCCCACGCCACGGGCTGCGGCCTACTTCTTCGCCACGGCGAAGATGTTGCGCTCGGCGTCCGGCGGCAGGAAGCTGCCGTTCCACACCGCGGTCGGGTTGATGCGCTCCTTGGTGCCGAAGGCATCCGACACCTGGCTGGCCATCAGGCTCAGGCGCGGGCCCAGCGCGTTGCCGAAGCCTTCGGCCTTGGCGTCGGGCGTCAGCACGGTGGCGTCCAGGCACAGCTGCAGGCGGCGCAGTTCCAGCGCCTCGTTGATGATGCCGTCGCGCGCCTTCACGGTGGCGATGCCGGCCTTCGGGTCGGCCACCACGTCCTTCACGCCCTTGGTAAAGGCCTTCAGGAAGCGCTTCACCGCCTCGGGGTTCTTCTTCAGGAAGTCTTCGCCGGCGATGATCACGTTGCCGTAGAGCTTCACGCCGTATTGCGGGTAGGGCATGACGACGATCTCTTCGGCCTTCACGCCGCGCGCCTCGAGGTTGAGGATGGAGGTGAAGCTGAAGCCGGTGATCGCATCGATGTCGCCGCGCACCAGCATGGTCTCGCGCAGCGGCGGGTCCATCGAGGTCCAAGCCACGTTGCTGACGTTGTTGGCCTTGGCAAAGATCGGGAAGGCCTTGCGCCCGGCGTCGAACACCGGCGCGCCCAGCTTCTTGCCGTCCAGGTCCTTCGGCGTCTTGATGCCGCTCTTCTTCAGCGCCATCACCGCCGCCGGCGTGTTGTTGTAGACCATCATCACCGCCACCGGCTTGTTCGGCACGTTGGGGTTGTTGGCGTGGAACTCCATCAGCGCCGCCAGGTCGGCGAAGCCCATGTCGTAGGTGCCCGACGCCACCCGCGTGACGGTGCCGCCCGAGCCGTTGCCGGCGTCGACCACCACGTTCAGGCCCTCGGCCTTGAAGTAGCCCTTGGCCACCGGCACCAGGAACAGCGCGGCCGGCCCTTCGAAGCGCCAGTCGAGCTGGAACTTGATGGTGGTTTCCTGCGCCTGCGCCACGGGCAGCGCGGCGGCAGACAGGGTGGCGGCGGCCAGGGCGGCCAGGCCTTGGCGGCGGGTGAATCGGGGCAGGTGCATCGTGGCTCCAGGCTTAGGTGGGGGGTCAGGGACGGGCGCTGAGTGCCCGCGCAACCCGGCACTTCAGCAAATTCTGTGCGCGGCCGGCGCACCACGGGAATCGGGTCAAGCACTCATGTGGTGCGGCTGCTGGCATCTTTCAGTGCAGAAGATCGAACAAGGTGCGCGCCACCACCTTGGTGGCACGCCGCAGGTCTTCCAGCGCCAGCCGCTCGTCGGCGCGCTTGGCGTGGCTTTCCAGCACCGTGCGCGGCCCCGCGCCGTAGATCGCCGCCGGGATGCCCTGCGCCACGTACAGCCGCACGTCGGTGTACAGCGGCGTGCCGCTGGTGGGGATCGGCTCGCCGAACACCGCCTGGCCGTGCTTCTGCAGCGCGTCGACCAGCGGCTTGTTGCCCGGCAACGGCTGCATCGAATTTGCCAGCAGCAGCCGCTTGATGTCCACCGTGATGCCGGGGCAGCCGGCGGCCGCGTCGGCGATCACCTTGCGGATGGCGGCCTCCACCTCGGCCGGGTTCTCTTCGGGGATCATGCGCCGGTCGAGCTTCAGCACCACCTTGCCCGGCACCACATTGGTGTTGGTGCCGCCTTCGATGCGGCCGACGTTCAGGTACGGGTGGGTGATGCCTTCGACCCGGGAGCGCACTTGCTTGTACAGCGTGTTCTGCGCATACAGAGCGTTCAGGATGGCCACCGCGCCCTGCAGCGCGTCCACGCCGGTGTCGGGGATGGCGGCATGGGCCATCTTGCCGTGCACGGTCACTTCCATCTGCAGGCAGCCGTTGTGGGCGGTGACCACCTGGTAGCTGAAGCCGGCGGCCAGCAGGTAGTCGGGCCGGGTCAGGCCCTGCTGCAGCAGCCAGCCGGGGCCCAGTTCGCCGCCGAATTCCTCGTCGTAGGTGAAGTGCAGTTCCACGCCGCCCTTGAGCTTCTCGCCCAGCGCCTCCAGCGCGCGCAGCGCGAAGGTGTAGGTGGCGAAGTCGCTCTTGCTCACCGCCGCAGCGCGGCCGTAGAGCTGGCCGTCCACCACCTCGCCGCCATAGGGGTCGTGCGTCCAGCCTTCGCCGGGCGGCACCACGTCGCCGTGCGCGTTCAGCGCAATGGTCGGGCCGGCGCCGAAGCGCCGGCGCACGATCAGGTTGGTGATGGACTGCAGGCCATAGGCCTGCACCTGCGCGGCCGGCACCGGGTGCTTCTCGGCCAGGTAGCCGAAGCCCTGCAGCAACTCGGCCGTGCGTTCGGCATGCGGCGCGTTGTTGCCAGGCGGCGTGTCGGTGGGCACCTGCACCAGGGCCTGCAGGAACTTCACTTCCTCGTCGAAATGGGCGTCGACCCAGGCGTCCAGGCGGTCATAGGCGGTGCTGCTCATCGGGCTTCTTCCGCGAGTTGGTTCAACAGGTGCTGGAAGGCGCGCACGCACAGGTCGGCGTCGTCGTTGGTGGTGGCTTCCAGCGGGTTGTGGCTGATGCCGGCGTTCAGGCCGCGCACGAACAGCATCGCCTGCGGCATCAGCTCGTGCAGCTTCTGCGCGTCGTGGCCGGCGCCGCTGGGCATGTGGAACACCGGCAGCCCCAGCGATTCGACCGCACGTTCCCAGCGCGCCTGCCATTCCGGCGCGCTGGGCGCCGCGGCGCCGCGCATCGTCTCTTCCAGCGTGAAGTGCAGGCCGCGCGCTTCGCAGATGCGCTGCAGTTCGGCACGCACGTCGGCGATGCAGGCGTCGCGCACTTCGTTGGTGGTGGCGCGGATGTCCAGGCTGAAGATGCAGCGCCCCGGAACCACGTTGGTGGAGCCGGCCGGCACCTGCAGTTGGCCCACGGTGCCCACCAGGTTGGGCACCGACGAGGCGCGCTGCTCCAGGTAAAGCGCCAGCTCGGCCACCGCGCAGGCGGCGTCGCGGCGGCGGCCCATTGGCGTGGTGCCGGCATGGCTGGCCATGCCGATCACCTGGCCCATGAAACGCGCATTGCCGTTGATGGAGGTGACCACGCCCAGCGGCAGGTCCAGCTCGTTCAGCACCGGGCCCTGCTCGATGTGCACTTCGACGAAGCCCAGGTAGCGGGCCGGGTCGCGCTTGATGCCGGCAATGGCCCCCATCGTGCCGGGCAGGCCGGCGGCGCGCATCGCCTCGCGCATCGTGATGCCGTCGGCATCGGTCTGCTCCAGCCACGCGGGGTTGAAGCTGCCGGTCAGCGCGCCCGAGGCCAGGAAGGTGGCCTTGTAGCGCTGGCCTTCCTCTTCCGAGAAGCCCACCACCTCGATGCCGAAGGGCAGCCGCTTGCCCGCGCGGTGCAGCTCGCGCACGGCCACCAGCGGCACGAAGATGCCCAGCCGCCCGTCGTACTTGCCGCCATTGCGCACGGTGTCGAAGTGGCTGCCGGTCAGCAGCCGCTTCGCCTGCCGGTCCTGGCCGTGGTAGACGCCGACCACGTTGCCCACCGCATCGACGCGCACCTCGTCGAAGCCGCAGTCCTGCATCCAGCGCTGCAGCTGGGCCGTGCAGGCAAGGTGCGCCTCGGTCAGGTAGGTCACGGTCAGCTGCCCCTGCTCCTTGAAGCCGGGGTCGCTGTGCCGGGCCAGCAGCTCGGCACAGTCCAGCACCTGGTTGCCGAAGGTGGGCTCCACGCCGAACTTGTCGTTCAGCCGGATCTCGGCAATGCGGTGGATGTTGCGCAGCGCCTCGTCGCGCTCGTAGTCCACCGGGTGGCCCAGACGCCGCTCGAAGGTGGCGATGATCTCGGCCTTCGTGAGGCCCAAGCCGCGCGGCCCGCGCACCGCCAGGATGAACGGGAAGCCGAACTTGGCGTTGTAGTCGGCGTTCAGCTTCTGGATCTTGGCGAACTCTTCGGGCGTGCAGTCGGTCAGCCCGGCCTTGCCCTGCTCGTTCGTGCTTTCGGCGGTGAGCGTCTTGCTGATCATCGCCTTGCCGGCCAGCTCGGGGTGGGCGCGAATCAGCTTCAGCTGCACCTCGGTGCCGGCGTCGCGCACCGCTTCGGCCATCGCGCGCTTCAGCTGCGTCAGCGTGGCGAAGGGCCGCTTGGCCCAGGCGCCCGAAGCCACCCACGGCGAATGCTCGTAGGTGCCGTCCAGCAGCGCCGTGAACTCGGCCTGCGTGGCGGCGTTCAGTTGCTCCAAAGTCAGGGGCATGTCATCTCCAGACGAAGGCGGTGGACGCATCGAATGGATGCGTGGCCTTCCAGTGGCGGGCGATGTCCACGCGCCGGCAGACCCAGACGCGCTCGTGCTTCTGCACATGGTCCAGGAAGCGCTGCAGCGAGCCGATGCGCCCCGGCTTGCCCAGCAGCCGGCAGTGCATGCCGATGGACATCATCTTCGGCGCGCTGTCGCCCTCGGCATACAGCGCGTCGAAACTGTCGCGCAGGTAGTTGAAGAAATGCTCGCCGGTGTTGAAACCCTGCGCCTGCACGAAGCGCATGTCGTTGGTGTCCAGCGAATAGGGCACCACCAGGTGCGGTGCCAGCGTGCCGTCGCTCTTTTGCACCTGCAGCCAGAAGGGCAGGTCGTCGCCGTAGTAGTCGCTGTCGTATTCGTAGCCGCCCTGGTCGGCCACCAGACGGCGGGTGTTGGGGCTGTCGCGGCCGGTGTACCAGCCGGCCGGCCAGGCACCGCCGGTCAGCTCCTTCAGCAGGTGGGTGGCCACGCCAACGTGGCGGCGTTCCGTCGCCTCGGGCAGGTTCTGGTAATGGATCCAGCGCAGGCCGTGGTTGGCGATCTCGTGGCCGGCGTCCATGAATACCTTGAGCAGCTCGGGGTAGCGCTCCAACGCCGAGACCACGCCGAACACGGTGAGCGGCAGGCCGCGCTGCTCGAACTCGCGCAGGATGCGCCAGACGCCGACGCGCGAGCCGTACTCGTACATCGACTCCATCGTCATGTGGCGGTTCTCGTAGGCCTGCGCGGTGACCAGCTCGGACAGGAAGGTCTCGCTGGTCGGGTCGCCGTGCAGCACGTTGTTCTCGCCGCCTTCTTCGTAGTTCAGCACGAACTGCACGGCGATCTTCGCGTCGCCGGGCCAGCGCGCGTGCGGCACCTGGCGGCCGTAGCCGCGCAGGTCGCGCGCATAGGGCAGGGTGGGGGAGGGAGCCTCGGTGGCCATGGATCGGTCCTTGTGGTCAAAGGGGTTGCAGCACCGTGGCCAGGTCGGCCACGCGCGGGTTCAGGCGAAGGTTGCGCTCGACGTTGCCCAGGTGGGCCTCCAGCAGCCGCACTGCGGCGCGGGCGTCGCGTTTTTCCAGTGCGTCGACGATGGCCACGTGCTCTTCCTGCGAATGCTCGGCCGAATGCGAGGACTGGTACATCAGCGCGATCAGCGAGCTGCGGGTCAGCAGGTCTTCCAGCATCTCGGCCAGCACCTGGTTGCCCAGCATGCGCGCCAGCACCACGTGAAAGTCGGCCAGCAGCCGTGTACGGCCCGACACATCGGTGCGCGCCACGGCCGAGGCCTCGGCCTTCAGGTGCTGGCGCAGCTCGGCGATCTGTGCGTCACTGATCTGCGCGCACAGTTGGCGCAGCATGGCGGCCTCGAGCATGGTGCGCACCTCGAACACCTGGCGTGCCTCTTGCACGCTGGGCTTGGCGACGAAGGCGCCGCGCGCCGGCTCCAGCGTCACCAGCCGGTCGCGGCTGAGCTGGTTGAGCGCCTGGCGCACGAGGGTGCGCGAGACGCCGAAGATGTCGGCAATCTGCTGCTCCACCAGCTTGGTGCCCGGCATCAACCGGCGCTCGACGATGGCCGTGGTGATGGAATCGACGATGCGCTGGGTGGGTCCGGCGCCGTCGGCCGCGGCCAGCGCGGCCACCCGCGGCTTCCTGCGCGGGGCGGTGGCGGCAGACGACGATCGGGCCATGGTGGGGGCTTGCACTGTATCCCGAAGTGTATACACTTTGCCGACCGGCGCAAGCTCTCCGCGCCTGCCCAACCAAGGATTCGCGCATGGGAAAACTCACCACGCACGTGCTCGACACGATGCACGGCAGCCCGGCCGCCGGCATGGCCGTCGCCCTGTACCGCCTGGATGGCGCGACCGCGGTGCCGCTGAAGACCATCCGGCTCAACGACGACGGCCGCGCCGACCAGCCGCTGCTGGCCGACGCCGCGCTGTTGCCTGGCCGCTACCGCCTGGTGTTCAGCGTGGCGCCTTACTTCCGCGGCCGTGGCGTGGCGCTGCCCGAGCCGGCTTTCCTGGACGAGGTGCCGCTGGACTTCGGCATCGCCGATGCGTCGCTGCACTACCACGTGCCGCTGCTGGCCTCGCCCTGGAGCTACTCCACCTACCGCGGCAGCTGAACGCCGCTGGCACGGCCATTGCGTCAGCCCCGCTGTGATAGTCCGCAACGGTTCCCGATGAACGCTTCCGGCCAGGCCGATGCGCTGCTGCGCCGACTGGCGCGGTCGCCGGCGGTGCGCATCGTGGTGGCGCGCGTGCAGGGCTCGGGCCCGCGCGAGGCCGGGGCCTGGATGGCGGTGTTCGGCGACGGCATGGTCGGCACCATCGG